>NZ_QKSU01000009.1:0-176924 GCF_003234665.1 Curtobacterium sp. MCLR17_059 | reverse complement strand
GCTATCGTCAGCAGGTGCCCCGCCCCACCCCCGCCCGCCCGCGGTCCGTCGACCGCCGGACCGCCGTCCTCGCCGCGCTCACGCTCGTCGCGTTCGGCGTGGCGGCGACCGCCCGGGTGCTGGTGGACGTGACGACCTCGGCCGCAGCGTCACCCGCGCGGTACGCCACCGCCGCGATCGCCCCCGAGTCGTGGAACGGCTTCGACACCGCGAACGTCATCGCCGCCGTCGGGGCGAGCTGCGCCGGCGCCGGGGTGCTGCTGTTCGGTGCTGCGCTGGTGTCGGCGGTGCGGCGTGATCGCGGCCGCCGGCTGGCGCTGGCCCTCGCGGTCGTGACGCTCGCGATGGTGGTCGGTGCCGTGGTCGCCGGGGTGGCCTCCGGCGAGCAGACCGACTTCGACGCGGCTGCCCACTGGGCCATCCTGCGGACCGCACTGGCGGGACTGGCCGCAGCGAGCCTCCCGGCCCTCTGCCTGGCCGCCCTGCGGGCCCGCGCCCGCCGGACCGGCTGACGCGGCGCTACTTCTTCTTCTCTTCGACGTCGCCGGAGAGCGCCGCGATGAAGGCCTCCTGCGGGACCTCGACCCGACCGATGGTCTTCATGCGCTTCTTACCCTCCTTCTGCTTCTCGAGGAGCTTGCGCTTGCGGGTGATGTCACCGCCGTAGCACTTCGCCAGGACGTCCTTGCGCATCGCGCGGATGCTCTCGCGGGCGATGATGCGGGCGCCGATGGCAGCCTGGATCGGCACCTCGAACTGCTGGCGCGGGATGAGCTTGCGGAGCCGCTCCGTCATGAGCGTGCCGTAGGCGTACGCCTTGTCGCGGTGCACGATCGCGCTGAAGGCGTCGACCTGGTCGCCCTGCAGCAGGATGTCGACCTTGACGAGGTCGGCGGCCTGGTCGCCAGTGGGCTCGTAGTCGAGCGACGCGTAGCCCTGGGTCTTGCTCTTCAGCTGGTCGAAGAAGTCGAAGACGATCTCGCCGAGGGGCATCTCGTAGCGGATCTCGACGCGGTCCTCGCCGAGGTACTCCATGCCGAGCAGGGAGCCGCGGCGCTGCTGGCAGAGCTCCATGATCGCGCCGACGTAGTCCTTCGGGGCCAGGATCGCGGCGCGGACCATCGGCTCGCGGACCTCGACGATGCGCCCGGTCGGGAACTCCGAGGGGTTCGTGACCTCGGTCACGGCGTTGTCCTCGGTCGTGACCTCGTAGATGACGCTCGGGGCCGTGGTGATGAGGTCGAGGCCGAACTCGCGGGACAGCCGCTCCGTGATGATCTCGAGGTGCAGCAGTCCGAGGAACCCGCAGCGGAACCCGAAGCCGAGCGCGACCGAGGTCTCCGGCTCGTAGACCAGTGCGGCGTCGGAGAGCTTGAGCTTGTCGAGCGCCTCGCGGAGCACCGGGTAGTCGCTGCCGTCGATCGGGTACAGGCCCGAGAACACCATCGGCTTCGGGTCCGTGTAGCCGGGCAGCGCCTGGGTCGCGGGCTTCTGCGCGCTCGTGACGGTGTCGCCGACCTTGGACTGGCGGACGTCCTTCACACCGGTGATCAGGTAGCCCACCTCGCCGACGGACAGCCCCTTCGTGGGCTTCGGCTCCGGGCTCGAGACCCCGATCTCCAGGATCTCGTGCGTCGACTTGGTCGACATCATCTGGACCTTCTCGCGGGGCGAGATGGTGCCGTCGATCATGCGGACGTAGGTGACGACGCCGCGGTAGCTGTCGTAGACCGAGTCGAAGATCATCGCGCGGGGCGCCGCTTCGGCGTCGCCGACGGGGGCCGGAACACGACGGACGACCAGGTCGAGGAGCTCGGGCACCCCGACGCCCGTCTTGCCGGACACCCGGAGGACGTCCTCGGGCTTGCCACCGATGAGCTGTGCGAGCTCGGCGGCGTACTTGTCCGGTTCGGCCGCCGGCAGGTCGATCTTGTTGAGGACCGGGATGATCTCGAGGTCGTTCTCGAGCGCCAGGTACAGGTTCGCGAGCGTCTGCGCCTCGATGCCCTGGGCGGCGTCGACGAGCAGGATCGCGCCCTCGCAGGCGGCCAGGGAGCGCGAGACCTCGTACGAGAAGTCGACGTGCCCGGGGGTGTCGATCATGTTCAGCGCGAAGGTCTCACCGTCGAGTTCCCACGGCATGCGCACGGCCTGCGACTTGATCGTGATGCCGCGCTCGCGCTCGATGTCCATGCGGTCGAGGTACTGCGCACGCATCGCGCGGTCCTCGACGATGCCGGTGATCGACAGCATGCGGTCGGCCAGCGTCGACTTGCCGTGGTCGATGTGCGCGATGATGCAGAAGTTGCGGATCGCGTCGGCCGGGGTCGCTGCGGGCTCCAGCGGTGCGGATGCTTGTGGGCTCACGGTTCCTCAGGTGGGTCGGACGGTCGCAACAGTCTCCCACGCTTCACCCGACCTGGAGGCACGGCGCGCGTCCGCCACGCACGGTGCGCGTTCGGTGCTTGTTTGGTGCGCCCTCGCGCCGGCGTGCTGGACCCCGCACGGTGCGAGGGCGGCGGGGCCGTGCGCAGTCGACCGCCCGGTGGCCGGATGCTGCGCGGCACGGGGCGAGCACCCTCGCACCAGGTGGAGGACCACGCACCGTGCGCCGTCCTGCTGACCGGCACCGGGCCTCCTGGCCGTGTGGACCGCGCGTCAGACGGTCGCGTGCGCCGGAGCCGGCAGGGCACCGAGGCCGCGCCGGAGGTCCTCCGCGGTGGCTGCGAGGCAGACGCGGATCCAGCCCTCGCCGGTGCGTCCGAAGGCGCTGCCCGGTGCGACGGCGACCCGCTCGCGCTGCAGGAACCCGAGCGCCCACTCGGCGATGTCCCCGTCGGAGGCGTGCGACATGTCGACCCACAGGTAGAACGCCCCGCGCGGGTCGAGGTACCGGATGCCGGCGGCGTCGAGCGTCTCCTTCGCGACCTCGAGGTTCGCGCGGTAGTGCTCCCGGGCGTCGCGCACCGCGGAGTGGTCCCCCACGATCGCCGCGAGGGCCGCGTACTGGTCGGGTTCGGCGACACAGCTGATCATGGCCTCCTGCGTGGTCCGCATCGTCGCGCCGAGCCCCTTCGGCGTGACGAGGTAGCCGACGCGGACGCCGGTCATCGCGTACGTCTTGCTGAGCGAGAACGCCGAGAACACGCGGTCGTCCTCGTCGAGCGCCGCCAGGCTGACGTGCCGGGTGCCGTAGGTGAAGTACTCGTAGACCTCGTCGCTGATGACCCAGAGGTCGTGCCGCTTCGCGAAGGCCAGCAGCGCGCGCAGGGTCTCCTCGCCGAAGACCGAGCCGAGCGGGTTCGACGGCGAGTTGACGATCAGCACCCGGGTGCGTTCGGTGACGCTCGCCTCGAGGGCCTGCAGGTCGGGCTCGAACCCGTGCTGCGGCTCCAGCCGGTACGGCACCGGGGTCGCCCCGATGATGTGGGCGTTCATCGTGAAGGTCGTGTAGCCGGGGTCGGGCACGAGCACCTCGTCGCCCGGGCTCAGCGTCAGCGTCATCGCCTGGAACAGCGCCTGCGTCGCACCGATCGTCATCCAGATCTGCTCGAGGTCGGCCTCGATCCGGTTCTCACGGCGGAGCTTGTCGCGGACGGCTTCGCGGAGGGGCGCGATCCCGCCGTTCGGGGTGTACCCGGTGCGGTCCTCGGTCCAGGCACGACGGGCAGCCTCACCGATGTGCGGCGCCACCGGGACGTCCGGCTCGCCGATCACGAGCATCGTGACGTCCGTGCCGCTCGACTGCAGCAGGGCTGCCTGCTCGAAGACCCTCCGGATGCCGGAGGCGGGCACGGTGTCGATGCGCGGTGCGAGGGAGGGCATGTCCGTCACGGTATCCGGTGCGTGTTGCCGTGGGGTTTCGGCGCGGTCGGCCGCGGGGTTCCGCCGATCCGGCGGTGTTTCGTGCTTTGGTGGCAGCCCGCTTGCCTGGTAGTGTTGGTGGCTGGCTTCCGCGTTCCCCGCCCACGGGTGGAACGCGATGCGACCAAGGGCCCCTCTACCCTGCGGTCGCGCCCACCCGTACGAGACGAGCAGGAGCAATTCATGGCGAACATCAAGTCGCAGATCAAGCGCATCAAGACCAACCTCAAGGCCACCGAGCGCAACAAGGCCTACAAGTCGGAGCTCAAGACGCACATCCGTCGTGCCAACGACGCCGTCGCCGCCGGCGACAAGGACAAGGCCGTTGCCGCCCTGGCCCTCGCGTCGAAGAAGCTCGACAAGGCCGTGAGCAAGGGTGTCATCCACAAGAACCAGGCCGCGAACCGCAAGTCGGCCATCGCGAAGAAGGTCTCGTCGCTCTGACGTCCTGACCCTTCTGGTCCGAAGGCCCCGCACCGTTGGTGCGGGGCCTTCGTCGTGCGTGGGGGGGGCGCTGCGCGCGTGGGCTCTCGAGTGAGCAGAAGACGACGAGTTCCCCGGGATCACACGTCGTCTTCTGCTCACTCGACGACGCGGGACGGCGCGCGGGACAGCCGGGAGGCCCGACTCGCCTCAGCGGGGCTCGCCGCGTCGGGCGATGGTGCGGACCATGACCTCGAGCGCGTAGTGCGCGTCGCGCGAGCCACCCTTCACCGCGGTGTCCGCCTCGGCGATGCTGATGATCGCGTTCGCCAGCCCGGACTCGCTCCAGCCGGCGACGTCACGCTGCGCGCGCTGCACCTGCCACGGCGCCATGCCGAGCGCCGAGGCCGCCTGCCCGCTCGGACCCCGGAAGGCGCTGACCTTCGCCATCGTGCGGATCTTGCTCGCGAACGCGGCGACGATCGGCACGGGTGCCTCGCCGGTGGCCAGGGCGTGCCGCAGCTCGACGATCGCCGGTGCCGACCGGCCCGCGAGCGCGATGTCGGCGACCTTGAACGCGTTCGTCTCGACGCGACCGCCGTAGTACTTGTCGACGACCTTGTCGGTGATCTCCTCGTCCTCGTCCGCCAGGAGCTGTCGGCACGCGGCGGCGAGTTCGGCGAGGTCGTCGGCGAACGCGGTCACCAGGGTCCGGACGGCGGAGGGCGCGATCCGGCGGCGTGCGGCGCGGAACTCGGCGTTCACGAAGTCGATGCGGTCGGTCTCGCGCTTGAGCTCGTCGCACAGCACCTCGACCCCGCCGCCGACACCGCTGCGGATCGTGTCGAGGAGCTTCTTGCCGCGCACACCACCCCCGTGCCGGAGCACCAGGGTGACGTCGTCGGCGGGGGCCTGCAGGTACGAGATCGTCTCGGTGATGAAGGCGTCGGTGCACTTCTCGACGTTCGTGACCTGCACGAGTCGCGGCTCGCCGAACAGCGACGGGCTGGCGAGGGTGGCGAGGAGCCCGGGGGCGTACTGGTCGGCTTCGAGGTCGTGCACCTCGAGCGCGGGGTCCTCGCCCTGCAGCAGGTCCTTCAGCACACCGCGGGCGCGGTCGGCGAGGAACGCTTCGGGCCCGGTGATGAGCACGACGGCCGCCGGACGGATCCCCGACCAGGGCACCTGGTCGATCTTCGCTGCGGCGCGCGCGGGCTTCTTGGCGGCCATGTGGTCCTTCCGGTGGTGCCGGCCCGGACGGTGCCGGGTCGAGTGGTGCACCGTCGATCCTACGGGCGGCCGCCGACGACGAGCGCTCCGTCCACACCCGCACCTCGTCGCTGCCGGACCGGGCGAGCACCACGGTGCCGAGCTCGTCGGTGCGGAGCGGCAGCGTGCCCACGGCCTCGAGCATGCCGAGGGCCGATGCCGTCGGGTGTCCGTAGGTGTTGTCCGCGCCGACCCCGACGAGCCCGACCCGCGCCGTGAGCCCCCGGTAGAGCTGCGGGTCCTGGTCCGCCGAGCCGTGGTGCGCCACCTTCACGACGTCGACCGGCCCCACCGGCAGCTCCCCGGCGTTCCGGAGCCGACGCTGCGACGACTCCCCCAGGTCGCCGAGGAAGACCCCGGTCAGGCACGCCGGACAGGAGTCTCCGTCGGCCGGCCCCGTGGCAAGCACGATGCTCGCGTCGTTGCCGGCGGCACGGTCGCCGACCAGCGGCCACACCACACGCCAGGCGAGCGGCCCGAGGGTTCCGGAGACCCGGTCGTCGGCCGTCCGCACGTCGACAGCGGCACGTCGGAGGTCGTCGACCACCCGTTCGTCTGACGCACGTCCGACGGGTCCGACCAGGGCGGTCTCGACGGTGCCGGCCACCGCGCCCACCGCGCCCACGTGGTCGCGGTCGAAGTGCGTCAGGACGAGCAGGTCGATCCGGGTCACCCCGAGCAGGTCCAGGCACGCCCGGAGCCGTTCCTCGTCGTCGCCGGTGTCCACGAGCGCGACGGCGTCGTCACCGCGGAGCAGCACGGCGTCCCCCTGCCCGACGTCACACGCGGCGACCGACCAGTCATCCGGTACCGAGCCCCGGACGACGAGCACCGGGACGGTGACCGCTGCGACACCGACCACGACCACGACCCCCGCGGCGAGCAGCAGCCGGGAGCCGAGCTGCCCCCGGACCAGCACGGCGACCGCGATGCAGCCGCACACCAGCACGGCGGCGGCCACACCGAGCACCCCGGCAGGCCAGGGTGCCGAGGCGTAGGGCAGGGCCGCCGCCCCGTGTGCGATGCCCCCGACGGCGGCGGCCGGGACCCACGCGACGGCCGCGAGCCCCTGCGCACCCACCGGCCACACCGGAGCGAGACCACACGCGGCGAGCCCGACCACCGTGACGACCGGCGCGAACGGCTCCGCCAGCAGGTTCGCCGGCACCGCGTAGGTCGGGAGCGCCGCCGACAGCGGGATCGTCACCGGCCAGCACGCCACCTGCGCCGCGACGGGGATCGCGAGTGCCGCGGCGACCGGAGGCCACAGACGACGAGCCAGGAGCTCGGTGAGCGGCGGGCCGAGCACCACGATCCCGCTCGTGGCGAGCACGGACAGGGCGAACGCGAACGACCGGGCGAACCAGGGGTCGACGACGAGCATGCCGACCGCGGCGAGGGCGATGAGCGGGACACCCCGCACCGGTCGGCCGGCCAGGTGCACGACGAGCACCACGATCGCCATCACCGTCGCCCGGACGATCGAGGGGTCGGGCCGCACGAGCACGACGAACACCAGGAGCACGCCGACGGCCGCCGCCGCTCGGGGGCCTCTCGGGAGCCCGCAGGCACGGCCGAGGACCACGACGAGGCCGACCACCACCGCGCAGTTCGCCCCGGACACCGCCGTCAGGTGCGTCAGCGCCGAGGTCTCCATCGCTGCCTCGGTCGTCGGGTCGAGGCCGGAGCGGTCCCCGATCGCGAGTCCGCGCAGCAGTGCCGCTCCGGGCTGCGGCAGGTCGGCAGTGGCCCGGACGAAGGCCTGTCGCGCGGTGTCGGTGGCGCCGAGCAGTCCGTCGGGCGGCACCGACGACGGCGTCCCGCGCAGGAACGCCACGAACGCGGTCGCCGATCCGGGTTCGTCCGGCTGCACGGCGGCGGTCACGGTGACCCGGGCACCGGCTGCCAGCACGGCACCCGGTGCACCGCCGTGCTGGTCGGGGACGAGCCGGACCGGCACGCGGAGCCCGTCGAGGTCGTCCGCACGCACGAGCGTCGCGGTGACGGAGCGGTCACCCGGCACGAGGTCGCGGGTCAGCACCGCCTCGACGTTGACGCGCCCCGCCCCCGGACCGGCGACGAGCGCACGCAGCGGTTCCGGGGCCCGCCTGGACTCCCCCACGGTGACCGACACTGCGAGCAGCGTCGTCAGGGCCCCCGCGACGAGCAGGAGCCCGGCGACGACCGGCACGACCCCGGTGCCCCGTCGCCACCGGAGCACGATCCCGCTGACGCCGGTGAGGAGCGCCGCGGTCCCACCGACCACGGCTGCCACGTCGGGCACGCCGACGAGCAGGGCGGTCGCGATCCAGGCGACCACCACCGGCACCGCGACCCGCAGGTCGATCGCACTCGGCGCGAGCTGCACCGTCGCCCCTCAGACCCGCACACGATCGCGGAGCTCGGCGAACCGCACGTCGCCGATGCCGCTGACGTCGAGCAGGTCCTCGACCGCGGTGAACCGGCCGTGCTCGTCACGCCAGGCGATGATCCGCCCGGCCAGCCCCGGTCCGATGCCGGGCAGGGTCTCGAGCACGGCCTGGTCGGCGGTGTTCAGGTCGACGACGGCGGACTCCTCGCCCCCGGTGCCCGCCGAGCCACCACCGCTCCCGGCTCCGGCGGTGGCAGTCGGCCCGGCGGCAGCACCGTCTGCCATCGGCCCGAGCGCCTCGGGCACCTCCTGTTGCCCGACCCGCGGCACGTACAACCGCTCGCCGTCCGTCAGCACCCGCGCCAGGTTCAGCCGGTCGAGGTCGGCGTCATCGTTGGCCCCACCGGCACTTTCGAGCGCGTCACCGACCCGGCTCGATGCCGGTAACTCGACCACACCGCTCCGCCGCACCGCCCCGAGCACGTGCACCACGACGCGCCCGGCACCAGGGGCGGACGGAGCAGCACCGGCAGACGCACCAGCCGACGGCGACGGGCCGCCCGACGCCGCACCGGCCGTCGGCGCCCCACGCACGACGACCCCGCCCGTTCCTCCGGCACCCTCGCCACCACCCGACACCAGCGCCCCGACGAGCACCACGACGACGGCAACCACCACCACGACCGCCGCCAGCACCACGGCGGCCCGCGGTGACAGCGCGAGACGGGACCACCAGGGTCCGGGAGACGACGGGGACGACATGCCCCGAACGCTACGGAGCCCGGCCGATCGGCCGGGCTCCGGAGGTCACACCCGTGGACGGGTGCCGCGAACGCCCCTGCTGTGAGGGACGACGCCAGCGACGGTCGCTACCCCTTGATGGCGATGTTCACGAGCTTCGGCGCCCGGACGATCACCTTCACGATCTCCCGGTCACCGATGTACCGCTGCACGTTCGCCGACGACCGTGCGAGCTGCTCGAGCTCGTCCGCCTCGATGGACTTCGACACCTCGAACGAGTCACGCACCTTGCCGTTGACCTGTACGACGGCGGTCAGGGTCTCCTGCACGAGCAGCGTCGGGTCGGCCTTCCGCCAGCCGTACGTCGCGACGGTGGCCTCGTAGCCCAGCCGTTCCCACATCTCCTCGCCGGTGTACGGCGCGAAGACGCTCAGCCCGAGCGCGATGGTCTCGACGGCCTCGCGCACGGCGGGGTCACCGGCACCGGGGCCGCTGTCGATCGCCTTGCGGGTGACGTTGACCAGGTCCATCAGTCGCGCGATCACGACGTTGAACTTGAACGACTCCATCATCCCGGGGGCGTCGGCGAGGAACCGGTGCGTGACCTGGCGGAGAGCCCGGTCGCCGTCGGCCCACACGACGTCGCGTGCGGACGTGACGTCGAGCGCCAGGCGGTACGCCCGCGCCAGGAACCGAGCAGAGGCGGACGGGGAGACGTCCTCCCAGTTGATGTCGTCCTCCGGCGGGCCGGCGAAGCCCATCACCAGTCGGATGGCGTCGACGCCGTTCGCGTCGAGCTCGTCGCCGAGCGAGACGCCGCCCTTCGACTTCGACATCTTCGAGCCACCGGACAGCACCATGCCCTGGTTGAGCAGCGCCGAGAACGGCTCGGTGAAGTCGAGGTACCCGAGGTCGAACAGGACCTTCGTGACGAAGCGGGCGTAGAGCAGGTGCAGGATCGCGTGCTCGATGCCGCCGATGTACTGGTCGACCGGAGCCCAGCGGCGTGCGGCTGCCGGATCGAACGCCTGGGTGTCGTCGTTCGCCGACAGGAACCGCAGGAAGTACCACGACGAGTCGACGAAGGTGTCCATCGTGTCGGTGTCGCGGAGCGCCGGGGTGCCGTCGACGGGGTTCGGGACGTTCACCCAGTCGGTCGCGCCACCGAGCGGGGACGTGCCCTTCGGCTTGAGGTCGAGCCCCTCGGTGTCGGGCAGCACGATCGGCAGCTGGTCCTCGGGCACCGGGTGCTCGGTGCCGTCGGCGCCGTGGATGATCGGGATCGGGGTGCCCCAGAAGCGCTGGCGCGAGATGAGCCAGTCGCGCAGGCGGTAGGTCTTGGCGGCACGGCCGGTGCCGCGCTCTTCGAGCAGCGCGATGGCAGCGGTGATGGCGTGCTGCTTCGACATGCCGTCGAGCGGCCCGGAGTTGATCATCCGGCCCTGACCGGTCAGCGCTTCGCCGGTGGCGACCGGGTCGAGGGTCGGCACGTCGAAGTCGTCGAGCGTCGCGCCCTCGGGGATGACCGGGATCGCGCCGGTGACGGCGGCGTTCGTGTCGACGACCACCTTGACGGGCAGGTCGAACGCCCGCGCGAAGTCGAGGTCGCGCTGGTCGTGCGCGGGCACGGCCATCACGGCGCCGTGGCCGTAGTCGGCGAGCACGTAGTCGGCGGCCCAGATGGGCAGGCGCTCCCCCGTGAGCGGGTGGATCGCGGACCGGCCGAGCGGCACGCCGGTCTTCGGGCGGTCGGCGTTCTGCCGGTCGATCTCGGACGTCTTCTGCGTCGCCGTCAGGTAGGCGTCGAAGTCGTCACGGACCGAGGCCGGCACCGACGGGTCGGCGACGAGCTCAGCCGCCAGGTCGGAGTCCGGCGCGACGACCAGGAACGTCGCCCCGTGGATCGTGTCCGGGCGGGTGGTGAAGACCGTGACGGGCTCGTCGCGGCCCTCGATCACGAAGTCGACGTCGGCACCGACCGAGCGGCCGATCCAGTTGCGCTGCTGCGCGATGACCTTCGCCGGCCACCGTCCCTCGAGCTGGTTCAGGTCGTCGAGCAGCCGGTCGGCGTACTCGGTGATCTTGAAGTACCACTGCGTGAGCTTCTTCTTCACGACGACGGCGCCGGAGCGGTCCGAGGTGCCGTCGGGCAGGACCTGCTCGTTCGCGAGCACGGTCTGGTCCACCGGGTCCCAGTTGACCCAGCTGTCCTTGCGGTACGCCAGGCCCTTCTCGTACATCTTCAGGAACAGCCACTGGTTCCACTTGTAGTACTCGGGGTCCGAGGTGTGGATCTCGGTGGTCCAGTCGAACGACGGCGCGTAGCGCTTGAAGGACGCCTTCTGCTGCTCGATGTTCGCGTAGGTCCAGTCCTTCGGGTCCACCCCGCGCTTGATCGCCGCGTTCTCGGCGGGCAGCCCGAACGAGTCCCAGCCGATCGGGTGCAGCACGTTGAAGCCCTGCTGGCGCCAGTAGCGCGCGACGAAGTCCCCGAGGGCCCAGTTCTCGGCGTGCCCCATGTGCAGGTCGCCGGACGGGTACGGGAACATCTCGAGGATGTACTTGCGCGGACGGGTGTCGTCGAGGTCGGTGGTGAAGAGCCCGAGCCCTTCCCAGCGGGGCTGCCACTTCTCCTGGATACGACGGAAGTCGTAGGCGTTCGGGTCCTCGGCGTGCTGCTCGGTGGTCACGGTCGTCAACGATACAAGCCGGGAGGCCCGTCCCGCGTCCGCCTGTCGGCTCACCCGGCGAGCAGGCGTCCGTCCCGCATCCGCAGGGTGCGGTCGACCAGGTCCGGCGCCACCGGGACGTGCGACACGATGACGACCGTCCGACCCGCTGCGCGGGCCGTGGTGACGAGGTCACGCAGCACGGTGTCACCGAGGTCCGGGTCGACGTCTGCGGTCGGTTCGTCGAGCACCAGCACCGGGAACGCGTGCAGCAGTGCGCGGGCGAGCGCGAGCCGGTGCGCCTGGCCGCCGGACACGAGCACGCCGCGTTCCCCGACCGAGGCGTCCAGCCCGCCCCGTCGGACGACCCACTCCCCCAGGCCGACCCGGTCGAGCACGGCGAGCAGTTCGTCGTCGGTCGCGGTCTCACGGGCGAAGAGCAGGTTCTGCCGCACCGACTGGTCGAACACGAACGGGTCCTGTTCGATCAGGCCGACCCGGGCCCGCACCGCGTCGGGGTGCATCGCCTTCGCCTCGACGCCGTCGAGCGTGTAGGAACCCTCGTGCTCCACGAACCGGACGAGCGCGTCGACCAGGGTCGACTTGCCGGCACCGCTCGGCCCCTCGAGCACGACGGCCTCGCCGGGGGCGAGCGTGAACGAGACCCCGTCGACTGCACGCTCGGCAGCACCGGGCCAGCGGACGGTCAGGTCCTGCACGGCGAGCGTGACCGGCCCCTCGACCACGAGCGACGCCGGGTCGGCGTCCTCGTCGGGCTCGGGGACGATGCCGACGGGCACCTCGGCGGGCACGACCTGCTCGACCCGTTCGGCCGCAGCACGCACCCGGCGGAGCGTCAGGACGGCGAGCGGGACGGTCCCGACGACCTCGAAGAGCGCCAGCGGCACGAAGACCGCCAGTGCCCAGAGCGGACCGTCGAGCGCACCGGACACCACGGCGGGGGCACCGACGGCGAGGATCCCGATCACCGCACCGCCACCGACCAGGCCGACC
Organism: Curtobacterium sp. MCLR17_059; assembly: GCF_003234665.1. Taxonomy (NCBI): domain Bacteria; kingdom Bacillati; phylum Actinomycetota; class Actinomycetes; order Micrococcales; family Microbacteriaceae; genus Curtobacterium; species Curtobacterium sp. MCLR17_059. Next base: position 164,573 of record NZ_QKSU01000009.1, on the reverse strand, counting down.
AGGGCACCGACGAGCGACTCGACCGTGCCACGGCGCCGGACGGCCCGGGTGACACCCGCGTCGAGCCGGGCGATGTGCGCGAGCCGCTCGTCGAGGGTGCCGTACGCGGCGAAGACGTCGAGCGTCCGGACGGTGTCGAGCACGAGGTCCGCGACGCGACCCCGGTCGGCGGCGGTCTCGCGGTCCGAGCGCTCGGCGATCGCCCGGGTGACGATCGTGCCGACCAGGGCCGCGACCGCCAGCGCGAGGACGAGCACGAGCGCCGCCGGCACCGACACGAGCGCCACGGCGACGACCGACAGCACCGCGACGACCCCGGCGGAGACGAGCGGCCCGACGACGCGGATCGGCAGGTCCTGCAGCCGGTCGGTGTCGGTCACCAGGCGCGTCATGAGGTCGCCGCGTCCGGTCCGGCCGAGTCCGGCGGGAGCGATCGACGCCAGCCGCCGGTACATCTCCGTCCGCACCACGGCCAGTTGCCGGAAGGACGCGTCGTGCCCGGCGAGCCGGTCGACGTACCGCAGCACCGCACGCCCCAGCGCGAAGGCGCGCACGCCGACCATCACGAGCGTCAGGTACAGGATCGGCGGGTGCTCGGCGGCACGGGTGATCAGGTAGCCGCTCGCCGCTAGTAGCGCGACGGCGCAGACCGCGCTGAGCGACCCGGCGGCGACCGCCTTCGCCCAACCCGACCCGTGCGGCATCGCGAGCCGCAGGACGGAGCCGCCACGGGCCTCCCGGCTCATGCGCGCACCCCGTTGCGGACCGTCACGGACCCACCGGCGCGGACGTCCACGCGGACGTCCGCCGCGGCGACGACCGCGGGTCGGTGGCTGGCGACCACGACGACGGCGCCGTCGGCCGCCAGGGCACGGGCGGCCGCGATGACGCGTTCCTCGGCCTCGGCGTCCAGCGCGGACGTCGGCTCGTCGAGCAGCACGAGGGGCGTGGCGGCACGGCGTGCGCGGTACAGCGCGCGGGCGACGGTGACACGCTGTGCCTGGCCGCCGGACAGTCCGCTGCCACCGGCGCCGACCGGGAGGCCCGGGTCGAGTCCCAGCCCCGCGTCGCCCAGGGCGGTGCGCACGTCGGCGTCGTCGGGGGTCGCGCTGAGCGCGACGTTCTCGGCGATCGTCCCGCGGACGAGACGCGGCCGCTGGTCGGCCCAGGTGGTGCGCTCGGCGACGGACGCGCCGGCCGGGCCGGGCACGGTGACGGTGCCGTCGTGCGGCAGGACGCCGCGGAGTGCGGCGATGATGCTCGACTTGCCGGAACCGCTCGGGCCGGCCAGCACGACGACGGTGCCGGGCTCGGCGTGCAGGTCGAACGGTCCGATCACGACGTCGGGTCGGCGGACGGTGAGCCCGCGGACGTCCAGGGCGGATGCAGGTGCTGCGGGGTCCGTGTCGGTCCCGCAGCCGCCGCTGCTGCCCGTCGCGGACGGTGATGCGGTCTCGTCGTCGGCCAGCACGTCGAGCACCGCGGCCGAGGCCTCGACGCCGTCCTGGGCAGCGTGGAAGTCGGCGCCGACCTGGCGGATGGGAGCGAAGGCCTCCGGTGCCAGCACGAGCACGAACATCGCGGCCCCGAGGCCGAGCGAGCCGTCCACCAGGCGGATGCCGATCGAGACGGCGACCAGTGCGACGGACAGGCTCGCGGCGAGCTCGAGCGCGAAGCCGCTCACGAACGACAGCCGGAGCACGCCGATCGTGCCCCGGCGGTACTCGTCGGTGACCGCCCCGATGCGACCGACCTGGCGGCGGGCACGGCCGAACACCTTGAGCGTGGCGAGCCCCTCGACGGCCTCGGTGAAGGCGCCACCCAGCTTCGCGAGGGCGTCCGACTGCTTTCGCTGCAGCGACTGCGTCGCCAGGCCGATCAGGATCATGAAGACCGGGATCACCGGCAGGGCGAACAGGATGATCAGCCCGCTCGTCAGGTCGCCCAGGCCGATCGCGACCAGGAGCATCGGCGTCGCGATCGCGGTGAGCGCGAGCTGCGGCAGGTACCGGCCGAAGTAGGCGTCGAGTGCGTCGAGCCCGGGGCCGAGCGTGGTGGCGAAGCCGGCGCTCGACCGGCCCGCGAGCCACGACGGACCTCGCTCGGCCGCGCGGGCGAGCACCGTCGTGCGCATCTCGCTCTTCACCTTCGCAGCAGCGCGCGCCGCCAGGTCGTCCGTCGCCCACGCGGCCACCGCACGCAGGACGAACGCCCCGCCGAGCAGCGCGAGCGCCTGCCCGAACGCCGCCGGCACCCTGCCGTCGCCGACGGCGTCGACCCCGAGGGTGACGGCCGCCGCGATCCCCCACGCGATCGCGATGGTCGCGAGCGTGCGGAGGACACCGGTGCCGGCGGCGGCGACGATGAAGCCGCGCGCCGTCCGGGACAACCGCAGGAGTCGGGGGTCGAGGGGCTTCATCGTCGTCTGCCTAGTGCGCGGCCGCGGTGACGTGGGCGCGGGAGACGCGCTTGCGGAACACCCAGTAGGTCCAGGCCTGGTACGCGAAGACCAGGGGCACGAAGATCAGCGCGACCCAGCTCATCACGGTCAGCGTGTACGACCCGGACGAGGCGTTGTACACGTTCAGGCTGTTCGCGACGTCGTTCGAGGCGGGCATGACGTCGGGGAAGATCGCCGTGAACATCGCGAGCACGATCGCGGCGATGGTGACCGCCATCAGCGTGAAGGCGCGCCCCTCCTTGCCCCAGGCGTTGCAGAGCACGGCGAGCACCAGGGCCAGGGCGGCGACCACGGAGAGCACCAGCGAGGCCGGGGTGGCCCGGACGAAGGCCATCGACACCAGGAACGCGGCGCCGACGACGATCGTGACGATGCCCGCACGGGTCGCCAGGCGCTTGGCGCGGACGCGGATGTCGCCCTCGGTCTTCAGTGCGACGAAGACGACCCCGTGGGTGAAGAACACCAGCAGCGTCGCGGCGCCGGTCAACAGCGCGAACGGGTTGAGCAGGTCGAAGATCGTGCCGGTGTAGTTGTGCCCGGCGTCCATCGGGATGCCACGGACGACGTTGCCGAACGCGACGCCCCACAGGAACGACGGCACCGCACTGCCGACGATGATCATCAGGTCGAAGCGGCGCTTCCACTCGAGGTGCTTGTTCTGGTGCCGGTACTCGAACGACACCCCTCGCAGGATGAGTGCAGCGAGGATGAGCAGCAGCGCCAGGTAGAACCCGGAGAACATCGTGGCGTACCACTCCGGGAACGCCGCGAACAGGCACGCCCCGGCGACGATGACCCAGGTCTCGTTGAGGTCCCAGACCGGGCCGATGGTGTTGATCAGGACCCGACGGTCGGTGTCGTCCTTGCCGAGGAACGGCAGGGACATGCCGACACCGAAGTCGAATCCGTCGAGGACGAAGTAGCCGACGAAGAAGACGCCGACGATCGCGAACCAGAGAACGGGGAGATCCATCAGGCAGCGTCCATTTCTAGTAGACCGTCACTTCGTGCTTGACCTCGCCGGTCTCCTCGTCGACCTCGTCCGGGTCGGCGGGCCCCTCTTGCGCGACCTTCTTGATGAGCTTGAACTCGACGACGGCCAGCGAGCCGTAGATCAGGGTGAAGACCAGCAGCGAGATGAGGACCTCGAGCCCGGTCACGTTCGGCGACACACCGTCCTTCGTCTGGAGCAGCCCGAACACGAGCCACGGCTGGCGGCCCATCTCGGTGAAGACCCAACCGACGATCATCGCGGCCATCGGCAGCGGCACCGTCCAGGTGGCGATGCGCCACACCCAGCGCTGCGTCGGGAACCGGCCCTTGCGGGTCAGCCACAGCCCGACCAGCGAGACCATGACCGCGCCGACGCCGAGGGCGATCATCCAGCGGAACGACCAGTAGGTGACCCAGATGATCGGCTTGTAGTCGCCGGGGCCGTACACCTGCGTGTACTGCGCCTGCAGGTCGTTGATGCCCTCGACCGTGCCGTTGAACGTGTGCGTCGACAGGAACGACAGCAGGTACGGCACCCGGATCGAGAACAGCTCGTGCACGCCGTCGGGCGTGCCGAGCGTGAAGATCGAGAACGAGGCGTCCTTGCCGGTCGCGGTGTTGTACAGCGCCTCGGCCGCCGCCATCTTCATCGGCTGCGTGTCGACCATCGTCAGGCCGAGCTGGTCGCCGGTCAGGACGGTCAGCGCGCCGGCCGCGAGCATGGTCCACATGCCGAACTTGAGCGCCGGCATCATCGTCTCGAGGTTCTGGTTGCGGGCCAGGTGGTAGGCCGCGACCGAGATGATGACCGCCGCGGCGACCATGAAGCAGGCGAAGAGCGTGTGCGGGAACGCGGCCAGGGCGACCTTGTTGCCGAGCACCGCCCAGATGTCGGTGAGCTCCGCACGGCCCTTGGCCTCGTTCATCGCGAAGCCGACCGGGTGCTGCATGAACGCGTTCGCGGCGATGATGAAGTACGCCGACATGATCGTGCCGGCGCTCACGCACCAGATGCTCGCCAGGTGCAGGCCCTTGGGCAGGCGGTCCCAGCCGAAGATCCAGATGCCGATGAAGGCCGCTTCGAAGAAGAACGCCAGGATCCCCTCGAGCGCGAGCGGTGCGCCGAAGACGTCACCGACGAAGCGCGAGTAGTTCGACCAGTTCATGCCGAACTGGAACTCCTGCACGATGCCCGTCACGACACCCATCGCGAAGTTGATCAGGAAGATCCGCCCGAAGAACCGCGTCAGCTGCAGGTAGTGCGCGCGGCCGGTCCGGTACCAGGCGGTCTGGAACACGGCCACCACGGCTGCCATGCCGATCGTCAGCGGGACGAAGAGGAAGTGGTAGATGGTCGTCAGACCGAACTGCCACCGCGACAGGAGGAGCGGATCGAGGAGGTCGTTCATGCGGCGATTCCGAGACGGGTGGCCGCGCGCTGTTCGTGCACGTCAGTTGCTTCCTGTGGAACGGATACATCAGGTGTCACAGCCCTTGGGACACCCCAACGCTATCGCGCTGGACTCCACTTCGACAACTTGTAGAACCAGTCTCTGCACAAACGTGCACGGCCCCTGCACGGCACAACCGTGCGGCACGGATGTTCGCGCTGCCTGCTCCACGAACGACGACAGGCGCCGGGTGGACACCCGACGCCTGTCGCTTTGTTCGGAGGGCTGTGGTTACAGCAGACCCTCGGCCTTGAGCCAGTCCTCGGCGATGGTGGACGCCTTCTCCTTGTCGGCCGTGCTCTTGGTGTTGAGCTCGATCAGGGCCTCGGTCGTGAGCTTCTCGTTGACCGAGTCGATCGCGTCCGCAGCCTTCTCGTTGACCTTCTTCGAGACGACCGGCACGACGTTCTGCGGCAGGATCAGGTTCTCCGGGTCCTTCAGCGTGACGAAGCCGTTCGCCTTGATGCTCGGGTCGGCGGTGTAGATGTCGGCCAGCTGGACGGTGTCGTCCTTGAGCGCCTTGACGGTCAGGGCACCGCCGCCGTCCTCGATCGCCTTGAAGTCGACGTCGACGCCGTAGACCGACTTGAGCCCCTTCGGGCCGTACGGCCGCGTCTGGTTCTCGGAGTTGGCGCCCACGGTGAGCTTCTCGTCGACGTTCTTCAGGTCGGCCAGGCTCGTGACGTCGTTGTCCTCGGAGAACTTCTTCGTGACGGTGTAGCTGTCCTGGTCGGTCGCGTCGGCCTCGTCGAGGACCCGGAGGCCCTTCGGCAGGGCCTTGTCGAGCCCGTCATCGATCTGGTCGGCGGTCTTCGCGTCCGAGTCCTTGTCGAAGTACTGCAGCAGGTTGCCGCTGTACTCGGGCATGACGTCGATGGCGCCCTTCTCGAGCTGCGGGATGTAGACCTCACGCTGCCCGATGTTGAAGTTGCGCTTCACGTCGAAGCCGTCCTTCTCGAGGACCTGGGCGTACAGCTCGGCGATGATCTCGTTCGAGTAGTACTGCTGCGAGCCGACGACGATGGTCTTCGAGTCGGACGAGTCGCTGGAACCGCTGTCGAGCGGGTCGCTCGACGCGCAGCCGGCGAGGGCGGCGACGACGCCGACCGCCATCGCGGCGGCGACACCGGCGCGGATCTTGAGTGCTGTGATCACGAGGGATTTCCTTCCGGGAGTGGATTGCGGGCTCGCTCACGCGACCCCTGACGCTGTCGGGCCGACGGGTCCGCGGTGCCCTTCGGCACCGCCGCCCGCTGCAGCACGGCGAACACGATCTCGAACGCGATCGCGAGGGCGATCACGAGGATGGAGGCGCCGAGCATCTCGGCGTAGTCCTGGGTCTTCAAGCCGAGGAAGAAGTAGCCGCCGAGGCCACCGGCCCCGACGTACGCGGCGAGCGTGGCCGTCGCGACGACCTGCAGCACCGCGGCGCGGATGCCACCGATCAGGAGCGGGAGCCCGAGCGGGATCTCGACCTTCCACAGGATCTGCCAGCCGGTCATGCCCTGGGCCTTCGCGGCGTCGACGACCCCCGGGTCGACGGACTCGATGCCGGAGTACGCACCGGCGAGCACCGACGGGATCGCCAGGATGACGAGGGCGAGCAAGGGAGCCTGCAGCCCGATGCCGAGCAGCAGCCCGAACAGCGAGAGCACGCCGAGCGTCGGGAGCGCCCGCACCCCGCCGGACACCGCGATCGAGAAGCCACGAGCACGGCGGGTGTGGCCGATCGCGTACCCGACCGGCACGGCGATGACCGCGGCGATGAGCACCGCGAGCAGGGTGATCCAGACGTGCTCCCAGAGGCGCGTGGGGATGCCGTTGTACCCGCCGTAGTTCGTGGGGTCGAACACCCACGCGAAGGCCTGACCGATGATCACGAGGAGACCTCCGCTGCTTGCAGGACTCGGCGAGCCTGTCGGCGTGACACCGAGTTCGTCCGGGTCCACGGCATGACCAGGCGCCCGAGCAGCACGAGGAGGCCGTCGAGGGCGAAGGCGAGCACGAGCACCATCACGATGCCGGAGAGGATCTCCTCGTAGATCCCGCGCCCCAGGCCGTCGGTGAACAGCAGGCCGAGACTCGGGATGCCGAGGACCGCGCCGACCGTGGTCAGCGAGATCGTGGAGACCGAGACCACCCGGAGCCCGGCCAGCAGGACCGGACCGGCGAGCGGGAGCTCCACCCGGAAGAACCGCTGCGCCGGCGAGTAGCCCATGGCGGTCGAGGCGGACTTGGTCTCGGAGTCGACCGAGGTCAGCCCGTCGACCGTGGAACGGACCATCAGGGCGAGGCCGTACAAGGTCAGACCGATGACGACGTTGATCGGGCTCTGCAGGCCGGTGCCGATGATGCTCGGCAGGGCGACGAACAGGGCGAGCGACGGGATGGCGTAGAGCAGACCGGCGAGGGTCACGATGCTGCTGCCCACACCCGAGGCGAAGCGCGAGCCACCGGGGCGCTGCAGCCGGACCACCAGCCACCCGATCGGGATCGACAGCAGGAACGCGACGATGATCGGCGGGATCGCGATCGCGAGGTGGGAGACCGTGTTGTCCCAGATCGTGTCGAGGTTCGCCAGCACCCACTTCACCGGGTGCCCCCACCCTGCGCCGGGGCACCCGGTGCGTCGTGGGACGCTCCGGCCTCTGCTGCTCGGGAGTCGGACTGCGGAACGGCCTCGGCGGCGTCGACGACCCCGACGGGGCCCGTCAGCACGCCGGCTGCGCGGCCTTCACCGTCGACGACGATCGGACCGGTCGGGGTCTGCTCGACGCGGAGCGCGCGGCGCCCGCGGCCGGCGCCGATGAACGTGGCGACGAAGTCGTCGGCGGGTGCGGCGAGGATCTCGGCCGGCGTCCCCTGCTGGGCGATCTCGCCGCCCTTCTTGAGGATGACGACCTGGTCGCCGAGCTTGAACGCCTCGTCGATGTCGTGCGTCACGAACACGACGGTCTTGCCGAGTTCGCGCTGCAGGCGGATGAGCTCGTCCTGCAGGTCGTTGCGCACCAGCGGGTCCACCGCACCGAACGGCTCGTCCATGAGCAGGATGTTCGGGTCGACGGCCAGGCCGCGGGCCACACCGACGCGCTGCTGCTGGCCGCCGGACAGCTGTGACGGGTACCGGTCGGCGAAGGCACGGTCGAGTCCGACGGTGTCCATGAGCTCGAGGGCGCGCTTGCGAGCGTCGGCCTTGGAGACGCCGGTCAGCAGCGGGACGGTCGCGATGTTGTCGACGACCTTGCGGTGCGGCAGCAGTCCGGAGTTCTGCATGACGTACCCGATGTGGCGACGGAGCTCGACGGGGTTGATCCCGGCGACGTCCGAGCCGTCGATCTCGACGGTTCCGGACGTGGGGTCGACCATGCGGTTGATCATGCGGAGCAGCGTGGTCTTGCCACAGCCGCTGGATCCGACGAAGACGGTGGTGGTCCGGGACGGGATGACCAGATCGAAGTGCTCGACCGCAGTCGTGCCGTCCGGGTAGGTCTTGCGCACCGAGCGGAACTCGATCATGGGGTGCCCTTCTGTTCGGAGGTAGCCCGACTCCGGATGAGAGTACCCGGGGGTGCCGACATCGGTTCGCTGTGACGATCCGTGACGGACCCGCGGCGGTGCACAGGTCGGTGGGGATGCCGACGGACACCACGGGATCGGCGGGGACGACGACGCCCGCGCCTCGGTGTTCGGAGGCGCGGGCGGGTCGGTTCGGTCTCCGGCGTGTCGCGCCGGTTCGACGGGACGGTCAGGAAGCGGCGATCACCGATTCCAGGTGCGCACGGTTCATCCGGCGGTACTCCTCGATCAGCTCCGTGTCGGGGTGCTCGCGGTCGCGGTGTGCCCGTGCCAGCACCGCGTGACCGGACTCGGCGAGGACGACCCAGGCGCGGGTGATGCGCTCGTCGTCCGGCAGGCCGAAGCGGTCGCGCATGATCTGGCCGACGGCCGCGCCGAGCGCACCCATGCGGTCCTCCGCGTCGCCCGTTCCGGTGTCCGCCGGGTCGCCGAAGCGGATGGCCCGGAAGCCGGGCTCGGTGCGGTACATCTCCGCGGTCATGTCGATGAGCGCGTCGTTGGCGTCCTGCCAGGTCTCGGCGCCACTGGCGTCGAGCGCCTCGACGAAGCGGGCGGCGAGCCGCTGGGTGCAGCGGATCGCGAGTGCCTCGACCACGGCGATGCGGTCCGGGAAGTACCGGTAGACGGTGCCGATCGACGCCCCCGCGCGCTCGGCGACCATGGCGGTCGTGAGCCGTTCGAACCCGATCTCGTCGATCACCGCGGCTGCGGCGTCGAGGAGGCCGGCGAGGCGCGCCGAACTGCGGGCTTGGACCGGCTCGTTCCTGAGCAGTGATGATCCCCCCGGCAGAGCGTTCGTTACCTCGGTGACGAGCACGTGTTCTCCTCTTGCGCTCCAGCGCGGTTGGTTGGTGTGACGGGGACAACTTTCGCAGAACGCACCTGGAACGTGGCTGCGACTCACCACTTGCGACGCACCAGTTCTGTCCAGCGCGCGGGTTTCGTCAGCCGCCCGTGGGAGGATGACGCCATGCCCGACCCGACGCCCCACGAGCCGTCGTTGGCCGAGCCGCTCCTGCACCGCGCGGCCCGCATCGAGGACGCCGTCCAGGAGTTCCGCGAGCACCGTGCACGCCGTCGCGGACTCGTCCCGACGGTGGTCCCGTACACCGGCTACGGCGCACCCGGTTGGGTGCGCATCCTCTGCCGTGTGCTGCTGACGCGCCGGGGTCTCGCCTCCGACGTCTCCTACGCCGGAGTCCGCGGCTGGAAGAGCTTCACGAGCGTCGCCGTCGACCACGCCGAGGTCACCGTCACCGCCGGCGGCGTCTCCCACGTGGTGCAGACCGACCGTGGCGGCGTCGTCGACACCATCGTCCCGATCGACCTCGAGCCCGGCTGGCGCACCGTACGGCTGTCGGCGGGCGGCGGGCGCGACGTCGAGGCCGACGTGTTCGTCGTGCACCCGGACACCCGCTTCGGGCTGCTGTCCGACATCGACGACACCGTGATGGTGACCTCGCTCCCCCGCCCCATGCTCGCCGCCTGGAACTCGTTCGTCCTGACCGAGCACGCCCGCCGCCCCGTGCCCGGCATGTCCGTGCTGTACGAACGGATCCTCGCGCAGCACCCCGGTTCCCCGACGGTCTACCTGTCGACCGGAGCGTGGAACGTCGCGCCGACGCTGCAGCGCTTCCTGTCGCGCAACATGTACCCGTCCGGCACGCTCCTGCTCACCGACTGGGGTCCCACCCACGACCGGTTCTTCCGCAGCGGGCAGCTGCACAAACAGGAGAACCTGCGCCGGCTCGCGAAGGACTTCCCGGACATCCGCTGGCTCCTGGTCGGCGACGACGGACAGCACGACGAGAGCCTCTACGGCGACTTCTCGCGGGAGCACCCGGACAACGTCGCGGGCGTCGCCATCCGGCAGCTGTCCACGAGCGAAGCGGTCCTGGCCGGCGGACGCTCGCGGGCGCAGGAACGCTCCCGTGACTCGTCGGCACCCTGGGTGTACGCACCGGACGGCGCCGGTCTGTGGAGCGAGCTCGCGCGGGTCGGCATCATCGAGTCCGACGCCTCCGACCCGGCCTGAGCGACCCTTCATCACGTTCTCGGCCCGGAGCCCCCGTCGCCGACCGCGGCGCTCGGGCACCGGGTGTTCGATCGGTCCATGAGCACCGAGCCGGCCGCACCGCCCGAAGCCGCACCACACCCAGCCGCACCACGCCCAGCAGCACCACGCCCAGCCGCACCGCACACACCGCCGAACCGCATCGAGGACCACGCCCTGATCGGCGACACCGGCACCGCTGCCCTGGTCGGCCGCGACGGGACCATCGACTGGGCGTGCCTGCCACGCTTCGACAGCTCGTCCACCTTCGCCTCACTGCTCGGCACGGAGGACCACGGCCACTGGACCCTGCGACCCGTCGACGACGAGGCCACGGCCGAGTGGCGGTACCACGGCGACACCCTGGTGCTCTCGACCGTGTGGACCACCCGTGACGGTGTGGTCGAGGTCACCGAGTTCATGCCCGTCGGCGCGCACCGCCCCTCGATCGTCCGCCGGGTGCGCGGGCTCCGTGGCACCGTCGAGCTCCGGCAGACGCTCCGGATCCGGTTCGACTACGCACGGGCCCTGCCGTGGATCCGGCAGATCGGGGACGACGACGAACCGGCGCTGCTCGCGACGGCCGGTCCGGGCTCGGTGATCGTGCGGGGACCGCAGTTCCGCGCCGACGACCACCGGCACACCGCCGTCACGACGATCCACGACGGCGACGTGCTCGACACCGTGCTCACCTGGTACCCGTCGCACCGCGAGCCGCCGGAGCCACTCGACGTCGACGCGGCCCTCGCCCACACGGTGCAGTGGTGGACGGCGTGGACCGCCCCGGCGCAGACCACCGGTCGGTACGCCGACGCTGCTCGACGGTCGCTGGTGTTCCTCCGCGCGATGACCCACGGCGAGACCGGTGGCGTCGTCGCCGCCGCGACCACGGGCCTGCCGGAGGACCCGGGCGGCGAACGCAACTGGGACTACCGCTACGTGTGGCTGCGCGACGCCTCCCTCGCGCTCGCGTCGCTCATCGCCCACGGCTACCGCGACGAGGCCACGCACTGGCGCGGCTGGCTGCTGCGTGCCATCGCGGGCGACCCCGCCGACGTGCAGATCATGTACGGCATCGCCGGCGAACGCGAGCTGCCCGAACGGGAGCTGCCCGAGCTGCCCGGGTACCTCGGCTCGACGCCCGTGCGCGTCGGCAACGGCGCCTCGACGCAGTACCAGGGCGACGTCTTCGGCGAGGTGCTCGCGGCACTGCACGACGCCCGCGAGCTCGGTGTCGAGGAGAACGCCGACTCGTGGGCGCTGCAGCGGGCGCTGCTCGGCTACGTCGAGGAGCACTGGCAGGAGCCGGACAACGGCATCTGGGAGATGCGCGGCCCGCGGCGCAGCTTCACGCACTCGCGGGTGATGATCTGGGCCGCGTTCGACCGCGGGGTCGCCGCGGTCGAGGAGTTCGGCCTCGAGGGCCCCGTCGACCGATGGCGCACCCTGCGCGACACCGTCCGCGCCGAGATCGAGGAGCACGGTTGGAACGCCGAGCGCGGTTCGTTCCGCCAGCACTACGACACCGAGGAGGTCGACGCGAGTCTGCTCGTCCTGCCGCAGGTCGGGTTCTGCCGCGCCGACGACCCCCGGATGACGGGCACCGTGCGCGCCATCGAGGAGGACCTGCGGGTCGGCGACGACGGTCTCGTGCTCCGCTACCGCACGACGGCCGGCTTCGACGGGCTGTCCGGCGCCGAGCACCCGTTCCTGGCGTGCTCGTTCTGGCTGGTGGAGCAGTACGCTGCCTCGGGCCGGGTCGAGGACGCCGAGCGCCTGATGGACGTGCTCGTCGGGTACGCCAACGACGTCGGCATGCTCTCCGAGGAGATCGACGTCGCCACCGGGCACCACATCGGCAACACCCCGCAGGTGCTGTCGCACCTGACGCTCGTGTCGGCAGCGGACGCCATCGAGCGCGCCCGTGGCGCGACCGTCGGGCACCGCACGCGGTTGCCCGTCCACGACGGCGGTACCCGGTCGTGGACCGGCGAGGGTGAGCGCGCCGGCTCCCCCGCCTGATGCGTCTCGCCATGCCCTGATGGCGACCCCACGACGGACGGGAGGCCCGGTGCCAGCTGGCACCGTGCCTCCCGTCCGTCAGGGCGTCCGTTCAGGACGTCGGCAGCGCGTCCGTCAGGACGACGACTCCCAGTCCGCCGGACCGCGCGAACCGGCGCGGTACTCCTCGAGCGGGACCTCGTCGGCCTTCCAGGCGGCGACGACCGGCTCCACGATCTCCCAGCAGCGCTCGGCCACGTCACCGCGGATGGAGAGCAGCGGGTCGTCGTGGAAGATGCCGTTCAGGACCTCGCCGTACGGGGTGAGCTCGCCGTCGCTGAACGACGACGACAGGGTGACCTGGCCCATCTCGAACGGGTTGCCACCGCCGTTGGCCGAGACGGTCAGCTCGATCTCGTCCGGGTTCAGGACGATGCGGAGCGTGTCCGCCTTCGGGCGACCGCTCAGACCGGAGGGCAGACGCGTGACCGGCTTGAAGGTGATCAGCACCTCCTTCCGGCTGTTGCCGAGTGCCTTGCCGGACCGCAGCGTGAACGGAACGCCCTTCCAGCGGGCCGTGTCGACCTCGACCGAGATCTCGGCGAGCGTCTCGGTGCTCCGCGACTTGTCGACGCCGTCCTCGTCCTGGTACGACGGCAGCTCCTTGCCGTCGATCGTGCCGGCCGTGTAGACGGCGCGACGCGACGCGATCTTCGGGTCGCCGCCCTTGAGCTGGGTCGAACGGAGCACCCGGGCCAGGGACGAGCGGAACTCGACCGCGTCGATGTCCGCCGGGGCGTCCATCGTCACGATGCCGAGGATCTGCAGCAGGTGCGACTGGATCATGTCCACCATCGCGCCGGCCTCGTCGTAGTACTGGGCGCGGTTCTCGAGCCCGAGGGTCTCGTCGTAGAAGACGTCGACCTTCTCGATGTTGTCGGCGTTCCAGATCGGCTCGAACAGGCGGTTCGCGAAGCGCAGACCGATGATGTTCAGGACCGTGGTGCGGCCGAGGAAGTGGTCGGTGCGGTGCACGCGCTCTTCCGGGACCAGCTTCAGCACCGTCTCGTTGAGGGCCTGGGCGCTGGCGACGTCGGTGCCGAAGGGCTTCTCGAAGGCCAGGGTCGTGCCCTCGGGGAGCTCGACGTGCTCGAGCGCCTCGCAGATGTCGGAGGCGATCTGCGGCGGGAGCGCGAAGTACAGGATCGGCTCGGAGTCGGCCGCGGCCAGGAGCGCCTCGAGGTGCTTCGGGTCGGTGGGGTCGCCCTGGATGAACTGCGTCGACTCGATGGTCGCGTCGACCTCCGGCCCCTTGACGTCCTGCGACGCGAAGGACTGCGTGACGATGTCCTTCCACTTCTCGGGGCTGCGCTCGCTGCGGCCCGTGCCGATCAGCTGCACGGGGACGGCACGGCCGCTCTGCAGGAACGTGCCGAGGCCCGGCAGGAGCAGGCGGGAGGCGAGGTCGCCCGTCGCGCCGAAGATGATGAGGGTGCGCTTGTCGGTCACCTGAGGTGACTCCTTTCGCTGTGGTGGGAGGTCCGCTCCAGTCAAGTCGCGGGCGGGCCCGTTTGTTCCGGATCGGGACCGGAGTTCGTCTCCTGGACGCACTTCGGGCGGCACCGTTCTGGTGCCGCCCGAAGTGTCAGGTGCGCTGCAGCGCCGGGTCAGTGCCCGAAGTTGCCGCGGTAGTACTCGTAGACCCAGCCGACCAGGGTGATCGCCACGAGGACGAGCCCGATCGGGACGATCCACAGGCCGGCGGCAACACCGAGGAAGCACACGGCGACCGCGGCGGCCAGCAGGATCGGCCACCACGACCAGGGGCTGAAGTGCCCGAGCTCGGCGTCGCCGTCCTCGATGTTGGCGTCGGGACGGTCCTCGGGCAGGACACCGCCCTGGGACGCCATCACCTTGCCCAGGTAGAACGCGATGAACGCGGACATCAGGCCGGTCAGACCGATGGCGACGGTGCCCACCCACTCGGGCTCGCCGTAGTAGATCAGCGCCCAGATCGTGTAGGCGGCGTCCGCCAGGATGAAGAACCCGAAGAGGATCCAGAACAGGTTGGTGTTCGCGCGCATGGCGTTACTTCACCTCGCCCTTCGCGGCGTCGTAGGTCGGGGCATCGGGGGCGTCCTTCGCGGGACCCACACCGATCGGCACACCGGCCTCGGGGTGGTTCAGGTCGAAGGCCGGGGACTCCGAACGGATGCGCGGGATCGACGTGAAGTTGTGGCGCGGCGGCGGGCAGGAGGTCGCCCACTCGAGCGAGCGGCCGTAGCCCCACGGGTCGTTCACGGCGACCTTCGGTGCGTTCCGGGCGGTCACGTAGACGTTGAAGATGAACGGCAGGAACGAGATCGCGAGGATCATCGAGCCGATCGTCGACAGCTGGTTCATCCAGGTGAAGCCGTCGTTCGGCAGGTAGGTCGCGTAGCGACGCGGCATGCCGATGACGCCCAGCCAGTGCTGGATGAGGAACGTGGTGTGGAACCCGATGAACAGGAGCCAGAAGTGGATCTTGCCGAGACGCTCGTTGAGCATCTTGCCGGTCCACTTCGGCCACCAGAAGTAGAAGCCGGAGAACATCGCGAACACGACGGTGCCGAAGACCACGTAGTGGAAGTGCGCGACGACGAAGTACGAGTCGGACACGTGGAAGTCGAGCGGCGGCGACGCCAGGATGACACCGGTCAGACCACCGAACGTGAAGGTGATCAGGAAGCCGAGGGCCCAGAGCAGCGGGGTCTCGAACGTGACCGAACCGCGCCACATCGTGCCGACCCAGTTGAAGATCTTCACGCCGGTCGGGACCGCGATGAGCATCGTCATGAGCGAGAACCACGGGAGCAGGACTCCGCCGGTGACGTACATGTGGTGCGCCCACACCGTGACCGAGAGGGCCGCGATGGAGATGGTCGCGTAGACCAGGGTCTTGTACCCGAAGATCGGCTTGCGGCTGAACACCGGGAAGACCTCGGAGACGATGCCGAAGAACGGCAGCGCGATGATGTAGACCTCGGGGTGCCCGAAGAACCAGAACAGGTGCTGCCAGAGCAGAGCCCCGCCGTTGGCCGGGTTGAATATCTGCGCGTCGAACACGCGGTCGAGCCCGAGGCCGAAGAGCGCCGTCGCGAGGACCGGGAAGGCCATCAGGACGAGGAGCGCCGTCACGAGGGTGTTCCACGTGAAGATCGACATGCGGAACATGGTCAGACCCGGGGCACGCATCGTGATGATCGTCGTGATGAAGTTCACCGCGCCGAGGATCGTCGAGAAGCCGGTCATGCCGAGCCCGAAGACCCAGAGTGTTCCGCCGAGCCCTGGTGTGAACGTCGTGTCACTCAGTGGCGCGTAGGCGAACCACCCGAACGAGGCAGCGCCCTGCGGGGTGAGGAAGCCGCCGACCGCGATGAGCGAGCCGAACAGGTAGAGCCAGAAGGCGAAGCCGTTGAGTCGCGGGAAGGCGACGTCGGGCGCACCGATCTGGAGCGGCATGATCGCGTTCGCGAAGCCCGAGAACAGCGGCGTCGCGAACATCAGCAGCATGATCGTGCCGTGCATGGTGAACAGCTGGTTGTACTGCTCCTTCGTCGCGACCACGTGCAGGCCGGGTTCGAAGAGCTGGGCGCGGATCACGAGGGCCATCACACCTGCGAGCAGGAAGAAGATGAACGACGCGATCAGGTACATGTACCCGATGGTCTTGTGGTCGGTGGAGGTGATCCACCGAACGACGATGTTGCCCTTCCGACCCACCTTCGACGCCTGGAAGTCCGGCGACGAGGTCTGGGTCGGTTGGCCGACGAGTGACGTTGTCATCTGACGAGCCCCTACTTGTTCTCGCTGGACGCCTCGACCGGCGCCTTGTTGTTCGGTTCGTTGGTGTTGGTGTTGTACTCGTCACCGAGCAGACCGACCTTGCCCTGGTCCTTCAGGGTGTCGAGGTAGTCCTGGTACTGCGCCGGCGTGACGACCTTCACCTGGAAGAGCATCAGCGAGTGGTACTCACCGCAGAGCTCCGCGCACTTGCCCTGGTACGTGCCGAGCTTCTCCGGGATGAAGTACTCCCAGTTGGTCTTGCCCGGGAGCATGTCCTTCTTGTAGAGGAAGTCGATGACCCAGAAGGAGTGGTCGACGTCGCGCGAGGAGAGCTCGATCGCGACCTTCTTGCCCTTCGGCAGGTAGAGGGTCGGCAGCTGCGACTCGTCGATCGCCCCGTTGGCGTTCTCTTCTTCCTGGGCCTGGATGCCCTGGTAGTAGACGCTCTCTTCGGGGTTGTCCTTGTTGATGTAGTTGAAGTCCCACGCCCAGCGCTTGCCGTACACGTGCACGGTGGCGTCCGGGTCGGCGAAGGGCTTCTCGATCGCTGCCTGGTCCTTCGCGGTGAAGGCGAAGAAGCCCAGCACCAGGATCAGCGGCACGATCGTGTAGAAGATCTCGAGCGGCATGTTGTACCGCATCTGCACGGGCAGGCCGGTCTGGCCCTTCCGGCGGCGGTAGACGATCGCGGCCCAGATGATCAGGCCCCACACGATGAGACCGACGGCGAGGAGAACGACCCAGCTGGTGGTCCACAGGCCGACGATGCGGCTCGTGTGGTTGGTGACGTCCTTCGTCTCCTCCGTGCCGGGGAGCCATCCGTTCATCTGCTGCTGCGTGCAGCCAGCCAGTGCGATGACCAGACCGACGGCCACCGGGACGGCCGCCCAACGTATACGGCGATTCGAACGCACTGTTACCTCTCGCAAAAGACGTGAGCTTCGGAGGTCAGCCCGTCGAGTCCGACGGCGAGCCGCACGAAGGCGGCGCATGGCTGGCTCCCAGCTTGATTGGAACACTCCTAGCTTACTCGCAGCTCGGTACCGCTCGCGCACACACGACACGGTTCTGGCCTCGATCCGCACGTCTGCGGGCACGATTTCGCCCGGTCACACCGCGCCCCGGCGCGCCACGTCCGGTCACACGAACGCGAGCGGGGAGCGACCGTTCCGGTCGCTCCCCGCTCGCGTGTCGGATCGCTGGCGATCAGTGGAAGCTGTCTCCACAGGCGCAGCTGCCCTGCGCGTTCGGGTTGTCGATCGTGAAGCCCTGCTTCTGGATCGTGTCCTCGAAGTCGATCGTCGCGCCGTCGAGGTACGGGACGCTCATCTTGTCGACGACGACCTCGACCCCGTCGAACTCGGCGGTGACGTCACCGTCGAGCAGGCGCTCGTCGAAGTAGAGCTGGTAGATCAGGCCCGAGCAGCCACCGGGCTGGACGGCGAGGCGCAGGCGCAGGTCGTCGCGGCCCTCCTGCTCGAGCAGGCTCGCCACCTTGCCGGCAGCGGCGTCGCTCAGGAGGACGCCGTGCGACTGCGTTTCGGTCGCCGGTGCTTCGGTGATGGTGTCGCTCATCGCGCGTCTCCCTCCGGGCGGTGCTGGTCACCGCGCCTGGCGTCGATTGTAAGCACCCTCAGCTGCGCGTCGCGAGCCTGGCGAGCAGGATCGTCTCCGACGCGATGGCACGGTGCAGGACGCCGAGGTGCTGCGACTCGTTCGGGCTGTGGGCGCGGGTGTCCGGGTCCTCGACGCCGGTGACCAGGATCTGCGCGTCCGGGAACTCCGCGGCGAGGTCGGACACGAACGGGATCGACCCACCGATGCCCTGCTCGACCGCCTCGGCGCCCCAGCCCTCCCGCATTGCCATGCGGGCCTCCTGGACGGCCCAGCCGGCGGTGTCGACGAGGAACCCGTCGCCGCTGTCCGGCTCGGTGATCTCCATCCGTGCGCCGAACGGGACGTGCTCGCGCAGGTGCCGCTCGACGGCCGCGGACGCCTGCCGGGCGTCCTGACCAGGGGCGACGCGGACCGAGACCCGTGCCGAGACCGTGGGCAGCAGGGTGTTCGAGGCGTTCGCGACGCTCGGCACGTCCATGCCGGTCACCGTGATCGACGGCTGGAACCACATGCGGGACAGCACGGCGCCGGTGCCGATCGGGCGGACACCGGGCATGAGCGCGGCGTCGACGGCGAGTTCGTCCTCGGTGCGCTCCGGCACGTCGGCCTCGTACGAGGACAGCCCCTCGACGGCGACCGAACCGTCGGCGTCGTGCAGCGAGGCGAGCAGCCGCACCATGGGGATCATCGCATCCGGGGCCGCTCCCCCGAACATGCCGCTGTGGCTGGCGTGCTCGAGCGTGGTGAGGGTGAGCTTGAAGGTGACGTTGCCGCGCAGGGAGACCGTGATCGACGGGACCTCGGTGGACCAGTTGTCGCTGTCCGCCACGACGATGACGTCGGCGGCGAGGTGCTCCTTCTGCTCGCGCAGGAACGTGCGGAACGAGCGGGAGCCGAACTCCTCCTCGCCCTCGACGAAGAGCACGATCCCGAGGTCGAGGTCGTCACCGAACTGGGCGTGCACCGCGCGGAGCGACGCGATGTGCGTCATCACGCCGGCCTTGTCGTCCGAGGCACCGCGGCCGTACAGGCGGTCGCCGCGGAGGGTCGGCTCGAACGGCGGCGTCTCCCACAGGGCCTCGTCGCCCTGCGGCTGCACGTCGTGGTGGGCGTAGAGCATCACCGTCGGCTTGCCGTTCCGCGCCGGGCGCACCGCGAGCACCGCGGGCTGGCCGAGCTCGGTCTCCGCGTCGGCCTCGGCGACGTCGGCCGTCGACCCGGACACCGCGGACCGCACGATCCGGACGTCGTCCGCTCCGAAGACCCCGGTCGACCGGGCGAGGTCCGCGACGGCCTCGGCACTCGCGCGCACGTTCGACGCGTCGAAGGCCGACCAGGACACCGACGGCAGGCGCACCAGCGCGGACAGGTCGGCGATCGTCGTGGGCAGTGCACCCTGCACGTGTTCGCGCAGGGCGTCGAGGAGCGCGGGGTCGGTCGCGGGGCTGTGCTGTTCGCTGTCGGTCATGCCCGGTAATCTAGAGGAGATCCCGCACGCACACCGCCGTTAGGAACGCACCGTGGCGAAGGCAGCCCCCAAGACCAACACGACCGTCAACCCGACCGAGGCCGAGCTCCTCGAGCAGGGCAAGGGCCGCCCCACGCCGTCCCGCCGCGAGCGAGAGGCAGCGAACCGCCGCCCCCTCGTCGGCAACACGCCGGTCGACAAGAAGGCCGCCCGCGCCCGCCTCAACTCGGAGCGCGAGCGTGCCCGGGTCGGCATGGCCAACGGCGAGGAGCGCTACCTGCCGGCGAAGGACCGCGGTGAGCAGCGACGCTTCGTCCGCGACTGGATCGACGCCCGCTGGAACGTCGGCGAGGTCATGATGCCCGTGCTCGTGCTGTTCCTCATCGTCGGGTTCGCGGCCGCGCAGACCGTCATCGCCTCCTACTCGCTCCTGCTCGTGTGGGCGTTCGTGGCGCTGTTCATCATCGACTGCGTGGTGCTGTGGCTGTCGCTCCGCCGCAAGCTCACCAACAAGTTCGGCGAGTTCCAGCGCGGCACGTTCCTCTACATCCTCACGCGGGCGTGGCAGCTGCGCTTCCTGCGGCTGCCGAAGCCCCAGGTCCGGCGTGGGCAGTACCCCACGCTCTAGCCACAGGCACACGACGAAGCGCCGCCCGGCCTGCCGGGCGGCGCTTCGTCGTTCCCACTCCCCTGTTCCCCGCTCCCACGCTCCGCGTCGGCGATCGAGTGAGCAGAACACGACGGGTCGACTGGCGAGCCACGGCGTGTTCTGCTCACCCGATGGCGCAGGCGCGCCCCCAGGACGGACTGGAGGCCCGTGGCGGTGTCGCCACGGGCCTCCAGTCCGTCAGGTGGTCGCGTCTACCGCGCGGCGCGACGCAGCCGCCGACGGCGCAGCCGGTTGATGCGCGCGGCCCAGGTCGGCCCCTCGTAGAGGAACGCCGTGTAGCCCTGCACGAGCGTCGCTCCGGCGTCGACGCGGTCCTGCACGTCCTGCTCGGTGGTCACACCACCGACGGCGATGACGCAGAAGTCGGCGGGCACCGCGGCGCGGACGCGACGCAGGACCTCGAGCGAACGAGCGGCGACCGGCGCACCGGAGAGGCCCCCGGCACCCATCGCCTCGACGTCGGACGGATCCGCCGTCAGCCCGTCGCGGGAGATCGTCGTGTTGTTCGCGATCACCCCGGACAGCCCGAGCTCGACCGCGAGGCCCGCGATCGCGTCGATCTGCTCGTCGGTCAGGTCCGGCGCGATCTTGACGAGCACCGGCGTCCGGCCGGCGGCGTCGCGCACCGCGGACAGCAGCGGTCGGAGCTGGTCGAGTTCCTGCAGTCCGCGCAGACCGGGCGTGTTCGGCGAGCTGACGTTGACCGCCAGGTAGTCCGCGAACGTCGCGAGCCGACGGGTGGACTCGAGGTAGTCGTCGATGGCGTCCTCGACGGAGACGACCCGGCTCTTGCCGATGTTCACGCCGATGACGGGGCGACCGGGGTTGCGGCGGGCGCGCTCGAGGCGACGGGCGGCCGCTGCGGCGCCGTGGTTGTTGAAGCCCATGCGGTTGATCAGGGCGCGGTCGCCGATCAGCCGGAACAGGCGCGGGCGCTCGTTGCCGGGCTGCGGCTTGGCGGTGATGGTGCCGACCTCGACGTGGCCGAAGCCGAGCAAGCCGAGACCGGCGATGCCGCGGGCGTCCTTGTCGAACCCGGCCGCCAGGCCGAAGCGCGACGGGAAGTGGATGCCCATCGTGGTGATGCCGTCGGCCGCCGCGGGACGGCAGTACCGCTCGACGACGCCGCTCAGGAACGGCACGCGGGGCAGCCCCGCGATGACGGCGAAGGCCAGGTGGTGGGCACGTTCCGGGTCCATGTTCGCGAACACGGAGCGGAACACGACGCGGTAGCCGCCGCGCACGATGCGTTCGGCGATGCCGCTCACGCGCGCGTGCCGGACGGTGTGGACGACCCGGCGGCCGTGTCGGACGCCGCGTGGTGGTCGCGGCGGAGCTGGCCGATGGCGTCCTCGAAGTCCTCGAGCGAGTCGAACGCCTGGTAGACGCTCGCGAACCGCAGGTAGGCGACCTCGTCGAGCTCCCGCAGGGGCGCGAGGATCGCGAGGCCGATGTCGTTCGCGTCGATCTGGCTGGATCCGGAGGACCGCACGGTCTCCTCGACGCGCTGCGCGAGCACGGCCAGGTCGCCGTCGGTGACCGGGCGCCCCTGGCACGCCTTGCGGACGCCGGAGACGATCTTGTCGCGGCTGAACGGCTCGGTGACACCGTTGCGCTTCACAACGTTGAGCGATGCGGTCTCGGTGGTCGAGAACCGTCGACCGCAGTTGGGGCACTGTCGACGGCGGCGGATGGAGGTTCCGTCGTCGCTCGTCCGTGAGTCGACGACGCGGGAGTCCGGGTGGCGGCAGAAGGGGCAGAACATGTCGTTCCCCAGGCTATCGGTTCGTGCGCTCCGTCACGGCGGCCCCGTGCGCGGGGAGCTGCTCCTCGGTGGACAGGGCGACGATGTGCGGCGCGACCTCGGCCAGGGCCTCGGGCGTGTACCGGACGATCTGCTGGGGTCGCAGGAACGTCGACGCGGACAGCCCGGACCCGAACCGGGCCTGGCCGCCCGTCGGCAGCACGTGGTTCGACCCGGCCAGGTAGTCCCCCAGGCTCACCGGCGTGCTCGGCCCGACGAACACCGCACCGGCGGCGTCGATGTCGGCCAGCACGGCGTCGTCGTCGACCGTCTGGATCTCGAGGTGCTCCGGCCCGTAGGCGTTGCTCACGGTCGCGGCGTCGGTCAGCGAGTCCACCAGGACGATCGCGGACTGCGGTCCGTCCAGGGCGGTCTGGAGGCGCGCAGCCGTCCCGAGCACCGCCGTGCGTTCCGGAATGGCGGCCTCTACCTCGTCGGCGAACGTCGCGGACGTCGTCACCAGCACGCTGCCGGCCTGCTCGTCGTGCTCGGCCTGGCTGATGAGGTCGGCGGCCACGAACCCGGCGTCGGCGGTGTCGTCCGCGATCACGAGGATCTCGGTCGCCCCGGCCTCGGAGTCGATGCCCACCACCCCGCGCACCAGGCGCTTGGCGGCGGCGACGTAGTTGTTGCCCGGCCCCGTGACCAGGTCGACCGGCTCGAGGTCGATCTCGGCGACGCCGTACGCCAGCGCGCCGACGGCTCCGGCGCCGCCCATCGCGTAGACCTCGTCGACGCCGAGCAGCCCTGCCGCAGCGAGGATCGTCGGGTGCACCGCGCCGCCGTGGTCGCGCTGCGGCGGCGACACGAGGGCGATCGAGGGCACGCCCGCGACCTGGGCCGAGACGACGTTCATCACGACGCTGGACGGGTAGACGGCCTTGCCACCGGGCACGTAGAGCCCCACGCGGCGCATCGGCTGCCAGCGCTGGTGGACCTCGGCGCCGTCGGCCAGGGTGGTCACGGACGGGGCGGGGATCTGCGCGGCACTCGCGGCCCGGACGCGGCGGATGGCCTCGTCGAGGGCTCCCCGGACCTCGGGGGTGAGCCCGGCCACGGCGGCGGTGATCTCGGCAGCGGGGACCCGGACGTTCGCGGGAGCCCCGCCGTCGAAGCGCTCGGCCTGGTCGTGCAGGGCCGCGGCCCCGCGGTGTCGGACGTCCTCGATCAACTCGCGCGCGGCGTCGACCGCGTGCGACACGTCGCCCGCGGCGCGGGGCATGAGTCGGAGGAGTTCGGCACGGGCGGGGAGGCCGCCGCGGAGGTCGATTCGCTGCATCATGAGGGGTCCGATCCTACCGAGCCGAACGCCGACGCCCAGTAACGTGAGGGCTGATGAACTTCGAGAAGGCACGGCGCCTCGTGAGCGACCTCGTCCGGGTGAACGAGCGGTACGCACGCGACGGCCACTACCGCAACGACGTCCGTGAGCGACTCGGCCGGACGGTGTCCCGGGTCGACGTCGGTGTGGCTCGGCGAGAACGCGATCGTGCGCCGCTGGCCGCGCGCCCGTTCGACGGCCTGGTGGAGACGAGCCTGTCGCTCGCCGGCATCCGCACCGTGGACCGCGATCCCGAGGTGGTGCTCGTGGTCGACGAACTCCGCGAGGGTGCCGCCTTCGCCGGGGTGCAGACCGCCCTGGCCGTCGCCCTCGCGCTCGGCGACCGGCTCGGCCGGCGGGTCCGCGTCGTCATGGTCCGGTGGACGACACCCGGCAACAGTGCCGCCGCAGCCGAGGCGCTCGTCGCCGACCGGTTCCCGGAGTCGCGCGTCGACGGACGTCCCGGCGTCCGCGTGGTCCGGCGCGAGGACGTCCTGGACACCGAGTTCGGCCGCGACGACGTCTGGGTCGCCACGCACTGGAAGACCGCGCACCCGATCGACGTCGCCGTCACCGCCGGGGTCGTCCCCCGACACCGCGTCGTGTACCTGGTGCAGGACTACGAACCCGGCTTCAGCCCGTGGTCGACCGAGTACGCGGTCGCTGCCTCGACCTACCGCGCCGGCTTCCGCATGCTCGTGAACTCCGAGCCGCTGCGCCGGTACCTGGCCGACGTCGAGGGCCTCGACGTCCCCTCCGAGCACACCTTCGCACCGCACCTCGACCTCGAGCTGCTCGAACGCGTGGCCGCTGCCCGCAAGCACGAGGACGTGGTCCGGGTCCTCTTCTACGGCCGTCCGAGCAAGCACCGGAACCTGTTCCGCCTCGGCGTCGCCGCGCTGCGGGTCGCGGTGCAGGAGCTGGCCGACGACGGCATCCGGGTCGAGTTCCACTCGGCCGGCGAACAGCACGGCGACGTCGAGCTGGACGGGGGCCGAGGCGACGTGAAGCTCGTCTCGCACGGCACCATGCCCTGGGACGACTACTTCCGGTTCATCGCATCGACGAACGTGGTGCTGTCGCTCCAGCACAGCCCGCACCCGAGCCACCCGCCGTTCGACGGCGCGGTGTCCGGCGCACGCGTCGTGACGAACGAGTTCCGGGGCACCCGGGCGCACCTGCACCCGAACCTCGAGGCGGTCCCCGCCGACGCCCGTTCCCTCGGCCTGGCCGTCGCCGACGCCGTCCGGCAGGCAGCTGCGGACGGCCCGACCGGGCACGTGCCCCTGGCCGCGGGGGTGCTCGGTGGCCCGCTGGAGACCGCCGTGGACGCCCTCGCACGTGCACTCGAAGCTGAGGAGTCCACCCGATGACCCGCTCCACCCTCGTCGTCGTGCCCGTGTACGGCGACCTCGACTCCCTGCTGCGGTGCGTCGACGGGCTCCTCGAGCACCTCGACACCGAGCGGCACCGCGCCCTGTTCGTCAACGACTGCGGGCCCGATGCGGACACCATCGAGCGGGCGCTGCTCGACCGGATCGGCGACCGCCCCGGGTTCCGGTACGAGCGGAACGACCACAACCTCGGGTTCGTCGGCACGTGCAACCGTGCTGTGGACGAACTCGACCGCGGTGCCGACGAGCCCGACACCGAGGCCGTCCTGCTCCTCAACAGCGACGCCGTGCCGACGGCGGGGTTCCTCGACGCGATGCTCGCGGTCCTCGACGAGGACCGCACCGGCGTCGTCACCGCGCGCAGTGACAACGCGACGATCGCGAGCATCCCCTACCGCCTGACCAACCGGGGTGCGGCCCGCACCGAGGACCGCACCCGACGGGTCTGGGACGAGCTCGCACCGCTGCTCCCGGTGTCCCAGGTCCTGCCCGTCGCGATGGGCTTCTGCTTCCTCACCCGCCGCGAGCTGGTCGCCGAGCACGGTCTGTTCGACGAGGCCTTCGCGCCCGGCTACGGCGAGGAGAACGACTACTGCCTCCGGATCGCCGCCCACGGCTGGCTCGCCAAGATCGCCAACCGCGCGCTGGTCCTGCACGCCGGCGGCAAGAGCTTCTCCGGCAACCGCAGCGCCCTGCGCGCCGCACACCAGCGCGTGCTCGAGGGTCGCTACCCGTTCCTGCCGGACGCAGTGGCCGCGTACCAGCGGCACGGCATGACGGCGACCGAGCGGTTCGCCGACGTCCTCGTCCCCTCGGGGCAGCGCCCGCGGCTCGCCGTGGACCTGCGGCACGTCGAGGACGCCGACACGCTCGTCCGCCAGGTCGACGCGGCCTTCGGGGACGGCTTCGACCTGGAGGCCCGGCTCCCCGCCGGCACGTCGGCACCGGCCGCGTGGACCGTCACCACCGGAGACCCCAGCCCAGACGACCTCGTCACCGTCGCCGTGCTCGTGGACCCGGCGCCCGCGGACGTCGTCACGGCCAACCGCCGGGCGCTCCACCTGGTGGTCGTACGGGCCGCGCAGAACGCGGTGCCGTGGTCGTCGCGAGCGCACCGGACGGGTGCCGACACCCTCGCGGCCGTCGTGGACCACTTCGCCGTGGTCGTCGCACCGGGCGCGGTCACCGACGCCCGTGCACGCATCGCGGACGCGCTGACGGCCCCGCTCGCGGGCACGGCCGACGCGCTCGAACGTCGGTGGGCGGCACTGCTCCCCCTCGACCTCACGGCTGCCGACGTCGCCGCGGCGAGCGCGGCGGACGAGGTCGTGCGCCTGCGCCACGAGCTCGCCGACCTGCGCGCGAGCAGGTCCTTCCGCACCGGCCAGGCGATCGCGAAGGTCGCCGCACGACTGCCGGGGCGCCGCTGATGGCCGAGGCCAAGGGCATCGGCCGCGTCGCACGGCGCCTCGCCCGACCCTTCCGGGGCCCGGACAGACCGCTGACCGTGACCGACCGGCTCGACCGCTGGGCCCGTCGGATCGCCGAGTTCGAGGTGCTCGACCGCGCGTACTTCGAGGCACAGACCGGACGGACGTTCGACACCGACGCCGACGCCGTCGCGTTCTACGTGCACAACGACGGGCAGCGGGGGCTCTCGCTGCACCCGCTCATCGAGCACGAGTGGATGCGCGAGCACCAGCCCGTCCCCGCGATGTCCTGGTACGACGCCCTGCACCAGGAGGGCCCCGAGCTCTTCCAGACCGGGCCGCTCTTCGACGCAGGCGTGTACGCCGCCTCGGTGCCGGGAGCCGACCGCCCGGCGTCCACGCTCGATGCGCTCCGGCACTTCCTGCGGAACGCGACCGATGCGACCACGCTCCCCGTGCCTCCAGGCCGCCGTGGCGACGCTCCCACCTGGGGCGCCGCACGTGACGCAGCCGTCGCCGCTGGGCGCGCCTTCGCCGGTGCGCAGCACCGCACCCGGCGGCGCTACCGGTCCACGTGGGACGGGCCCGAGGTCACCGAGGCCCTCCGCCGGTACCCGCGCGGTGTCGCGCGGCGCGACGCGGAGCAACCGCTCGTGTCGATCGTGATGCCGGTGTACCGGCGCGCCGACGTGGTCGGTGCGGCGATCGCTTCGGTGCGAGCGCAGCAGCACACGAACTGGGAACTCCTCGTGGTCGACGACGGGTCCGGCGACCACACCGTCGACGTCGTGCGCGGGCTCGCTGCCGAAGACGGGCGCATCCGGCTCCTCGAGCGGGAGAACGGCGGTGCCGGCGCCGCACGGAACACCGGACTCGCGGCCGTGCGTGGCGACTTCGTCGCGTTCCTCGACGCCGACAACACCTGGCGTCCGGAACACCTGACCGCAGCCCTCGCGGCACTGCTCGAGACCGACGGGCCCGCCGTGCACACGGGGCTGCGGATGGTCGGCGCGAACAACGCGGACGACCGGACCGCTCCCGTCGAGACGTACCGCGGCGAGGACGGCACGCTCGACGACCTGCTCGCGGGCAACTTCATCGACCTCAATGCGCTCGTGGTCCGCCGTGACGTCGCCGCAGGGGTCGGCCCGTTCGACGAGACGCTCCGACGCTGGATCGACTGGGAGTGGCTGCTCCGCATCGGGCAGCGGTTGGGGGTGCCCGCGTACGTGCCCGTCATCGGCGTCGACTACGACAACGTGCGGGACCAGCGACGGGTCTCCTCCGCCCAGCCCGCGTCGTGGCAGGAGGTCGCGCTCGCCCGCCACCGCATCGACTGGGACGCCCTGGCGTCCGCAGCACCGACGCGCGACACCGGACTCGTCTCGATCGTCGTCCCGGTGTTCCGCGACTGGACGATGACCCGGCGCGCAGTCGATGCCGTCCTCGGCGCGGCCGACCACGACGGCGACCGCGTCGAGGTCGTCCTCGTCGACAACGGCTCTCCGCGATCGGTCTCCGCGATCCTCGGTGCATGGTTCCGTGACGAACCCCGGGTGGTCCTGCAGCGCGAAGACCGGAACCGGAACTTCGCCCTGGGCAGCGACCTCGGACTCGCCCGGTCCTCGGGCGGCACCGTCGTCATGCTCAACAACGACACCGAGGTCACCACCGGCTGGCTGCGGCCGCTCGTCAGCGCGCTGGACGACCCGTCGGTCCTCGGCGCGCAGCCCCTGCTCGTGTACCCGGACGGCGTCGTGCAGGCCGCCGGCACGGTGTTCGGCGGGGACAAGGTGCTGCCCTGGCACTTCCTCGGCGAGCACCCGCGGCACGACGCCGACCGCGTGTTCGGGTCGGGCTCCGCCGGCGCAGTGCGGTTCTCGGCGATCACCGCAGCCGCCGCGGCGTTCCGTGCCGTCGACCTGATCCGCTGGCACGGGTTCGACCCCGTGTTCGCGAACGGGCTCGAGGACGTCGACCTGTGCCTGCGAGCGCTCGCGTCGTCCCCGGCCGGCTCGACGTTCGTCGTCGTGCCGTCCTCGGTCGTCGTACACCACGAGAGCCGCTCCCCCGGTCGGGACGACGCCCGGGTCGACAACCGCCGTATCTTCGACGAGCGCTGGCGCGGGCGGTACCCCGACGCCGACGCCGTCGACCGGTACGACGCAGCCGGACTGCGCTACCTCGGAGTGGCCCCCGGGCTCCCCAAGGGCCACGGCGTGATGGTGCGGTCCTCGCGACCGGTCATCGTCCGGGAGGAGGGGGCTGCAGGCTTCCGTGTCGCCGTCAAGCACGACGGCACGCGCGTCGCGGACGTGTCCGCACTGGTCATCGCACTCGAAGCCGCGGGACACGTGGTGCAGGTCGACATGCCGACGTCCTGGTACCGGGGATCCAGCGGGTTGGACGAGGTGACCGTGCTGGTCGTGGGGGCACCGTCTTCGGGGCCGGGTGGTTCGTCGTTCGTGCCTCAGCCGGGGGCGCGGAACGTCGTGTGGCTGGCGGAGGGGCAGTCCGTCGCGGAGGGGGACTTCGCCGTCGTGGTCGGTGCTGCGGCGGAGGCGGGGCAGGTCGTCCGGTCGCTGTGAGCGCTCCCTCGGCGCAGGTGGCGAGCGAACACCACGAGCCCGCGGAGCTGAGCGCGTTTCGATTCTGAGGCGGATTCTTCGGGCACGTTCACCAGGTTCCGAGACAAACGAGGCCTGCTGTTCACCTTGCCGGAGCAGGCTGCTCGCATGTCGCTCCTCTCGGATGCAATGCGGTCGACCTTCACGACCAAGTGCGCTGTGTGCGGCGCGGTCATCCGGAAGCGCGATGCGCTCGACCACGAGGGGCTGGCGTTCTGCTCGGTCCTCCACGAGGCCGAGTACATCGTCGCGACGCTGGACTGAGCGCCGACCGACCTCATCTCACTGGTTGAGACCCATCGTCGCCGCTGCCTGCCGGATGAACAGGCGCATGCGGACCGCCGCCTCTGCGGAGACGTGCGGGAGCGGGTGCTCGCCGTCCTCGGACATGCCGCCACCCCACGAGTTGTTGGAGGCCCGGGCGAAGGCGAACGGATCCGCGACCACCCACCCTCGTCGCGCACCGAGGTCGAACAAGTGCCGGTTCGCCACGACACCGTTCGTACGCTGGTTCACCGTGCCGTTGGTGCGGTTGTTCGGCGGGACCAAGCAGATCAGGGGTGTCTGACACTCCGCGAACCGCACGATCTTCTCGATGTTCGCGGTCATCTCCTCGAAGGGCACGCCCTCCCGGACGTCGTTCATGCCGATCATGACCACGAGCACGTCGGCCAGTGAACGACGGACCTGACCGAACGCACGCTCGGACGTCGCACCGTCCTCGGCGAAGCCTCCGACCAGCCGAAGACGGCGATCGCCGAGCTGGTCACGCCAGGACTCGGGGCGGGCCGTGACCGAGTCACCCGACACGGCGAAGGTCAGCGGTGTATCGGTGGTGATCTTGGATCGAGCTCTGAACATCCCTCGATGCTATCGACCGGAGCACCGGCGACCCCTCGTAGGATCGCCATGTGGCTCCAACAGCGCGCTCGCGTCCTCGCGACGGCCGTCCACCGCGGCTCGCGGTCTTCCCCGTCTACCGCGACAACCCGTACCTGAACCTCATGCTCCTGGCCCCACGCGCCTCGGGGTGGGACGTCCTCGAGTCCGCGAGGCTCGAGCGTTTCGAGCACGACCTGAGCTCCCTCGGCACCGGAGACGTCGTGCACGTGCACTGGACAGCTCCGATCGTGCAGCGTGCGGACGACGCCGCCGAGGCCGTTGCCCGACTCGCTCGGTTCCGAGCCGCGGTCGACGGAGCGCGGGCACACGGCGCCCGGGTCGTCTGGACGATCCACAACGCGCTCGCACACGACGTCCGGCACGAGGAGCACGAGATCGCGCTGAACCGCTACTTGGCCGCGACCACGGACACGGTGCACGTCATGAACTCCCGCACGAGCGACGTGGTGGCGCCGTTCTACGACCTCTCCGGGCGAACGGTCGAACACCTCCCCCACCCGAGCTACCGCGGCATCTACGACGGCAACGGGTCCCGGGCGGAGGCACGAGCACGTTTCGGACTCGATGACGACGACGTCGCCGTGCTCTTCTTCGGACAGATCCGTCCGTACAAGGGAGTCGACGTCCTGATCGAGGCCCTGCAGCAGGCGTCCGCCGCCGGCCGGTTCGTCCTCCTGCTCGCCGGGAGGACGTCGGCCGAGGACGAAGCGACCATCGATCGGCTCGTGCCCGAAGGGCTCCGCACCGTCCGTCACCACGACTACGTGGGCGACGCCGAGGTCAAGCGCTGGTTCGACGCCGCGGACATCGCGGTGCTGCCGTACCGGCGCGTCCTGAACTCCGGCAGCCTCCACCTCGCCGCGACCTTCGGCGTGCCGGTCGTGCTGCCCGACGAAGCGCACCTCCGGAGCGACTTCGGCGGTGAAGCCTGGGTCCGGTGGTTCGAACCCGGTGATGCCGGCGCGCTCGCCCGGGTGCTGTCGGAGCCGTTGCCGGAAGGCGGTGCCGCACTCGGGTTCGCGGCCCGGCTCGCGCCGTTCGCGGTCTCCCGCCGGTACGAGGCGCTCCTGCGGCGCACGACGGCTGGCCTGCCGACGCGGACCGCCACGCGCCCTGAGGCATAATCAACCCTTGTTGCTGGCTCATGCTCGATCGAACGGAGAACTCGGTGTCACGGATCAAGGTGGCCATCATCGGCTCGTGCGTCACGCGAGAAGCGTTCATCACGCGGAACAACCCGCACTACAAGGACGTCTACGACCTCGGTCCGCTCGCGTGGCAGACCGGTCTCGTGAGCTTCCTGTCGGCGCCCGTCGCTCCGGACATCGCGCAACGGATCCAGCCGGGTGACAAGGTCAACGAGCACGGGGCGCGCACGATGGCGCGCGACATCGCCAAGTCGGACCGCGCAGAAATCGAGTCGTTCGCGCCCGACTACCTGCTGTTCGACCTCTACTCCGACGTCCGGTACGGGCTCGCGCGGATCGGCGACGCGACCATCACGAACAATCCGAACAGCTTCCGGAAGACGGACTTCTTCGCGGCGGGTGAGGGGTTCACGACCCTGCACATGGCGAACGCGAGCGCCGAGTACGTGCCGCTCCTCGAGCAGGCCGTCGACGAGCTCGTCGCATGGCAGCGACAGGCGCTCCCGGAGACGACCCTGGTGTTGAACTGCTTCCGGTACAGCTCGTACTACCGGACGAGCACCGGCGACCTGGAGTTCGTGAAGTACCGCGGAGACCAGAAACGGGATGACCTGTACAAGCGGCTGCTGCGGGAGAACGACCGGTACGACTCGCTCTACCGTTCGATCGCTGCCCGTCACGACCTCCGTACCATCGACAACCGCGACCGTTCGTACCACTCCGACGGCGCGCACCCCTACGGCATCTCGCCCTGGCACTTCGGCCGACCGTTCTTCCAGGACTTCATGGCCGACCTCGACCGCATGGTCATCGGCGATGCCCTGACCGCCGGGCACCCGGCCGACGAACTCGCCGGCCTCAGTTCCTGAGCCTGGCGCGCGCTGCGCGCAGGAGCCGTCGGGCGAAGTGCCCGCTCGGCACCCGACGGTCGACGAGGAACCGCCAGCCGTCCGCACGGTCGGCCAGGGGCTGCAGTTGCACGCCGCTCGGAACGGGCGGGAGCGGCATCCTCGCGGTCACGACCGGGAAGTCGAGCCGGAAACCACGGAACGAGATCCGGACCACGGCACGGTGTCTGCCGGTGGCGATGTCGCCGTTCTCCAGGCGCAGCGACCATCGGGACCGGCCGTGATCGACCCGGAGGACGGCCTGGGTACCGGCTGCCCCGGGTCCGGTCGCGGTTGCGGTCGGGGTTGTGGTCAGGACCATGTCGAGGGAGACCCCGTCAGGCACCGTCCCGGCCACTGGTCCGCTCAAGGTCAGGCCGCCGGCGTCCGGGTGCGCCTCGTCGACGACGAGCGGTGCGAGGTGCCGCACCATCGAGACCAGCTGCACTGCGAGCGGGTCCTGCCCGTGGACGGCACCCGCCATCGCGCGCAGGAGTTCGGAGTTCCCTTCGACCCCCGCCGTCAGCGGACCCAGGTCCGTGACGGCGGATCCGAGCACCGACACGTCGGTGTGCTCCGCGCGGTTCGCCAGCAGGACCAACGGCCCGTCGTTCACGAGGGATCCGCGATCGAGTGCGAAGACCGCTTCCTCTCCGAGCACACCGACCGAGCGGATCACGTCCACCCAGGCGCGGAGCAGCACCGGCGGCACGTCGCGGTCGTCGCGCGCGTCGTGCAGCGCAGACGCGAGGCGCACGGCGATCTCCCCCGCTCCGTTGGCCACCGCGAACCAGAGCGCTCGTCGCTCGGCACGGAGCGCCTGACGATCGGCGGTCGGCACGACCGCGAGCAGATCGTGCACCGCTCCGATGACCCGGTGCAGGTCGTTCGCATCCGGCTGGCCGCGGAGGAACCGTTCGAGGTGGACGTACCCGTCGGCGTCGAGGACGACCTCGGCGTGCGCGCGGCGGACCTCCGGGGCGGCATCGGCGAGCAGTGATGCCACCTCGATCTCCTGATCGAAGTAGCTCAGCACGCCATCGATGCCCGACGCCCTCGCGGTCATGGACGAGGCTCCCGGACGCTCGCGGTAGAGGTAGACGACCTCCGGCACCACCGCGACACGGTCCGCGGCGAGGAACGCGCGGACCATCGGCACGATGTCGTTGGAGCGCGGGGCGTTCGGGAACCGGACGCCCGACGCGCGCAGGAAGTCGGCGCGGAAGACCCGGTTCCAGCATGCGCGGTTCGCCAAGAGCCTCGGCATGGCCTGGAGGTCCGTCACCGACTCGGTCAGGACGTCGTACCAACTTGACATGGGCTCCCAGGTCGACCCGGAGCTGAACTTGAGGTGCCGGCCGAGCGCGATCACGGCGTCGCTGCGCTCGGCTGCGTCGATGAGCGCCCGGTACGCCCCGTCAGGTACCAGGTCATCACCGTCGGCGAACACCAGGTACTCGCCCTGCGCGAGGTCGATCCCCTGGTTGCGGGCGGCGCCTCCCCCCGCTGCTCGCGATCGGTGCAGTCGCACACGGGGGTCGCCGGACGCGATCCGCTCCACGATCGCGACCGTCTCGTCGGTGGACCGGTCGTCGATGACGATCACCTCGAGGTCGACATCCTGCCGCAGGACACAGTCGAGCTGCTCCTCGATCCACGGCGCGACGTCGTGCACCGGCATGACGACGGAGAGCTGTGCGCTCACGGCCGACTCCTCGTCCTGAGCACGGCGGCGACGCGGCGCAGTGCCGACGGTGCGACGGCCACCTCGACACGGTGGATCCGCCCGTCGCGCAGCGTGAACTCGACGCTCCACCTGTCACCCGGCCGAGGCCTCGCCGACGACACGACCGTGTCCGATGACAGCACGCCCCGGTGCACTGCCGTCCGGGTTCCGTCGCGCTCGAGCACGACACTCCCCGGTGCCGGGTGCTCGAGACCCGTCATGCTGATCCGGAGACCACCACGGTGTCGGTCGGCGGTCGCACGGACGCGACGATTGCGTCGGAGGAACACGACGTCGTCCACTGCTCCGTCCCGCAACGCGGACAGCACGACCTGTTCGTGCTCGTCCAGCCCACGGCCGACGAACTCGTCCCAGAACGCCGCGACGAGCTCTGGACGGACAGGGAGCGGATCGCCACGCTGTGCGGCATCGACGACCGGCCGGAACAGGCGTTCGCGCCACAGGTCAGCGCCGCGCTCCGTGTCGGGACCGAGGGCCCGCTCGCACTCGGCGGCGAGACTGCCCCACCGCAGGACGACGTCCTCTGCCGGGCGGTCGAACGTCTCGACGAGCTCGGCCGCGAGTCCCGGCTCCTTCGCCCGGAGCAGGGCGTAGGCGGCGCCGGGGTAGGCGCTGAGGTCGTCGAACTCGGTCTCGTCGACCCAGGTGCCGATCCACCGCACGAAGTCGGCGAGCAGGCGGGCGCCGGCCGGGTCGAGCACGCCGATCCCGCGGACCCGCGTCCACGCCTCTCGGCGGATCAGCCGCCGTCCGAAAGCCGCCGTCGCCCCATCCGCCCCGTGTGCCGCGTACGTCTCGACTGCTGCACGGGTCTGTTCGACCCAGTCGTCCAGGTCGTCGCCCCGGCCGATGCCCGACGTCACCGACTCGTCGTGTCGTCGGTGGCGGTACACCACCTCGGGCAGCACGTCGACCCTCGCTCCCACCGCGAGCCGCGCCCACCAGGAAACGTCCTCGCAGGTGGTGCCGGTCGGGAACTCGACGCCGGACTCGAGCAACCACGTGCGGTTGAAGACCTTGTTCCAGGGTGTGTGGTCGAAGGCCAGCTGCGGCGTGTCCGAGAGTCGGAGGCCGGTCCCCCCGGTCGTCCAGAGTGCGTCGTCCGTCGTCCAGTAGGTCGACTCGCGCCCGTCCCCGGTGAACTGCTCAGCCCTGCCGCTGACGAGCACCGGACCGGACTCGGCGAACACGGCGAGGAGCCGTTCGTAGGCAGCGGGCGGCACGAGGTCGTCGGCGTCCGCGAACACGACGAAGTCGCCGGTCGCGACGCGCAGCCCGGTGTTCCTGGCGTTGCCGGCTCCGCCACGTTCCCCGATCTCGAGCACGACGATGCGCGGGTCTTCGGTGGCGAGCGACCGGACGGACTCCGTCACCCCGGAGCTGAGCCCGTCGAGCACGAGGATGATCTCGAGCCGACGGTGGCTCTGCGACCGGAGCGCCTCCAGCGCGACGTCGAACCACGGGCCGACGCTGCCGACCGGCACGACGACCGACAGCAGGGGAAGGGGTCCGCCCACAGCACTTCTCCTGGAGTTCATCACGTTCGGGTTGCGCAGTGCGCGACGAGCCAACCTCGACTTCAGCCCTAAACTATCGCAGCACGTGCATCACGACGACAGGGAGCCGATCAACCGATGGACTCAGCGATCCGGACCACACCACTCATCTCCGTCGTCGTGGCGGCACTCGACGTGGAACGGTACCTCCCGACGCTCCTGCGGTCGTTCGAAGGGCAGACGTTCGACCACGACCGTGTGCAGTTCGTGTTCGTCGACGACGGATCGACCGACTCGACGGGGTCGCTCCTCGACGACTGGGCAAGGTCTGCCGGAGCCGACGTGACCGTGATCCACCAGGACAACGCCTGGATCGCCGACGCACGGAACACCGGATTGGCCCGGGCCACCGGGCAGTGGGTCACCTTCGTCGACGCCGACGACGAGCTGGAGGAACGGTACTTCGAAGAGGTCGCGAAGTTCATCGAGTTGCACGCGTCGGACGATGTCGCGCTCCTCGCGGCCCATCAGCTCCTCCTGGACGACGACGGCGGCGTGACGGACGGGCACCCGTCCCGCAAGCGCTTCGAGAAGGGATCGCGCATCGTCGACATGCGGTTGGACCCCATCGTGCAGACCGGCGTGAACGCGGCGTTCATGCGTCGTGACCTCGTCGAGGCGGCGGGTCTCCGGTTCGACGGTCGTGTCCGACCCACGTTCGAGGACGCCCACTTCGTCGCGCGCTACCTGCTCCGCAACGGACTGCACCGGATCGGTCTGATGGCCTCGGCCAAGTACCGCTACCGTCAGCGCGGCGACGGCAGCTCCACCGTGCAGACCAGCCACGAGGACCGACGGAAGTACACCGATGTGCTCCGTCACGGTCACCTCGGGCTCCTCGACGAGGCGTCGGCGACCGGACGCATCGATCGTTGGGTGGCGAACACCGTCCTCTACGACCTCGTCGGGTACTTCCGGCGCGAGCGTGCGATCCGGTCGCCCTCGGCCCTCGCCCCCGCCGATGCGTTCGACGAGTTCCACGAGCTGGCGGCTGCGGTCCTGCAGCGAGTCGGTCCGGAAGCGGTCCGCTCCTTCGACCTACTGCCCGTGGAGTTCGCGGTGCGGCGGGCGATGCTCGTCGGGTACCGGGACGAACCGGACCGCCCGAACACCGTCAACCTCGCTCAGGTCGATGAGGCCCACCAACTCGTGCAGCTCCAGTACTGGTTCACCGGCGAGATCCCGGCGGAACAGATCGCTGTCGACGGACACGAGGTCGTCCCCGAGTTCGAGACCGTCCAGGACTTCGTCTTCTACGGTCGGCCGCTGGTTCGCCGGCGCGTGATCTGGATCCCCCGCGGCCACGTCACCGAGATGCACGTGGACGGACAGCAGGTCGTCTTCGCCCGGGGTGAAGTGCCGAACCACTACGCAACCCTGACCCGCCGCCAGCTCGAACCGCAGATCCTGGCGCAGCGCCGACGCGTGGTCGATCCCAACGAGGTGGAGCTGACCAACAAGCAGCACGTCTGGCGAGCGGTGCGCGAGCGTGCGATCACGACCCGGAACTCCCTGCAGAAGACCGCACTCCGGAACGCCCTGGCACCGACGCTGGCCCGCACGCGACGCGCACGCGAACGGTTCCAGGGCGCGTGGGTGTTCATCGATCGGGACACGGACGCGAACGACAACGCGGAACACGCCTACCGGTACGTTCGACGGCACCGTCCGGACATCAACGCCTACTTCGTGCTCAACCGCGATTCCAAGGACTGGGACCGCCTGCAGCGCGAAGGGTTCCGGATGATCGCGTTCCGGTCGCTCGAGTGGGTGCAACTGATGCTCCACGCCGAACACGTCGCGTCGTCGCACATCGCGGACTTCGTCACCAAGCCCCTGCCCGCGTCGAAGTTCGGGCAGCCGCGGTTCCACTTCACCTTCCTGCAGCACGGCGTGATCAACTACGACCTGTCGCGGTGGCTCAACTCGAAGCGACCCGACCTGTTCGTGGTCTCGACCCCGCAGGAGCGGGACGCGATCGCGGGCCACGGGCAGTGGATCTTCTCCCAGCACGAGGTCGTCCTGACTGGGCTGCCCCGCTTCGACGCGCTCCTCGAGAAGAGCCGGGCGAAGCAGGAAACCGAGCGCGACCTCATCCTCGTGATGCCAACCTGGCGTCACTACCTCGTCGGGGCGCAGGTCGCCGGATCCGGAGCGTGGGAGCGTGACGACCGGTTCATGGAGAGCCGTTTCGCCAAGGAGTACACGGCGCTCATGTCGTCGCCGGAGCTCCGCGCACTCGCGAAGCGGACCGGGAAGCGCCTCGCGCTCATGCCGCACCCGCTCCTCCGTCCGTACCTGACCGACTTCCACCTGCCCGACGACGTGGAGATCCTCGACTTCGCCGTCGACGGCGTGCAGGACGTCCTCGCCCGGAGCGCTGCGTTCGTGACCGACTTCTCGTCGCTGGCCTTCGACGCCGCCTTCATCGACGTCCCGGTGGTGTACTTCCACTTCGACCTCCGCGAGTTCTTCGGCGGCTCGCACAGTGGTCGTCGCGGGTACTTCGACTACGACGAAGCCGGGTTCGGCGAGGTCACAGGGTCCGTCCGGGAAGTGGAAGGCGCTGTCGAACGGATCGCAGAGGCCGGGTTCCGCCCGTCGGACACGTTCCGGGAACGGGCGCGACGGACCTTCGTCACGCGGGACGGGCGCAATTCGGAACGCGTCATCCAGATGATGGAGTGGTTGACGGGCGGACCACGACCAGCCGAGCCCCAGCCCGAGGCCGCGCTGCCCGCCGAGGATCAGTCGTCGGCTTCCGTGAGCTCCCAGAACGGCGAACGCTCGACCGTCGACGCGTCCGGCTTGTAGAAGGGCTCCTTCAGCGAGAGGTGCGGCCGCTCCCAGGCGACGTCGCGCCGCACGACCCGTACCGGCGTCCCGACGGCGATGCAGTTGTTGGGGACCCGGCCCGTCACGATCGACCCGGTCCCGATCACGGAGCCGCGTCCGACGGTGGTACCGCCGAGGACGGTGACGCCGAGTGCGAGCCAGACGTGGTCACCGATGTCGATCGACCTCGACACGTTGACCCGCGCTCCGGTGCGGACGTCGAAGATCGGGTGCGCGTCGTCCGCCCGGATCTGGACGTGCGAAGCGATCATGACGTCGTCGCCGATCCGCACGGTCGTCCCCTCCGTCGCCGAGATCACGCAGTTGGCGGTGGTGGATGCGTTGGCGCCGACGAGCACGGACGAGTCCTGCCCGATCCTGATGTTCGCGACGAACGCCGGCGCACCGTGGTTCTCCGCGATGTCGAGCAGACCGTTGTCACAGTCCATGCTCACCACGATCCGCCCGAGACGCGCACGTTGGTGGACCCGCACGACGTTGTTCGACCCGCGGAACGTGATCTTGACGTTCCCCCGTTTCGGGCCGGCGTACTCGATACGGTTCCCGCGGTCGTCCGAGTAGGCCGACAGCTCCTCAACATCCGTTTGCACGGCTCCAGCCTAGGTGCAGCGCAGGAGCACGCTCAGACGGTCGCCTCGTACGCCGACACGACCTTCTTGGTCGGGCCGATCATCTTCAGCTCGCCCTCGTTGAGCCAGGCGACCTGGTCGCACATGTCCTTGACGGTCCCCATGGAGTGCGAGACGAGGATGACCGTGCGGCCTTCGTCCTTCATCTCCTTGAACTTCGTCTGGCAGCGCTTGCGGAACGTCGCGTCGCCGACGGCCAGCACCTCGTCCACGACCAGGATGTCCGGCGTGACCGCGACGGCGACGGAGAACCCGAGCCGCACGTACATGCCGGACGAGTAGTTCTTCACCGGCTGGTCGATGAAGTTGCCCACACCGGAGAACGACACGATGTCGTCGAACTTCCGCGCCACTTCCTTGCGGCTCATCCCGAGGATCGAGCCGTTCAGGAACACGTTCTCGCGACCGGAGAGCTCGGGGTGGAACCCGGAGCCGACCTCGAGCAGTGACGCCTGCTTGCCACGCGCGGTGATCGAGCCCTCTTCCGGCCAGAGGATCTTGGCGAGGCACTTCAACAGCGTCGACTTGCCGGACCCGTTCTTGCCGATGAGACCGAACGTCGATCCGTGCGGGACCTCGAACGACACGTCCTTCAGTGCCCAGAAGTCCTCGTGCACGGACTTCTTCCCGCGCATGACCATGCTCTTCAGCGAGTCGTTGCGCTCGTGGTACATGCGGAAGCGCTTGGAGACGTGTTCGACGGAGACGGCGGAGTCGTTCACAGGAGTTCAGCCAGCTTCTTCTCGTTGCGGGAGAACACGACGTAGCCGATCGCGAGCGAGGCGCACCCGGCGATGGCACACGCGACCAGGTCGGTCCAGTTCGGGAGGCGGTTGTCGTACATGAGGTTCCGGAAGACCTCGGAGAACCGCTCGATCGGGTTGAGCTTGTAGACGTGGATGATCCACGGATGTCCGGCCTTGTTGGCGGCGTCCTCGACGAGCGAGAGCGGGTAGATGATCGGCGACAGGTACATCCACATCTGCAGTGCGATGCCGACCAGGTGCTGCATGTCGCGGAAGTGCACGTTGATGATCGACAGGATCAGCCCGAGGCCGGCGGAGAACATGGCGAGGAACACCATCGTCAGGGCGATCAGCGGCAGGTAGAGCCAGAAGTTCGACCCGGCGATCGCGAGCGCGATGAGCAGCACCCCCATCTCCACCAGCCACGTGAACCCGAAGGACCCGACGGCCGCGAGCGGCAGGGTCATCCGCGGGAAGTACACCTTCTTGATCAGTGAGCCGTTGGCGACGATCGACGTCATGCCGGAGTTGATGACGTTGCGCGCGAAGATCCAGGGCAGCAGCCCGCACATGAGCCAGAGCGGGTAGATGTTCAGCCCGCTGGGGTCACCGACCTCGAGTCGTGCCCGGAAGATGAACGAGTACACGATCGTGTAGATCAGCATCGTCGCGAGCGGGTTGATCAGGGACCACAGTTGCCCGAAGACCGTGCGGCGGTACTTGCCCTTGACCTCGCGGGCGGTGAGGTTCGCCAGGAGTTCCCGCGACGACATGAGCTCGTTCAGGTACGTCATGCTTCGGGTGCAGGCTCCTCCGGGGCGCAACGCAGCGCTCCTCACAGGGATTCGGGGACGAGACATTCTCGCACAAAGGTTGCACTTGCCACGTTCGACTCGGTGATGCATGTCCGCTGCGGGTGCCGCGGAGACGAACACCTGGTGAAACCTGAGTAGGGTTGGTGGGTGATCGTCAGCTTCGCCAACCACTCCACCGCGCCGGTGAACCTCGGCGGGGCGGAACGGTCACTCATCCGCTTCGTGGAGGACTGGCAGGCGCAGGACCCGGCCATGACGCCGACCTTCATCACCAAGGCCCCGCGCGGCAAGTTCATCGATGCCCTCGACGAGCGTGGCTGGTCGTACGACGCGCTGCGGTTCCGCGGCTGGGCCCTGCCGAGTCCGCAGCCCGCACCGGCTGCCGAACGCGCCGCCTTCGCGACCGTCGACTACGCCGCCGTGAACGCGATCATCCGGAAGTACGAGCGCGAGCGCCCGGACCTCGTCGTCACCAACACACTCGTCGCCCCGTGGGCGTCGTTCGCCGCCGCGGTCCTCGGGATCCCGCAGGCGTGGTTCGTCCGCGAGTACGGCGACCTCGACCACGGTCTGCAGTTCCAGACGGGCCGTGCGGGCGTCCTCGGCGACATCGGCCTGCTGTCCGGGGCCGTCGTCACCAACTCCGAGGCGATGCGCGAGCACCTGGCGCAGTACATCCCTGCCGACAAGCTCTCCGTCGCGTACCCGACGGTCGACACGAGCCGACTCCTGGCGACGAAGGACGACACGCCTGCCGTCACCCCCTTCCCGCAGGCAGAACCCGGCCTCCGGATCACGGTCCTCGGCCGCGTCGAGGAGTCCAAGGGTCAGCACCGCGTCGTCGACGCGCTCGGCGCGCTGCGCCGACGAGGCGTGACCGCGAGCGTCTGTTTCGTCGGGAGCTGGAAGCACCCGGGTGAGGACCAGCGGCTCACCGACCGCGCCCGCGCGCTCGGCGTCGCCGAGCACGTCGTCTTCGCTGGCGAGCAGCACACGCCCGCGCCCTTCATCCAGGCGGCCGACGTCTGCGTCACGCCGTCCACCATCGAGGCCTTCGGTCGCACCACCGCCGAGTACATGGCGCTCGGCAGGGCCGTCGTCGCCACGCGCCAAGGCGGCAGCGCGGAACTCGTGGAGCCCGGCGTGACCGGCGCGTTGGTCGATGCCGACGACACGGACGCCCTCGCCGACGCCCTCGCCGCGTACGCGGCCGACCCGGACACGGCCAGGAGGCAC
This sequence comes from Curtobacterium sp. MCLR17_059, assembly GCF_003234665.1. Classification (NCBI taxonomy): domain Bacteria; kingdom Bacillati; phylum Actinomycetota; class Actinomycetes; order Micrococcales; family Microbacteriaceae; genus Curtobacterium; species Curtobacterium sp. MCLR17_059. The sequence continues at coordinate 123,359 of NZ_QKSU01000009.1, read as the reverse complement.
GGTGCGGCTGCACCGGAACGCCTCGCCACCGTCACGGGTGCGGGCCACGACAACGCGGCGGCCATCGCACGGTTGGTCGCGCTGGTCGGCGCCGAGGGCTACCGGCTCCCCCAGGCGGCGCGCTACTGGTTCGAGCTGCCCGGCGCGTACGCGTCGCTCGGTGCGACGAGCGCCAGAGCCGCCGTCGGTCTCCTCGCGAGCCGCGTGCGATCCCGTTCCGGGGCCGTCGGCCGACTCATCGCCCAGCCCGGCGTCGTCGTCCGGAAGCTGGCTCGGCGATGACGCGCGACCGTCGTCCGGTCACGATCGTCGTCCCCATCTACGACGACCTCCCCGGTCTCGAGCGCTGCATCGAGGCACTGCTCGAGACGGTGGACTTCGCCGTCGACCGCGTGCTCCTGGCGAACGACATGGGCCCCCGCGTCGACGCGATCGAGGCCCGGGTGCTCGAGCTCGTCGGTGACCACGAGGGGTTCGAGTACACCCGCAACAGCCGCAACCTCGGCTTCGTCGGCAACTGCAACCGGGCCGTCCTCGAGCTCGACCGCACGGGCAACGACGTCCTGCTCCTCAACAGCGACACCGTCCCGATGCCGGGGTTCCTGGACGAGATGACCGCGGTCCTGGCCTCGGACGACTCGATCGGCGTCGTGTGCGCGAGGAGCGACAACGCCACCATCGCGTCCTTCCCCTACGCGCGGCGGAACCCGCGCGCGAGCCTCGCACCGCGCCGCACCCGCGAGCTGCACGGCCGGACGAAGTACCTGCTCCCGCGGCACACGGTCTCCCCGGTGGCGATGGGCTTCTGCTTCCTCATCCGGCGCGAGATGGTCGACCGCTTCGGGTTGTTCGACGACGTCTTCTCCCCCGGCTACGGCGAGGAGAACGACTTCTGCCTGCGGATCAACGAGCACGGTTTCACCTCGGTGTTGGCGAACCGTGCGTTGGTCCTGCACACGGGCTCGACGAGCTTCAGCGGAGATCGCGGTCCCTCGCTCCGACTCGAGCACGAGCGGATCCTGCTCGAGCGCTACCCCTTCTACGGCGGAGCGATCGCGCTCTTCCTCGCCCGGTACCGTGACGCCGTCGACGTGTTCGCCGATGCGTTCCTGCCCGACGACGACGTCGTCCGCGTGGCGCTGCACCTCCCGGCCGACCTGACCCACGAGGTCATCGCCCGGACCCGCAGCACTCTCGCTGCAGCGCCGGATGACGTCGTCGTCACGGTCATCGTCGCGAAGTCGCAGATCCGGGACGCCCGTGAGGCGTTCCCGGGCGCTGCGATCGCCGTCGGCGGCCGGCCACGGCAGATCTTCGACGTCGCGGTCGCCCTCGGCGCCCTGACCACGTTCGCGCAGCTCTCCGCGCTCAACGCCAACGCTCCCCGCTGGATCCTCGTCGACCCCGTGTCGCAGGACGTCCGGTGGTCACACGCGGTCGCGAACCACCGTGCGTCGGCGATCGACCGCATCCTGCGCCGCTTCGAGAACCAGAGCACGAGCTGGCGTGACGGGGACGACCTCGTCCGGCTCGTCCGCACAGCCGCCGCGAACGAGATCGACCCGGCGTCCCTGCGTGCTCGCTGGCACGCGGTTTCGGACATCGCCGAAGCGACCGGCCTCCTGGTGCACCGCGCGACGGTGTCGGTCCGACGCCTCGCCGCGCTCACGTTCGGTGCGCGCAACCCGCGCATCGTCGCCCGCCTCCGCGCGATCGCCGGCCGCGGCGCCTGAGCGACGACCGACGAGTGGACGGGATCCCCGTGGCGGCGCTGCCACGGGCCTCCCGTCCGTCACGCGAGTGCGTCGACGACCGCGCGGTGTCGCGCGATGCCGGCCACGTCGAACGCACCGAGCAGGTGCAGCGTGGCGATCCGGAACACGAGGGCGCGCAGGAGCAACTGCCGCCACTCGTGTTCGCCCTCGCCGAGATCGTCGAGGCGGTCGACGGGCACGCCGTGCCAGCAGACCGCGTCCACCGCGGCGATCGCGGCTCCCGTGCCGGCCGGACGCCAGTACGGTGGCCAGTCGATGATCGCGGGCGCGAGTCCCTCCGCGAACAGGACGTTGCCCAGCAGGTCCCCGTGGATCAACTGCGCCGGCGCGTGGACGGGACGGAACGCCGCGGCCAGGCGGTCGAGGGTCGGGGCCGCCGGCGACGGCCGCCCGTCGGTCACGCGGTCCGGAGGATCTTCGCCATCGGCCGGCCCTTCGCGACCTCGTCGACGAGCTTGTCGAGGTACCGGATCTGCCGCATGAGCGGGTCGTCGAGCTCCTCGATCCGCACCCCGCAGATCACCCCGGTGATGAGCGGGGCGTTCGGGTTGAGGTACGCGCCGGCGAAGAAGTCCTCGAACGTGGTCCGGTCGGCCACGTGCTGCGCGAGCGCCCGCCCGTCGAAGCCGGTCAACCACTCGATGACGGTGTCCAGCTCCGCCTTCGTGTGGCCCTTCCGCTCCACCTTCGCCAGGTAGTGCCCGTAGACGTCCGCGACGGGCGTCCCGAAGATCCGGTGACCGGCCATGGTCGACGCTCCTACACCAGGCAGCGAGGTCCGAGCAGGCTCTTCAGCTCGCCGAACAGGTCGGGGGTCAGGTTCACCGGGAACGGCAGCTCGAAGGTGCGCGCGACGTCGTCCTTGAGCAGCTTCAGCCGGACCTCGGTGTCCCCCTGGTGGCGGCCGAGCACGGCGGCGAGTTCCGTCACCGTGGTCGTCGTGGCCTGGCGTTCCGGAAGGGAAAGGGTGAGCGGGCCGGAGCCCATCGCGTCGCCGACGTTCGGTTGGAACATGCTCACCGCGTGCAGGGCCTTGCCGTCGTCGCGGACGTTGACGCGGCCGCGCAGGACGACGATCGAGTCGGGCACCAGGGACGGGCCGAACTCCTGGTACGTCTTGCCCAGGAACATCACGCCGATCTGGCCACCGAAGTCCTCGATGTCGACGATGCCGTACGGGTTGCCGCTCGTCTTCGCCACCCGGTGCTGCACGCTCGTCAGCAGGCCGGCGACGGTGACCGTCTCACCCTCGATCGAGTCGTCGGCGGTGAGCAGGTCGGCGATGGTGATCGACTGGTGCTTCGCGAGCTCGATCTCGAGCCCGGCGAGCGGGTGGTCGGACACGTAGAGCCCGAGCATGTCCCGCTCGAACGCCAGCTTGTCGCGCTTGGACCACTCCGGACGGTCCGGCACCTGCGACACCGCGGCGCTCGGGGCGTCCTCGGCTGCCTCGGCGAAGAGCGAGTCGAAGTCGAACCCGACGTTGCCGTGGGCCTCGTCGCGCTTGACCTTGACCGCACCCTCGACCGCGCCCTCGTGGATCTCCACCAGGGCACGTCGGGTGTCGCCGAACTCGTCGAAGGCACCGGCCTTGATGAGCGACTCGACCGTGCGCTTGTTCGCCGACGAGATCGGGATCTTGCGCAGGAAGTCGTGGAACGACTCGAAGGCGCCCTTCTCGGTCCGCGCCTTGACGATGTCGTCGACGACGTTGAACCCGACGTTGCGGATGGCACCCATGCCGAAGCGGATGTCGTCGCCGACTGCGGCGAAGAAGCCGATCGACTCGTTGACGTCCGGCGGCATCACCTTGATGCCCATCCGGCGGCACTCGTTCAGGTAGAGCGCGAGCTTGTCCCGGGCGTCGCCGACGCTCGTCAGCAGCGCCGCCATGTACTCGGCCGGGTAGTGCGCCTTGAGGTACGCGGTCCAGAAGGACACCACACCGTAGGCCGCCGAGTGCGCCTTGTTGAACGCGTAGTCGGAGAAGGGCAGCAGGATGTCCCACAGCGTCTTGATCGCCGCGTCGGAGTACCCGTTGTCCTTCATGCCCTGCTGGAAGCCCGCGTACTGCTTGTCGAGCTCGGACTTCTTCTTCTTGCCCATCGCGCGGCGGAGGATGTCCGCCTGGCCGAGGGAGAACCCGGCGACCTTCTGCGCGATGGCCATGACCTGCTCCTGGTAGATGATCAGGCCGTAGGTCGTGCCGATGATGTCCTTGAGGGGCTCCTCGAGCTCCGGGTGGATCGGCGTGATCGGCTGCTCGCCGTTCTTGCGGAGCGCGTAGTTCGTGTGCGAGTTCGCACCCATGGGCCCCGGGCGGTACAGGGCGATGAGCGCGGAGATGTCCTCGAAGTTGTCGGGCTTCATCAGCCGCAGCAGGCCACGCATCGGTCCACCGTCGAGCTGGAACACGCCGAGGGTGTCACCGCGCTGCAGGAGCGCGTACGCCTCGGGGTCCTCGAGGCCCATGTTCTCGAGGTCGAGCTCGGTCCCCCGGTTCGTCTTGATGTTGTCGAGGGCGTCACTGATGATCGTGAGGTTGCGGAGCCCCAGGAAGTCCATCTTGATCAGGCCGAGCGACTCCGCTGCCGGGTAGTCGAACTGCGTGACGATCTGGCCGTCCTGCTCCCGCTTCATGATCGGGATGATGTCGATGAGCGGGTCGCTCGACATGATGACGCCGGCTGCGTGCACGCCCCACTGGCGCTTCAGCCCCTCGAGCCCGAGCGCGGTGTCGAAGACGGTCTTCGCCTCGGGGTCGGTCTCGACCACGGTACGGACGTCGACGGCTTCCTTGTAGCGCGGGTGGTCCTTGTCGAAGATCCCGGTGAGCGGGATGTCCTTGCCCATCACGGGCGGCGGCATCGCCTTGGTGAGCTTCTCGCCCATGCCGAACGGGAACCCGAGGACGCGCGAGGAGTCCTTCAGCGCCTGCTTCGCCTTGATCGTGCCGTACGTGACGATCTGCGCGACGCGCTCCGACCCGTACTTCTCGGTGACGTACTTGATCGCCTCACCGCGGCGCCGGTCGTCGAAGTCGACGTCGAAGTCGGGCATCGAGACGCGGTCCGGGTTGAGGAACCGCTCGAAGATCAGGCCGTGCCGGATGGGGTCGAGGTCGGTGATGCGCATCGCGTACGCCACCATCGAGCCGGCGCCGGAGCCACGACCCGGACCGACGCGGATGCCGTTGTTCTTGGACCAGTTGATGAAGTCCGCGACCACCAGGAAGTAGCCCGGGAACCCCATCTGGTTGATGATGCCGACCTCGTAGTCGGCGCGGTCCTGCACCTCTTTCGAGATGCCGTCCGGGTACCGGTAGTCCAGCCCCTTCGCGACCTCTTTCTCGAACCAGGAGTGCTCGGTCTCGCCCTCGGGCACCGGGAACTTCGGCATGTAGTTGGCCGAGGTGTCGAACTCGACGTTGCAGCGTTCCGCGATGAGCAGCGTGTTGTCGCAGGCCTCGAGGTTGTCGCGGAAGACGTGCCGCATCTGCGCCGGGGTCTTCAGGTAGAACTCGTCAGCGTCGAACTTGAAGCGGTTCGGGTCGTTCAGGGTCGAGCCGGACTGCACGCAGAGCAGTGCCGCGTGCGACTTGGCGTCGTGAGCGTGCGTGTAGTGCAGGTCGTTCGTGCCGACCAGCGGGATGTCGAGGTCCTTCGCCAGACGGATCAGGTCGCTCATGATCCGGCGTTCGATCTCGAGGCCGTGGTCCATGACCTCGGCGAAGTAGTTCTCCTTGCCGAAGATGTCGCGGTAGTCGGCGGCGGCCTGCACCGCTTCGTCGTACTGGCCGAGCCGCAGGCGTGTCTGGATCTCCCCCGAGGGGCAACCCGTCGTGGCGATGATGCCGTCGTGGTACTCCTGCAGGAGCTCGATGTCCATACGGGGCTTGAAGTAGTAGCCCTCGAGCGACGCCTTGGACGACAACCGGAACAGGTTGTGCATGCCCGTCGTGTTCTCGGCGAACATCGTCATGTGCGTGTACGACCCGGCGCCGGACACGTCGTCGCCCCCGCCGTCACCCCAGCGCACACGGGTCTTGTCCGAGCGGTGCGTGCGGGGCGTGATGTACGCCTCGGTCCCGATGATCGGTTTGACGCCACCGGCCTTGGCGGCCTTCCAGAACTCGAAGGCGCCGAACATGTTGCCGTGGTCGGTCACCGCCACGGCGGGCATCCCCTGCGCGGCGGTCTCCGCCACGAGGTCGGAGAGCCTGGCGGCACCGTCGAGCATCGAGTACTCGCTGTGCACGTGCAGGTGGACGAAGGAGTCGGAATCCGACACGGAACCTCCGGTTCGTACGGTGTGCTGCGGGGTGGGAACAGCCTAACCGCGGCCGCCCACATTCCCGCGCGCGTCGGGGCGGACGGGAGGCACGGGGCGGGGCCGCACCGCGCCTCCAGACCGGCACCGGGTCGCGACACGCGCGGGCCGCCCCGCCGAGGGAGCAGGACACGCCGCACGCGCTCCGCCGCGGGCGCAGAAAGCGTCGCCTGGCGGCGCCCCGGCCGACCGTTCGTGACCCCTCGGCGCGTGCGGCCGGGCGCGTCGGTCTGGAGGCGCGGGTCGGGGCCGCACCGCGCCTCCAGGCCGGCACCGGGTCGCGACACGCCCGAAGCGCCACACCGAGAGGCCAGGACACGCCGCACCCATGCCGCCGCGGGCGCAGAAAGCGTCGCCTGGCGGCGCCGCAGCCGACAGTTCGTGCCCCCTCGGCGCAAGCGCCCGGGCGCGGCGGTCTGGACAGGCGCGGGGCGCCCCGCCGAGAGGGCAGGACACGCCGCACGCGCTGCGCCGCGGGCGCACAAAGCGCCGCCTGGCGGCGCCGCAGCCGACAGTTCGTGACCCCTCGGCGCGTGCGGCCGGGCGCGTCGGCCTGGAGGCGCGGGTCGGGGCCGCACCGCGCCTCCAGACCGGCACCGGGTCGCGACACACGCGAGGCACCCCGCCGAGACGGCAGGACACGCCGCACGCGCTCCCCCGCGGGCGCAGAAAGCGTCGCCTGGCGGCGCCGCAGCCGACAGTTCGTGACCCCTCGGCGCGTGCGGCCGGGCGCGTCGGCCTGGAGGCGCGGGTCGGGGCCGCACCGCGCCTCCAGACCGGCACCGGGTCGCGACACGCGCGGGGCGCCCCGCCGAGAGAGCAGGACACGCCGCACGCCGACCGCCGCGGGCACAGAAAGCGTCGCCTGGCGGCGCCGCAGCCGACAGTTCACGACCACTCGGCGCAAGCGCCCGGGCGCGTCAGAGCGACGCGCTCCGGATCTGCTCCAGCACTGCCTGCAGGTCGTCCGGGTACTGCGCCTCGAACGACACCCACTCGCCCGTGCGGGGGTGGTCGAAGCCGAGCCGGACGGCATCGAGCCACTGGCGCGTCAGCCCGAGCTCGGCCGCGAGCACCGGGTCGGCGCCGTACATCGTGTCCCCGACGAGCGGGTGGCGTGTAGCAGCCATGTGCACCCGGATCTGGTGAGTGCGCCCGGTCTCCAGGTGCACCTCGAGCAGGGTGGCGGCGCGGAAGGCCTCGAGGGTCTCGTAGTGGGTGACGCTCGGCTTGCCCTCCGACGTGACCGCGAACTTCCAGTCGCTCGACGGGTGCCGGCCGATGGGGGCGTCGATCGTGCCCGAGGTCGGGTCGGGGTGGCCCTGCGCGAGTGCGTGGTAGACCTTCTCGACCGTGCGCTCCTTGAAGGCCCGCTTCAGGTGCGTGTACGCCAGCTCGGTCTTCGCGACGACCATCAGGCCCGAGGTCCCGACGTCGAGGCGGTGCACGATCCCGGCACGTTCGGCGGCGCCGGAGGTCGCGATGGTGAACCCGGCGGCGGCGAGGCCCCCGGGCACGGTCGGACCGTCCCACCCCGGCGAGGGGTGCGCAGCGACACCGACGGGCTTGTCCACGACGACGATGTCCTCGTCGTCGTGCACGATCGTCATGCCCGGCACGGCCGCCGGCACGATGCGCGGCGGCTCCTTCGGGGTCCACTCGACCTCGAGCCAGGAGTCGGCGTGCAGCCGATCCGACTTGTCGACGGGGACGCCGTCGACGCGGACGCCACCGGCCGCGACGACGTCGGCCGCGAACGACCGGCTGAAGCCGAGGAGCTTCGCGATGGCGGCGTCGACGCGCTCACCGGCGAGCCCGTCGGGCACGGGAAGAGAACGCGATTCGCTCACGTGGCGTCGTGGCCCAGCGTGTCGCGACGGTCGCGGTCCTCCGGCCTGGAGGCGCGGGTCGGCTCGTCGAGAGCCGCATCAGCCGACGAGAACGCGGCCCCACCGTCGAGCGGCTCCGCCGCGTCGACCGGCTGCGCCGCGTCGAGCTGCGCCTGGCGCTTGGCCGAGAGCGTGCGGGTGCCGTCGAGGTTCACCCCGAGGATCACCAGCAGCACGAAGACCACCATGCTGATGCAGATGAAGGAGTCGGCGACGTTGTAGATCGCCGGCATCATCCACGGCGTCGAGATGAAGTCGACGACGTGGCCACGACCGAAGCCCGGCTCACGGAAGAGCCGGTCGAGCAGGTTGCCCAGCGCGCCGCCGAGCAGCATGCCGAGCACGATGGCCCACCACATCGACCGGATGCGACGCGAGTACACGATGATCGCGACGACGACCGCGGCCGAGATGACCGAGAACACCCAGGTCATGTTCACCGCGAACGAGAACGCGGCCCCCGGGTTCCGGACGTACAGGAACTGCAACGCCCCGCCGAGGACCGGGACGGGAGTGCCGTAGGGCAGGTTCGCGACGACCAGCGTCTTGGCGACCTGGTCGAACGCCACCACCACGACAGCGGCGAAGGCCAGTGCCGCGATCGCGCGGACACTGACCTTCGCTCGTGATGCTGGTCGCGACAACGTCAGTTGCCGAAGCCCTGCGCCGAAGCCGGCGCCGGGGTGAGACCGGACTGCTCGCCCGAGGTGTCGAGCTCGGAGAGCTGACCCTGGATGTAGCTCTTGAGCTGCGCACGGTAGTCGCGCTCGAAGGTCCGGAGCTCGTCGATCTTGCCCTCGAGCTGGCGCTGCTCCTGCTCGAGCACCGCGACACGCTGACGGTTCGTGTTCTCGGTGTCGGCGATGATCTGGCGCTGCTTCGCCTCGGCCTCGGAGACCAGGCGAGCCGCCTGGGCCGTGCCCTCGGCGATGAGCGCGTCGCGCTTCTCGATGCCCTCGCGGACGTGCTCCTCGTGGAGACGACGCGCCAGGGTCAGGAGGTTCGTGGTGCCCTCGGTGTCCTCGTCGGCGGGGACCGTCGTGGCCGGTGCCGCCGCGGCGACCGGAGCGGGCTCCGGTGCTGCCTCGACCGGGGCCGGGGTGGGCTCCGGCTCGGCTGCGGGAGCGGGCTGCTCGGCCTGCGCCGGCTGCGGGGCCGACTCGGCCGCCTGCAGGCGCTGGCGGAGCTCGTCGTTCTCCGCGGTCAGGCGACGGAGCTCGACCACGACCTCGTCGAGGAAGTCGTCGACCTCGTCCTGGTCGTAGCCCTCGCGGAACTTCGTCGGCTGGAACCGCTTGTTGACTACGTCTTCCGGCGTCAAAGCCATTGCCGTCACCTCAATAGAACTGCTGAACGTGTGGAACCGCGTGCGGTGCGACCGAATCTACCAGTCGTACCGTGCGGTGCGGATGCGCCACCGGAGCGGGCATCGATCCCGACCACCGTACACCGACGATGGGGCGGAACCGTGACCTGCGCCGGGCGTGGCGCGTGTCGCGGACGGGAGTCCGCTCAGATACCGCGTGCCAGGGCGGCGACCACGAACCGGGCGATGATGACGACGAGCATCACGATCGTCCAGCCGAAGTCGAGCGCCACCGGACCGAGGCGGAGCGGCGGGAGGACCCGTCGCACCGCTCGGATGGGCGGATCCGTGACCGTGTAGACGAACTCGGACACCACGAGCATGCCCCCGCGCGGCCGCCAGGAACGGTTGAAGCTCTGCACGAGGTCGAGCGCGAAGCGCCCCCACATCACGAAGAAGTACAGGAGCAACGCGAGGGAGATGATCCCTAGGATCACGGACACGATGGGGCTCGCTCGTCTCGGGCGAGCGTCGTCAGACGACGCTCAGGGGCGGGTGTGCCGGGTACGGCTCAGGACTGGGCGAAGAAGTTCGCCTCGATGTCGGACTCTACCTCAGCGGGCTCACCGCTCACTGCGACGTGTGCCGGCGACAGGAGGAAGACCTTGTTCGTGACGCGCTCGATCTTGCCGAACAGGCCGAGCGACAGCCCCGAGGCGAAGTCGATCATGCGTCGGGCGTCACCCTCGGTCATCTGCGAGAGGTTGATGATGACGGGGATGCCGTCGCGGAAGCTCTCGGCGATGGACTGGGCGTCCTTGTACTCGCGCGGGTGGACGGTGAGGATCTCGTTCATTTCCTGGACCGGGGTCGCCTTCTGTGCGGTCGTGTGCGAGCGGCGGAGCGGAGTGACCTGGGCGCCGCGCTGGTGGGTGTGCGTCTTGGTGGGAGCCGGCGCCGCTGCGGGAGCGGCCGCCGGGGCTGCTGCCGCGGCAGGGGCCTCCTGCGGTTCGGCGGGCGCCGGAGCAGCCGCTGCGGCCTGGCGAGCAGGGGCTGCCTGCTGGCGCGCGGGCTCGGCCTGCTGCTCGTCCTCGTAGTCGAGTTCCTCATCGGCGAGGCCGAGGTAGACCATCGTCTTCTTCAGCGGGTTGGCCATGGTTCCTCCGGGGTTCGTGCTCGTGGTGCCCTGCAACGAGGCTAGGGTGCGGGCGGCCGGTTTCCCGTGATTGCGGTGCCGATCCGCAGGTGTGTCGCGCCCTCGAGGATCGCCTCGGCGTAGTCCCCGCTCATGCCGGCCGAGATGTCGGTGGCGCCGGGCTCGAGCGACACGACCCGTTCGGAGATCGAGCGGAGTCGGGCGAAGGCGGCTCGGGGCTCCTCGTCCAGGGGCGCGACCGCCATCACACCCCGCAGCCGGATGGTCCCGGTGGCCAGCACACGGGTCACCATCGCCTCGACGTCGTCCGGCTGCACCCCGCCGCGGCCGGGGTCGTCGGTGAGGTTGACCTGCACGAATCCGTCGATGACCGGCGGCTCCGGCTCGGCCTCGGTCGGGGCGAACGCGTCGACGACGGAGCCACGGTCGAGCGACTGCACCACCTGGGCGTACCGCCGGGCCTGGCGGGCCTTCTTCGACTGCAGCTGCCCGACGAAGTGCCAGGTCAGGCCGAGGTCCGCCAGTTCGGCGGCCTTCGCCTGCGCCTCCTGGTGGCGGTTCTCCCCCACGTCCGTCACGCCGAGTGCGGCGAGCTCGCGCACGAGTGACGCCGGGTGGTACTTCGTGACGACGACGAGCGTGAGTTCGTCGGGTGAGCGCCCTGCGGCGCGCGCCGCGTCCGCGATGCCGCTCCGGACGGACGCAACGCGCGCCTCCAGTCCGTTGTCGTGAGACGAGGCGGACGGGAGGCGCGTGTCGGCTACCAAGGGTGGGCTACTTCAGGAAGTCGGGGACGTCGAGCTCGTCGTCGTCGTCGAACGCCGGGTCGGCGGCGCGCTGCACCGGCGGCTGGTGCTCCTGCGAGGCCCAGGACGGGCTCGACGTGGTGGAGTCCTCGATCGCGCCGGTCGAGGCGGCGACGGGCGCCGCTGCGCTCGACTCCGGGTCGACGTAGCTCGAGCGACGTTCCTTCTGCTGCTGCGCCGGCTCGCCGCCGTCGAAGCCCGCGGCGATGACGGTCACGCGGACCTCGTCGCCCAGGGTGTCGTCGATGACCGCACCGAAGATGATGTTCGCCTCGGGGTGCACGGCTTCCTGCACCAGACGCGCGGCGTCGTTGATCTCGAAGATGCCGAGGTTCGAACCACCCTGGATCGACAGCAGCACGCCGTGCGCACCGTCGATCGAGGCCTCGAGCAGCGGCGACGCGACGGCGAGCTCGGCCGCCTTGATCGCACGGTCGGCGCCGCGCGACGAGCCGATACCCATGAGCGCGGAACCCGCACCCTGCATGACGCTCTTGACGTCGGCGAAGTCGAGGTTGATCAGGCCCGGGGTCGTGATGAGGTCGGTGATGCCCTGCACACCGGCCAGGAGGACCTGGTCGGCCGTGGCGAACGCCTCGACCATGGAGATGCCGCGGTCGCTGATCTCGAGCAGGCGGTCGTTCGGGACGACGATGAGCGTGTCCACCTCGTCCTTGAGGCCCGCGACGCCGTTCTCGGCCTGCGACTGGCGGCGCTTGCCCTCGAAGCTGAAGGGCTTCGTGACGACACCGATGGTCAGTGCCCCGATGGACTTCGCGATGCGCGCGACGACCGGTGCGCCACCGGTGCCGGTGCCGCCGCCCTCGCCCGCGGTGACGAACACCATGTCGGCGCCGGCCAGGGCCTCTTCGATCTCCTCGGCGTGGTCCTCGGCGGCACGACGGCCGACCTCGGGGTCCGCGCCGGCACCGAGGCCGCGGGTGATCTCGCGGCCGACGTCGAGCTTGACGTCGGCGTCGCTGAGCAGCAGCGCCTGGGCGTCGGTGTTGATCGCGATGAACTCGACCCCACGGAGACCGAGCTCGATCATGCGGTTGACGGCGTTGACGCCGCCGCCGCCGACACCGACGACCTTGATGACGGCGAGGTAGTTGTGGTTCGTGGTCACGTCAGTCAGGCCTCCGGTAGAACCCTCAACCTCTACTTGAAGTTCAGGGGCAATGCTGGTAGATGTGGTGCTGGCTCCGACGCTACGGGTGCGTTCGGCGCAGTGTCGCCCCGCCACGCCGCGTGTCGCCGATCAGGTCCGGCAATTCAGTCCTTGGCACGGATCACGCCGTTGTCCGGTGCCGAGACGTCGTACTCGACGACGACGCCGGGGTTCCGTGCCGCGTGGTCCTTGACCAGCGCGGCGAGCAGTTCGGCCTTCGCGACCGAGTCGTCCGGGCTCCCCCACACGACGGTCGAGCCGTCCTTGAGCGTCAGGGTGACGTCGTCGGCCGTCGACCCGGCGACGCGCGTCACCTGGGACCGGACCGTCGAGGGCAGCGCCAGCACGACCTCGGTCATGGTGCGGAAGCTCGAGGACCCCAGGCGCGCACGGGCGATGTCGGCGAGCGGCATGGTCGCCGGGCGCTTCGGCGACGACTGGACGACGATGCCCGCGGGGTCGACGAGGTCGAAGGTGCTGCCGGAGCGCACCGCGACCACCGGCGTGCGCTCGGTCACCGTGACGACGAGCGTGTGCGGCGGGGCCTCTTCGGTCACGTAGCTCTCGATGAGCGGGAACCCGGCGACGTCCCGCTTGATCGCGTCGAAGTCGAGCCGGGCCAGGGGCGTGCCGATCTGGTCGGACAGCGCCTGGCGCAGCGCGGACTCGTCGACGCGGTTGGTGCCCTTGACCTCGATGGTGCGGAGCGCCATCAGCGGGGAGAACACCGCGACGAGGATCGAGACCCCGAGCACCAGGACGACGCTCGCCGCCGTGATCCACGCGGCGCGGCGGTGCCGGCTGCGCCGGGTGAACCGGCGGACCTCGGCACGCTCGAGCAGCCGACGGCGCCGCTTCGCGATGCGCGCCTCGCGGGCGGTCTCGGCAGCGCGCACCCGCGCCCCGATGGGCGCCTCGGAGTGCTGGTCGGTCCGGGAGGCACTGCCCGCGTCGAGCACGTCGGTCACGGTCGCGTCGCGGTCGGCTCCACCGCTCGAGGCCGCTCGGCGTTCCGCGTCGCGGCGGTCGGCCTCCGGGTCCCGGTGGTCCTCGTTCGGCGTGTACTCGCGCAGGCGGTCGGCGACGGTGGAGAGCCCGGCGCCGAACCGGCGTCCGGCGGCACCGGCGAACGCACCGACGCGGTCCCGGTGCGGACCCGAAGTATCGGCGGCGGGCCGGTCCGCGGGGGTGGGCTCGGCGGTGTCGTCGACCGTCTCGTCGACCGGGGCGTCCGGGGCGGACGCGGGACGGGCCTCCCGGTCGTCGGCGACGCGTCCGCGGAACGGCAGCCGCGGCTTCGAGGGACCACGACGCTGCCGGGGCGCTTCCGCAGCCTCGGCCGGGGCGTCCCTGCGGGCGTCCCCCTCGTCGAACCCCTCGGGGCGCTTCACCGGGACGACGCTCCGTCGGTGCCCAGGGCGCCGAGCACCTGCGGGATGATCCGGTACACGTCGCCGCAGCTGAGCGTCATGATGATGTCGCCGTCACGGGCGACCGCGGCCGCGCGGGCCGCCGCTTCGTCCCAGTCGGGGAGGAACTCGACGCGCGACTGGTCGGCGAAGCGTTCCTGCACCAGGGCACCGGTCACGCCGGGCTCCGGGTCCTCGCGGGCGCCGTAGACGTCGAGCACGACCGTGTGGTCGGCGAGCTCCTCGTACACCTTGGCGAAGTCGCCGGCCATCAGGCGGGTGCGCGAGTACAGGTGCGGCTGGTGGATCGCGATGATGCGACCGTCGCCGACGACGTTGCGGGCGGCCTTGAGCGCCGCGGCGACCTCGGTCGGGTGGTGCGCGTAGTCGTCGTAGACCGAGACGCCGCGCTCGACACCGTGCAGCTCGAAGCGGCGCTGGGTGCCACCGAACGCCTCGAGCCCGCGGACCGCGTCGGCCGGGGCGACGCCGAGGCCGGTCAGGACCGCGAAGGCGCCGACGGCGTTGATCGCGTTGTGGCGGCCGGGCACGCGGAGGGTCAGGTGGTACGCCTCGCCACCGGCGCGGAAGTCGACCTCGACGCCAGCCGACTCGGTGATGCCCTCGATGCGGACGTCCGCGTCGACGGCCTCGCCGAACGTGACGATCTCGGGGGCGTCCTGGCGCTGGCGGATGCCGGCCGTGACCGTCTTCGCTCCGGCGTCGTCGCTCGAGATGACGACGCGCTCGCTCGCCTTCGCGGCGAACTCGACGAAGGCCTCGGTGAAGGCCTCCTCGCTGCCGTAGTGGTCCAGGTGGTCGGCGTCGACGTTGGTGATCAGCGCCACGGCGACGTCGTAGAGCAGGAACGAGCCGTCGGACTCGTCGGCCTCGACCACGAACAGGTCGCTGGACCCCGGGGCCGAGCTGGTGCCGAGGGACTGGATGACGCCGCCGTTGACGAAGCTCGGGTCGAGGCCGAGCTCGACCATCGCGGTGACGATCATGCCGGTCGAGGTGGTCTTGCCGTGCGCACCGGCGACCGCGACCAGGCGGTGCTCGGCGATCAGGGCGGCGAGGGCCTGCGAGCGGTGCAGCACGGGCAGACCGCGGCGCTGTGCCTCGAGGAGCTCGGGGTTGTCGGGCCAGAGGGCGCTCGTGACGACGATGGTGTCGGCCTCGCCGACGTTCGCGGCGTCGTGACCGATGTGCACGGTCGCGCCGAGGTCGCGCATCGTGCCGGTCGTCTCCGTCTCGCGGGAGTCGCTGCCCGTCACGCGGTGCCCGGCGGCGAGGAACATCCGGGCGATCCCGCTCATCCCCGCGCCGCCGATGCCGACGAAGTGCACCGTGCCCAGGTCGTCCGGGATCGGCTGGGTCAGGTCCGGCTTGATGGTCATCGTTCCTCCGTGGTGCTGGGGGCCTGCTTCGCGGCGTCGAGGACCAGGTCGGTCATCCGGTCGGCGCCGTCGCGGTGGCCGACACTGCCCGCCCGCACGGTCATGTCCGCGATGCGGGAGCGGTCCTGCAGGATGCTCAGCAGCTGGAACGTCACCCAGTCCTGGTCGAATTCCCCGTCGGCCACCAGGACGGCTCCCCCGGCGTCGACGACGTCCTTCGCGTTGTGGCGCTGCTCACCGTTGCCCACCGGGTACGGCACGAGCACGCTCGGCAGCCCGACGGCGGTCAGCTCGCACACCATGCCGGCGCCGGAGCGCGACACGACGAAGTCGCTCGCCGCGTACGCCAGGTCCATCCGGTCGCAGTAGGGCAGCACGTGGTAGCCGTCGAGGTCGCTCGGGCCGATGTCCGACGCGGCGCCCACGACGTGCAGGACCTGCCAGCCGGCTCCGACGATCGCGGCGGCGGACTTGTTGATCGTCCGGTTGATGCTCCGCGCACCCGAGGAGCCACCGGTCACGAGCAGCACCGGTCGGTCCGGGTCGAGCCCGAACTCGGTGAGCCCCTCGGCCCGGACGGCACGACGGTCGAGCGACTCGATCTCGCGACGGAGCGGCATGCCGACGACGCGGCCGTGACGCAGGCGGGTGTTCGAGAAGGTCAGGCCGACGTGCTCGGTGAGGAAGGCGGCGAGGCGGTTCGCCAGCCCGGGCTTGGCGTTCTGCTCGTGCACGACGATCGGGGTGCCGGTGCGGCGGGCGGCGATGTACGCCGGAGCGGCCGCGTAGCCACCGACACCGAGGACCACCTCGATCTCGTGGTCGCGGATGATCTGCTCGGTCCGCTTGACCGCCGCCGCGAACCGCTGCGGGAAGCGCAGGGCGGCTCCGTTCAGCTTCCGCGGGAACGGCAGGCGCGGGATCGTCAGCAGCTCGTAGCCGCGCATCGGGACGAGACGGGACTCCAGGCCCTCGGCGGTGCCCAGCACGAGCACCTCGGCGCCCGGCTCCCGCTCGGTCAGCCGGTCGGCGACCGCGAGCAGGGGGTTGACGTGGCCGGCGGTGCCGCCGCCGGCGAAGAGGTACTTGCTCACCGCAGTGATCCGTTCGTGGAGGTCCGGCCGAGTGGGGCGTTCGTCAGGCCGGGGTCGTTCTTGCCGGGCAGGTCACGGGCGAAGGAGAGCACGACGCCGATCGCCACCAGGGTCATGATGAGGGCCGAACCACCGGCCGAGATGAGTGGCAGCGGCACACCGAGCACGGGCAGCAGGCCGAGGACGACCGCGATGTTGATGAGCGCCTGGCCGATGATCCACGCGAGGATGCCACCGGTGACGGTCTTCACGAAGGGGTCGCGGGACTGCCGGATGATCTTGATCATGCCGACGGCGAGCACCACGAACAGGCTGAGCACCACGACGGCGCCGATCAGGCCGAGCTCCTCGCCGATGATCGCGAAGATGTAGTCGTTGTCCGCCTCGGGCAGCCACGACCACTTCGCCTTGGAGTTGCCGAGGCCGACGCCGAACACGCCGCCGGACGCGAGCGCCCACATGCCGTGCACGGGCTGCCAGCAGATGTCCTGGTACTGGCTGGTGTCGGTGCACCCGGACAGCCAGGCGCTGATGCGGGTCGAGCGCGAGGCCGAGGCCATCGTCACGAACGGCAGCATCACGGCGAACGCACCGAGGCCGACGAGCAGGTGCCGGGCGCGGACGCCGCCGATGTACAGCGCGCCGAACACCAGGATGAGCATGACCATCGCGGTGCCCTGGTCACCGCCGAGGACGACGAGCCCGAGCGAGAGCATCGAGGCGATCCCGATCGGGATGAACACCTCTTTCCAGTCGTCGAGCTTGTCCCGCTTGACGTAGATGATGGCGCCGATGCCGAGCACCAGGCCGAGCTTCACGACCTCGGACGGCTGCGCGGTGAACGACCCGAGTTCGATCCAGTTCCGGTTGCCCTGGATGTCGATGCCGAGCGGGGTGAACACGAGCAGCTGCAGGACGAGCGCCGCACCGAGCAGCCGCATCGCCCACTTCCGCCAGATCCGGGTCGGGACCCGGCTGGCGATGAGCATGAGCGGCACGCCGAGCACGGCGTACAGGCCCTGGCGGGACGCCGCCCCGAAGAAGTCGTGGGTCGCCGCGTACTCCTCGACGCTCGACGAGGACAGCACCATCACGACGCCGAAGACGACGAGGAACAGCGTGACGCCGAGGATCGTGTAGAAGGTGCTGGACTCCGCGACGAAGACGTTCTTGACGGCGACGATCGCGCCGTTCGTCCGTCGTGGGGTCGTCGCGGTCCGGCCGTTACGGCTGTTCGGAAGATCCGTCGGTGTCGTCGCCATCGACTTCTCCTCCCAGGTGCTCGTTGACCGCGGCTGCGAAACGCTGCCCCCGGTCGGCGTAGGAGCCGAACTGGTCGAACGACGCAGCCGCCGGGGCGAGGAGGACGGTGTCGCCCGGCCTCGCGACCGATGCGGCATGCCGGACCGCCTCGCGCATGACCTGATCAGTGTCCGTCGTCTCGACCTGGAGCACCGGGACCGTGGACGCGTGTCGCGCGAATGCCTCGAGGACCGGGGTCCGGTCGGTGCCGATGACCACGACGGCGCGGACGCCGGGGCCGAAGCGCTCGACCAGCCCGTCGACGTCGACGCCCTTGAACAGACCGCCGACGATCCACACCACGGTGTCGAACGACGCGAGCGACGCGGTGGCGGCGTGCGGGTTCGTGGCCTTGGAGTCGTCGACCCAGGTGATGCCGTCCGCCTGGGCGACGAGCTCGGTGCGGTGGTGGTCGGCGCGGAACGCCCGGACCGCCGACTGGATGGCGCTCGGCTGGACGGTGCCGGCACGGGCCAGGGCAGCGGCGGCCAGGACGTTCATGGTCATGTGCGGGCTGGCGAGCCCGGCGGCCTCGAGGTCGGCGATCGTCGACAGCTCGAGCGCGCTGTTGCGGCGGTCCTCGTTGAAGGCCCGGTCGCACAGGACGTCCTCGACGATGCCGACGTCACCGGGAGCGGGGACGCCGGGGGTGAAGCCGACCGCACGGCAGCCCTCCACCACGTCGGCCTCCTGCACCATCTGCCGGGTGGCCTCGTCCGAGGTGTTGTAGACGCACGCCATCACGGTGCGCTCGTAGACCTTGGCCTTCGCCGCGCGGTACGCCTCGGCGGAGCCGTGCCACTCCAGGTGGTCGTCGGCGATGTTCAGGCAGGCGCTCGCGAGCGGCACCACGGCGCCGTCACCGGAGGTCGCCGCGTAGTGCAGCTGGTGGCTCGAGAGCTCGACGACGAGCACGTCGTAGCCGACCGGGTCGCGGACGACGTCGAGCACCGGCACGCCGATGTTCCCGCACGCGACGGCACGCAGGCCGCCGGCCTCGTACATCGCGGTCGTGAGCTGTGTCGTCGTCGTCTTGCCGTTCGTGCCCGTGATCGTGATCCAGGGGGCCGCGACCGGGCCGCGGACGACCTTGTCGCGCACGCGCCAGGCGAGCTCGATGTCGCCCCAGACGGTGCTGTTCGTCACCGACCACTGCACGGTGGCGTTGTGCGGGGGCAGCCCCGGCGACACGATGACCACGTCGGGTGCCTGCTGCACGAGGGCGTCCGGCACGGTGTCGAGCGGCGTCTGCAGGAATCGCGCACCGATCACGTCGAGCAGCTCGACGCTGTCGGCGGGGGCGTCGGACGAGTAGACCGTCACCTCGCTGCCGAGCTCCACGAGTGTGTCGGCGACCGAGAACCCGGTGGCACCGAGGCCGAGGACGGCGACGTTGAGCCCCTTCCACCCCTCGGAGTACCAGCTGTCGAGGGGCTGGAGGCGGGACGGCGAGGACACCGGGTCAACCAACGCGTGCGATCCATTCGAGGTAGAAGAGTCCGACCCCCGCCGCGACGAAGAGCCCGGCGATGATCCAGAAGCGGACGACGACGGTCACCTCGGCCCACCCCTTCAGTTCGAAGTGGTGGTGCAGCGGACTCATCAGGAAGATGCGCTTGCCGTGGGTGATCTTGAAGTAGGCCCGCTGCAGGATGACGGAGCCGGTGACGATGAAGAACAGGCCACCGATGAGGATGAGCAGCAGCTCGGTACGGCTGAGGATCGCGAGGCCGGCCAGGGCACCGCCGAGGCCGAGCGACCCGGTGTCACCGAGGAAGATCTGCGCCGGCGAGGTGTTGTACCAGAGGAACCCGATGAGCCCACCGCAGACCGCGGCCGCGACCACGGCGAGGTCGAGCGGGTTCGAGACGGTGTAGCAGGCGTGGGCGGTGTTCGAGTCGAGCCGTGCCCCGCCGCAGATCTGGTTCGACTGCCAGAAGCCGATGATGACGTACGAGCCGATCGCCAGGATGCTCGACCCGGTGGCCAGGCCGTCGAGCCCGTCGGCCACGTTCACGCCGTTCGACGTGGACACCGTCAGCAGGACGATCCAGGCGAGGAACAGCACGGTGCCGATGACGGTGCCGAGCGCCATGAAGTCGAGCCACGGCACGTCGCGGATCGCCGAGATCATCGTGGACGCCGGCGGCTTGCCGTTCGACGTGGGCACGACCAGGGCGATCGTCGCGAAGATGACGCCGACGATGACCTGGCCGAGGATCTTGGCCCAGCCGCCGAGCCCGAGGCTCCGCTGACGGCGCACCTTGAGGAAGTCGTCGATGAAGCCGACGAACCCGAGCCCGACCATCAGGAACAGCACGAGCAGCCCGGACAGCGTGATCGAGTCGCCTCCGATCAGGTGGCCGACGAAGTACCCGATCACCGCACCGATGATCAGGACGATGCCGCCCATGGTGGCGGTCCCGCGCTTGGTGTGGTGGGACTGCGGACCGTCGTCACGGATGAACTGCCCCCACCCGAGACGGTGGAAGAGCTTGATGAAGGACGGGGTGAGCAGCAACGTGAACACCAGCGACGTGGCGCCGGCGATGAGGAGCGCGATCATTCGGTGACACCTCCGAGGCGGTCGCCGAGGAATCGCAGTTCGGCAGACTTCGAGGACTTGACGAGGACGACGTCGCCGGGGCGGAGCATCTCCTGCATGGCACGGACGGCGTCGTCGACGTCCTCGATGTACACGGACTCGCCGTCCCACGATCCCTCGAGGGTGGCGGCCTGGTGGATGGGCATCGCGCCGCGGCCGACGACCACGAGCTGTCCGATGCCGAGGCGGACGACGAGCCGACCGATGCGGTCGTGCTCCTCGACGGAGTACTCACCGAGCTCGGCCATCTCACCGAGCACGGCGACGGTCCGCTCCCCCGGGCGCACGATCTGCGCCAGGGTCCGCAGCGCCGCCGCGGTGGAGTCGGGCGACGCGTTGTACGCGTCGTTGATGACGGTGACGCCCTCGGGGCCGCCCTGGAGCAGCTCCATGCGCCAGCGCTCGGCGCGCGTCATCGACGCGAGCGCCGCGGCGCCGTCGGCGAGCGGGACGCCCCACAGGTGGGCCACGGTGAGCGCGGCGGACGCGTTCATGGCGTGGTGCTCACCCAGGATCGCGAGGCGCACGTCGACGTGATCCGGGCCTCCAGACAGGGTCGCGTCCGTCGGACGGTCGCCTTCGTGGCGGACGGGAGGCGCGGCGAGGGTGAAGCGGGTACCGCTGCGGTCCGTCTCGATGCCGGTGATGCGGTAGTCGGCGTCCGTCGACGTGCCGAAGCCGACCACGCGCGCGGCCGTCAGGTCGCGCATCGACGCGACGCGGTCGTCGTCGACGTTGAGCAGGGCCGTGGCGGTCTCGGGCAGGTCGGTGACCATCTCGGACTTCGCGCGCTGCGTCGCCTCGATGCCGCCGAACTCGCCGGCGTGCGCGAGGCCCACCTTGAGGACGACGCCGAGGTCGGGCTCGGCGATCGAGACGAGCTTGGCGATGTGGCCGACGCCGCTCGCGCCCATCTCGACCACGAGGTACCGGGTGTCGTACGTCACTCGGAGCATCGAGATCGGTGCGCCGACGTGGTTGTTGAACGAGCCCTCGGGCGCGACGGTCGCGCCGTGCTGCTCGAGGATCGTGCGGAGCATGTTCTTCGTGCTCGTCTTGCCGTTCGAGCCGGTGATGCCGACGACCCGCAGGGGTGCCGGGCGACCGTCGGCGTCGACGCGGTCCGCGGTGCTCATCCGGACGCGCGTGACGACCTCGTGCGCGAGCGCGGCGAGGGCCTCGTACCCGTCGGCGACGACGATCTGCGGCGCGGTCGTGTCCACGCGCTCGGGCGTGATCACCAGGGCGGCACCGGCGTCGACCGCTGCGGGCACGAAGCGTCGGCCGTCGGTGACCTCACCGGGGAGGGCGAAGAAGACGCTGCCGGGGCGGACCAGGCGGGAGTCGGTCTCGACCGAGCCCTCGACGACCAGGTCGCCGGGCTCGGCGACGTCGGTCGCCTGCGCGCCGCCGATCAGCTCGCCGCCGACCGCGGTGGCGATCTCGGCGAGGGTCATGGCGATCATCGGACGTCCTCCGCCGGACCGGAGTTCGGCTCCCAGCCGGCCTCGCGCAGGGCCACGCGGGCCTCGTCGCGGGCGGAGTACGGCGTGCGGACGCCCTGGATGTCGCGGTAGTCCTGGTGGCCCGGGCCGGCCCAGAGGATCGAGTCCCCCTCGCCGACGAGGCTCACGGCCGTGCGGATGGCGGCCTCGGGCGGGCTGACCTCGTGGATCTCGTGGTCGGGGTACGCCGCACGTGCGGCGTCGACCAGGGTCTTCCGGATCGACGCGGCGTCCTCGAAGCGGGGGTGGTGGTCGGTGACGACGAGGATGTCGCTGCCGGCCGCGGCCACGCGTGCCATGTCGCCGCGCTTCGTGGTGTCGCGGTCGCCGTCGGCGCCGAACAGCATGAGGACCTTGCCGGAGGTGAACTGCCGGACCGCGGCGAGGGTGTTCTCGAACGCGTCGGCGCTGTGGCCGAAGTCGACGTAGACGCTCGGGCCGTGCTCGCCGGAGACGCGCTCGGTGCGGCCGGGCAGGTAGCACTCGATGGCGGAGACGCGGTGGGTCTCGCCGTCACGCTCGCTCGCGTCGTCCTCGTCGGGGTAGCGGCGGTGGTTGCTCTCCAGCGCGTGCGCGATGGCACCCAGCTCGAACCCGCCCTCGACGAGCATGACGATCGCGAGTGCCGCGTTCGCCGCCATGTGCCAGCCGATCAGCGGCACACGGGTGGTCAGTTCGCGGCCCTCGGGGCCGGTCAGACGGAACTCGGTGTAGGCGGCGTGCGCCTCGACGATGTCGACGTGCCACTCGGCCTCGACGTCGGGGTGCACCGTGATCGTGGTGACCGGGATGCGGGAGTCCTGCACCACGCGGTGGCCCCAGTCGGTGTCCAGCGAGACGACGCCGCGACGGGCGTGCTCGGGCTGGAACAGCGGGAGCTTCGCCTGGTAGTACTCCTCCATGTCGGCGTAGTCGTCGAGGTGGTCGTGCGACAGGTTCGTGAAGGCCGCGACGTCGAAGACGATGCCGTCGACGCGGTGCCGGCTGAGGGCCTGGGCGCTGACCTCGACGGCGACCGCGCGGACCTCGCTCTCGCGCATGCGGGCGAGGAGCGCGTGCATCTCGCTGGCCTCGGGCGTGGTCAGGCGGCTCGTCACGCTGAGCGAACCGATGTGGCGCTCGGCGGTCGAGCTCAGGCCGGTGACCAGGCCGAGCTGCTTGAGGATGCCCTCGAGGATGTAGGACGTGCTCGTCTTGCCGTTCGTGCCGGTGACGGCGAACAGCTGCGGCAGGTCGGTGGCCTCGTCGGGGTGGGTTCGGTAGACCCACGCCGCGACGTCGCCGAGGGCGGCGCGGGGGTCGTCGACGACGAGCACCGGCAGGCCGGACGGCTCGACCAGTGCGACGCCGTCCTGGTCGGTCAGGACGGCGACGGCGCCGCGCTCGGCGGCCTCCGTCGCGAACTGTGCGCCGTGCCGGTTCGCACCGTGCACGCCGACGAACAGGTCACCCGGCTGCACCTCGGTGGCGCTCAGGGTGACACCGGTGGTCTCGATGCTGTCGACCGAGCCGACGACTCGCAGACCGAACGCGTTGGCGAGTTCGGAGACGGCCCTCGGGGTCGGGTGTTCGGGTCGGAGGACCGGGGGGATCCGTGCGGACAAGTGTTCCTTCTTCCTCACCACGTGGACGGGTAGAGCTTCGCCTCGGACGCGGAGGGGGCTACTCGGTACTTCTCGAGCACCTGGGACATGAGTGTGCGGAACGCCGGAGCCGCTCCGCTGGACCACTTGTTGGTCTGCGGCTTCGTGAACGTCACCGTGACAACATACTGGGGGTCTTCGGCGGGTGCCATTCCGGCCACCGACGTGATGCGCTGACCGCCGTAGCCCTGCGACCCCTCGGCCACCTCGGCGGTCCCCGTCTTCGCGGCGATGTTGTAGCCGGAGATCGGCTTCATGCCCACCAGCGTGCCACCCGTGACGACGCTCTGCAGCATGCCGGTGACCTGCGTGGCGGCGGCTGCGGAGACGACCCGCTGCTTCTGCACGTCGGGCGCGTCGATCGTCTTGCCGTCGGCCGTGGTGCAGCCCTTGACGAAGTGCAGCGGGATCCGGACACCGTCGTTCGCGATCGTCTGGAACACGCTCGCGACCTGCACGGCCGTCGTCGAGATGCCCTGACCGAACATCGAGTTGATGTTCGTCTGCTGGTCCCAGTTCGGGCTCGTGCCGTAGTCCATCGAGGGCTGGCCCGGGTAGTCGATGGCCGTCTCCGGCTCGAACAGCCCGAACTTCTTCATGTAGTCGAAGCGCTGCTGAGCGGTCAGCCGTGCACCGAGCTCGGTGATGCCGACGTTCGACGAGTTCTGCAGGATGCCGGTCAGCGTGAGGTTCTCGGTGGGGTGGAACTCCGAGTCGTGGATCGTGCCGCCCCAGGGGAACGTGCGCGAGTACGGCACGACCGCCTGGTCGGTGGGGTTCGACTTGCCCTGGTCGAGCAGCGCGGCGGCGATCGCGGCCTTGATCGTCGAGCCCGGCTCGTACGACGCCGTCAGGGCACGGGAACCGAAGGCGCCCTTGTCGGTCGTGGCGTCGACGTCGTTCGGGTCCACCGTCGGGTAGTCGGCGACCGCGAGCAGCTCACCCGTCTTGACGCTCGTGACCGTCGCCGTCGCGGACTCCGCCTGCAGGGTCTTGGCGGCGGACGCGATGGTCTGCTGCGCCATGTACTGCAGGTCGCTGTCGATCGTGGTCTCGAGCGTGCCGCCGTCCTTGGCCTTCTTCGTGGTGACGGTGCTGCCCGGGAGCTGCACGCCGTCCTCGCCGCGCTCGTAGGTCTCGGACCCATTGGTGCCCGCCAGGCACTGGTTGTAGGAGTACTCCAGGCCGGCCTGGGCGCCGTCGGTGCCCATGAAGCCGGTGAGGTTGCCCGTGGTCGCACCCGTCGGGTACACCCGCGCCGCCTGCGGCTCCGGGTACAGCCAGGGGATGCCGAGTGCCCGCACGGCCTCGTAGTGCTGCACGTCGAGGCCCTTGACCAGGTACGCGAAGTCGGACTTCGGGTTCGCGGCGATGTTCTTCCGCATGGTCGCGACGTCGCCGCCGGAGGCCTTCGCCAGCGCGCTGAGGGCGGTGCCGACGCTGACGTCCTTGATGCGGGTGCCACCGAGCTTGCCCTTGAACTGCTTGACCAGGCGCGGCGAGGTCGTGATGTTGTACCGGGTGACGCTGTCGGCGAGTTCGGTGCCGTTGCGGTCCACGATCGACCCCCGGGTGCCGTAGATCGTCACGGGGATGCTGCGCTTCTGGGCCGACGCCTTGTTCAGCTCGGACGCCTGGACGACCTGGATGTCGACGAGCCGCACCACGAACACCCCGACGAGGGCGATCACGGCGAGCATCACGATGCTGTAGCGCAGGCGTCGGTTGCGGATCGTCTTCGTCACGCGGTGCGGTCCTTCCCGGGCGGTGCTGAGGGTGCGGCGGACCCGCCGGTCACCGGGTGGAGGGCGCCTGGAGCGGGTTCGCGTCGGACTCTACGGACGACTTCGCCGTCCCCTGGTCCGACGCGCTGGCGCCGCTCGTCTTCTCAGACGTGGCGGTGCTGTCGGTGGTTCCCGTGGTGCCCGTGGCGCCCGACGAGTCCTTCGTGCTCGACGTGCCCGACGTGTCCGTCGTGCTCGTCGTGCCCGTCTCCTTGCTGGTGGAGGTGTCCCCCGGCTTCGTGGCCAGCGGGACGTCGTTCAGCAGCGAGTTCGGCACCTGGTTCTCGGTGGACGCCGTGGCCTCGTCGGGCTTCGCCGGCGTCGGCGTGCCGTACACCCGACCGGTCTTCGGGTCGAGGTACACGGGCGTCGAGTTGGCGATCATGCCGAGCGACTGGGCGTTGCGGGCCAGGTTCTGCGGCGAGTCGAGGACCCGGAGCTGCTCGGACAGCGACTGCTGCGTGCGGGACAGGTTCGTCTGCTCGGCCGACAGCGAGTTGAGCGTGTAGGCGCCCTGGCTGAGCACCATGCTGATGCCGAGCTGGGCCAGCAGCAGGATGCCGAGCGCGGCGACGGCCACCACGGCGTACCCGATGCGGGGGCGAGCCCGGCGCTGGGCCGCGGTCGGCGTGACCTCGACCAGCTCGGGGCGGTGCTGACGGTCGGGGCGCGGGGCCCGCGACGGGACGACCGCAGGGTCGACGAGTGCGAGGTTCGTGCTCATGTCAGTTCCGGATCCGCTCGGCCGCGCGCAGGCGCACGGGGGTTGCTCGGGGGTTGGCGGCGCGTTCGGCCTCGTCGGCCAGCTCGGCGCCCTTGACGATCAGGGAGAAGGTCGGGGCGTGCTCGGGCAGCTCCACCGGCAGGCCGGCGGGGGCGCTCGACTTCGTGCGCTCCACCAGGGCCCGCTTGACGATGCGGTCCTCGAGGGACTGGTACGACTCGACGACGATCCGGCCGCCGACCGCGATGGCGTCGAGCGCCGCCGGGATCGCCCGCTCGAGCACGCTGAGTTCGGCGTTGACCTCGATGCGGAGCGCCTGGAAGACACGCTTGGCCGGGTGCCCCTGGCGCTGGATGGCGACCGGGGTCGCGTCGTGCAGCACCTGGACCAGGTCCCCGGAGGACTCGAACGGCTTCGTCGTCCGCCGCTCGACGATCGCTCGGGCGTAGCGGCCGGCGAGCTTCTCCTCGCCGTAGCGCTGGAAGATGCGGCGGAGTTCGCCCTCCTCGTAGGTGGCCAGGACGTCGGCGGCGGTCTGCCCCTCGGTCCGGTCCATGCGCATGTCGAGCGGTGCGTCCTGGCTGTACGCGAACCCGCGCTCGGCCCGGTCGAGCTGCAGCGAGCTCACGCCGAGGTCGAACAGCACGCCGTCGACCTTCGTGAAGCCCTCGCCCTCGATCGCGTCGACGATGCCGTCGTACACGGTGTGCACGAGGCGGACACGGTCGCCGAAACGGGCCAGGCGCTCCCCCGCGATGCCGAGTGCGTCGGTGTCGCGGTCGAGTCCGATGAGCGTGAGTTCCGGGAACCGCTCGAGCAGGCCCTCGGAGTGGCCGCCCATGCCGAGCGTGGCGTCGACGACGACCTTGCCCGGTCCTTCGAGCGTCGGCGTGAAGAGGTCGACGATGCGCTGGAGCATCACCGGCGTGTGCGGGAAGCGTGGCGTCTCGTTGTCGTTGTCGGCCATGTGCAGCCCCTCGTCTCCTGGGCCGTGGGTCCGGATCCCCATCCATGCGACCTGACACCGGGGAAGTGGCGTCAGGGCTTCACGGCTGGGAGTCCCGATCCGCGGATCAGAAGATCCCCGGGATCACCTCCTCGTCGTTGTCGGCGAATGCCTCTTCGGCTTCGGCGTAGTAGGCCTCCCACGCGGGGGTGGACCAGATCTCGGCACGGTCACCGCTGCCGATGACCGTGAGGTCCCGCTCGAGCCCCGCGTACTCGCGGAGGTTCTGCGGGATCGTCACGCGGTTCTGCTTGTCGGGCTGTTCGGCGCTGGCCCCCGAGAGGAACAGACGCATGTAGTCCCTGGTGCGCTTCGACGTCATCGGGGCGGTCCGGATGCGCTCGTGGAGTTCCTCGAACGTCCGGGCGCTGAAGACCACGACGCAGCGCTCCTGGCCGCGGGTCATCACGAGCCCGCCGGACAGTTCGTCCCGGAACTTGGCGGGGAGGATCACGCGACCCTTCTCGTCGAGCTTCGGGGCATGAGTACCGAGCAGCACGTCGGGCCTCCCCTCCGCTCCACCGGACCGTTGCGAGCCCCACTTTACTCCACTCCCCTCCCCTCGACCAGGAATCCGCTCCCTTTTCTGCCCGCGGCACCCCTACTGGGGGCATCGAGGCCGGAATGCAGCCCGCGGGGATGAGCGCGGATGCCCGGATCCATGCGGTTCGCGAGCGCCAGAGCAGCCGTGGAGGAAAGTGGAGGACTTTCGCAGCCGGTGGAGCGCCTCGGGGCGCGCCGCGGACCCACGACGCCGAGTGGGCGCGAACCGTCGCTCGCGCAGCCCCCATCCGACAGTTCCTGCACCCTCGGCGTCCACCGCACGGCATGTCCTGACCACTCGCGCACGCACCGGCGGCTGTCCACCCCGGCCACCCCGGCCTGGAGGCCCGTCCCACCTCCGCTGCAGAGCCCACGCGGGCGCACGGTCGACTCCACCACGCCCGGCCGCCGGTCAGCGCGTGGTCACGACGCACCGCCACCGCGACGCCGAGTGGTCACGAACTGTCGCTCGCGCGGCCCCCAGCCGACAGTTCGTGCGACCTCGGCGGCCAGCACGCGGCATGTCGTGACCACTCGCGCCGGCACGGACCCCGGCACGACCCCGGCCGGACCCCGCAAAAACCAGCCCCCGGGGAACACGAAACGGGGCCGACCCGAAGGCCGACCCCGTGGAGGAGTGTGGAGGGAGTCCTGCTGACCCCCGTCAGCTACTGACTCTGGTCGTTGCGCTTGTCCCAGCGCTCGTTCATCCGGTCCATGAAGGACCCGCCACCACCGGCGGACGGACGCGCGGACCCACCGGACGCGGGCTTGCCCGGCCGAGCGGGCTTCGCCTTCGGGGCACGCATGCCCGGGCGCAGCGCGAACAGGACACCGGCGAGCATCACGACGAAACCGAGGATGCCGAGCAGCGGCGCCTTGATCACCAGGCCGACGATGACGATGGCGACCCCGGCGAGTGCGCCGAGGACCCCGAGCGTGATGGCTGTGTACGTCGGACGACCCTGTCGACGTGTGACACGCGCCACGAAATCGGAATCGTTCTGGTAGAGGCTGCGCTCCATCTCTTCGAGAAGGCGCTGCTCCTGTTCCGAGAGCGGCATCTTGGTTCCCTCTGTTCCTGGGATCGACGCGGGGTTGAAAAACGCGGGTTGAGTGGACCGATTCTATGCCTCGACCACTCCACTAGGGTAGGGATCGTGGCTGAGAGTACGCGATTAGTGGACCTCGTATCGGCGCGTATCGACCGGGCACTCGACGAGCAGCGTGAACGGCTCCTCGCGATCAGCCCCGACCTCGCGCCGTTCGACCGGTACGCCCGAGACCTGTTGTCCGGCGGCAAGCGCTTCCGGGCGCTGTTCTGCTACTGGGGATGGCAGTCGGTGGCGGGCCGTTCGGGCTCGTTCGACCCGCTGGCCGAAGGGTCCCGGCAGACCACCGCCGAGGCCGTCGTCACGGTCGCCGCAGCACTCGAGGTCTTCCACGCCGCAGCCCTGGTGCACGACGACATCATGGACCGCTCGGACACCCGTCGTGGGCGTCCCGCCGCGCACCGCCGCTTCGAGTCCCTGCACGAGGAGTCCGGCTTCGTCGGCGACCGCGGGCAGTACGGCACCAACTCCGCGCTGCTCCTCGGTGACCTGCTGCTCTCGCTGAGCGACTCGGTCTTCGACGAGGGCCTCGCGCTCCTCGACCCGGTGCGGGCCCGCATCGTCCGCCAGGAGTTCCACGCGATGCGCCTCGACGTCACGGCGGGGCAGTACCTCGACGTGCACGAGGAGACCGCCTGGCCCGTCATCGACGAGTCCGAGCACCTGCTCCGCGCCCAGCGCGTCATCGTCTTCAAGTCGGCGAAGTACTCGATCGAGGCCCCGCTGGTCATCGGCGCCCTGGTCGCCGGCGCGAGCGACTCCCAGCTCGAGGGCCTCCGCGCCTTCGGACTCCCCCTCGGCGTGGCGTACCAGCTCCGCGACGACATGCTCGGGGTCTTCGGTGACCCCGAGGTCACCGGCAAGCCGGCCGGCGACGACCTGCGCGAGGGCAAGCGCACCGTCCTCATCGCCTCGGCGCGCAAGACGCTGGCGAGCGGCCCGCGGCAGCTCCTGGACGAGCTCCTCGGCGACCCCGACCTCGACGAGGAGCAGGTGCAGATGCTCCGCGCGACCCTCACCGAGTCCGGTGCCGTCGCCGCTGTGGAGCGGTCGATCGAGCGGCACGTCCAGCGCGCCAAGGCGGCACTGGACGCCTCGCCGCTGACACCGTCGGCACGCGAGCAGCTCGCGTCGCTCGCCGACACGGTCAGCCGCCGGTCGTCCTAGACACACCCCCAGGACAGACGGGAGGCCCGGTGCCAGCTGGCACCGGGCCTCCCGTCTGTCCGGAACGCGTCTAGAGCAGCGACTGGGCGATGCGACGCACCTCGGCCTTGCGACCGGCGCGCAGCGCCGCGATCGGCGTGGTGTCCATCGCGTCATCAACGGTGAGCATCCAGCGCACGGCCTCGTCGTCGGTGAAGCCGTTGTCGCCGAGCACGATCAGCGTGCCGCGGAGTTCGGGCATGGGCTCGCCGTCCTCGAGGAACTCGACCGGCACGCGCAGCACACCGCCGACGCGGGCTGCGAGCAGGGTCTTCTGCTCGAAGAGTCGGTGGATCCGTCCGGGGCTGGTGCTGAACATGTCCACCAGCTCGGGGACGGTCAGCCAGCGTTCGGAGAGGGACAGGTCGTCGACGGGTGCGGCACTCACACGCCCATGGTGCCAGAGTGACCGCCGGAGTGAATGCGCCTCGTTCGTCACATTCGTCACATCCACCCCATCTGACTCTCTGGTTGACTTGGGAATCAGGCCATGCCAGCGTTGTGGCACCTGTGAGTGCGCGCATGCGTGCGCACGGCTCAGTCGAGATCAGGAGAAACCCGTGGACCACGCTGCAGACGAAGTCGCCCGGCGCGCACGATCCGCCCGGTTCGCCACCATGCCCATCGTCCTCGCGGGCACCATCGCCGTGACCGCAGGCCTCACCGGCCCGGTCGCGCACGCCGAGCCCCGGCACGACGACGCCGACGCGAACCACAAGCGCCACGTCGACCAGGACCGCGCCGTGACCGACCGCCCGGTGTTCGGCACCGCCGTCGCCCGGCCGTCGCAGACCGTCGTGCGGACCGTCGCCGCGACCACGAAGGCCCCCACCACATACACCGTCCACCACGGCGACACGGTCTCGGGCATCGCCGCCCGCTTCGGCCTGTCGGCGCAGGAGATCCTCGTGCGCAACGGCCTCGGCTGGAACACGATCATCCACCCCGGGCAGACGCTCCACCTGGCATCGACGCCCGCCGTCACCACGGCGGCGGTGCGGACCTCCGGGTCGACCGGCGGCTCCGGCTCGGACACCTCGAGCTACCACGTGAAGCACGGCGACACCGCCTCCGGCATCGCGTCCCGCGTCGGCGTGTCGACCACGGCGCTCCTCAGCGCGAACAATCTGTCGCAGCGCAGCGTCATCTACCCCGGCCAGACGCTGCGGGTGCCGCACGGCACGTCGTCGACGCCGTCGGTCTCCACCGCCTCGGCCCCGTCGACCAAGTCGAGCGTGAAGATCAGCGCCGGCGACACC
The DNA here is from genome assembly GCF_003234665.1 of Curtobacterium sp. MCLR17_059. Lineage (NCBI taxonomy): Bacteria > Bacillati > Actinomycetota > Actinomycetes > Micrococcales > Microbacteriaceae > Curtobacterium > Curtobacterium sp. MCLR17_059. The sequence goes on along the minus strand of NZ_QKSU01000009.1, from coordinate 92,335 downwards.
GTGGCCTCGATCGCCGCCGCGCACCACGTCTCGGTCAAGTCGCTCCTGTCGGCGAACGGCCTGTCGTACACGAGCACGATCTACGCCGGCAAGACACTCGTCATCCCGTCGTCGAACGCCGCCCCCGCGGTCGCTGCCAGCGCCGCGGTGAGCGGTGCCGTCGGCCTGAGCGCCGAGCAGCGCCAGAACGCCGCGACCATCGTCGCCGTGGGTCGATCGCTCGGAGTCCCGGACCGCGGCATCGTCGTGGCCCTCGCCGCCGCGATGCAGGAGTCGAGCCTCCGGAACCTGCCGCACGGCGACCGCGACTCGGTCGGCCTGTTCCAGCAGCGGCCGAGCCAGGGTTGGGGCAGCGCGGCGAAGCTGCAGGACCCGGCGCACGCCACCGCGCTGTTCTTCGGCGGGCGGAACAACCCGAACGCCGGCAAGACCCGCGGGCTGCTCGACGTGCCCGGCTGGTCCTCGATGAGCATCACCGACGCGGCCCAGGCCGTGCAGCTCTCCGCCTACCCGAAGGCCTACGCCACCTGGGCGAGCGCCGCCGAGGGCTGGCTGGCGACCCTCTGAGCCTCATCCGGAAGATCGAGATTGGGTCACGGCCGGTGCGCCGGTGCGTCCGAGTGCGGTCTCGATTCGTAGAATGCCGCCGATGACCACCAACGCCGCCACGGACCCGATGATCGGTCGCATGATCGATCAGCGGTACCGCGTCCGCTCCCGCATCGCGCGCGGGGGCATGGCGACCGTCTACCTCGCGACCGACGTGCGCCTCGAGCGACGCGTCGCGATCAAGATCATGCACGGGCACCTGGCCGACGACCAGGCCTTCCGTGAGCGCTTCATCCAGGAGGCCCGTTCGGCCGCCCGGCTGTCGCACCCGAACCTGGTGGGCGTCTACGACCAGGGCGCCGAGGGCGAGATCGCCTACATCGTCATGGAGTACATCCCCGGCATCACGCTGCGGGACCTGCTGCAGGAGCACCACGCCCTGACGCCCGAGCAGGCGACGGACATCCTGCGCGCCGTGCTGGCCGGCCTCGCCTCGGCGCACCGCGCCGGGATCGTGCACCGCGACCTGAAGCCCGAGAACGTCCTGCTCGCCGACGACGGTCGCATCAAGCTCGGCGACTTCGGCCTGGCCAGGGCCACGACCGCGAACACGGCGACCGGCGCGGCACTGCTCGGCACGATCGCCTACCTGTCCCCCGAGCTCGTGACCCGCGGCGCCGCCGACTCGCGCAGCGACATCTACGCGCTCGGCATCATGCTCTACGAGATGCTCACCGGCGAGCAGCCCTACAAGGGCGAGCAGCCGATGCAGATCGCCTACCAGCACGCCAACGACTCCGTGCCGGCACCGAGTGCCGCCGTGTCCGGGGTGCCGCCGGAGCTCGACGAGCTGGTCGCCTGGTCGACCGCACGCGACCCCGAGGACCGCCCCCGCGACGCCCGCGAGATGCTCGACCACATGTCGGGCAACCAGCAGCGTGCGACCGGCCAGTACCGCACGGCCGTGCTCCGCCCCGAGAACGGCACCGCGATCCTGCCCTCCGGTGGCGCCGGCACACTCGGCGCCGCAGCGGCCGCGGCCTCGGTGGGGGCTGCAGGAGCCGCAGGAGCGGACGAGACCGCCATCATCGACCGGTCCGGCGACCGGGACACCGGCGACCGCGGTCGAGCGCCCGCCCGTGCGCGTGGCAACGCCCCGGGCCCCCGTCGCACCGGGGCCCAGCCGGGCGTGCTCTCCCCCGCCGGACAGCGGCTCGCCGACCAGTCGGCGAAGCGTCGGAAGCGCGGCTGGATCCTGCTGTCCGTGGTCGTCGTGCTCGCGCTGATCGGAGCCGGCTTCGGCTGGTACTTCGGCCCGGGGCCGGGTGGCAACGTGCGGATCCCGGAAGTCACGGGCAAGTCGGTCTCGCAGGCCCGGCAGCTGCTCGAAGCACAGGGCCTGCAGGCGGCGTCGAAGACCGGGACACGGTTCGACGCCGTCGTCGCGAAGGGGCAGGTCTCCACGACGAAGCCGGCCGCGGAGCGCGAGGTGCAGAAGGGCACGGCGGTGCAGATCGTCGTGTCGAACGGCCCCCGGATGATCCCGCTGCCGGCGATCGTCGGCCAGCCGCTCTCCACCGTGACGGCCGCGCTCGACGACGACTTCGAGCTGCAGGACGACCGGTACGAGTTCTCCGCCGATGCCCCGAAGGACACCGTGGTCGCGGCGACCGGTCGGGCGTCCGGCGGCAAGGCCCTCGACCTCACGACCGTGCAGGCCTACGGCGAGACCGGGCCGGTCACCCTGACCGTCTCGCTCGGGCCGGTCCCCGACGTGGTCGGCAAGACGGTCGACGAGGCCTCCGCCGCACTCGACGAGGTCGGCCTGATCCTCGGCGCCCGCACCGAGGAGTACAGCGACACCGTGCCCTCGGGCCAGATCGTCTCCGCCGCCGTGCAGGACTCCCCCGCCGTGCGCGGGTCGGCGGTGGACGTCGTCGTGTCGAAGGGGCCGACGCCGATCACCGTGCCGGACCTCGGAGCGGAGCGGCCCACGATCAACGAGGCGACGAAGACCCTGGAGGACCTCGGCCTCAAGGTGTCCGTGCCCGACTGCACGAACATCCTCTGCGGCTTCTACGACTGGAAGTCGAAGCTGCCCGTCACCGGCACCGACCCGGGCGCCGGCGCCACCGTCTACCGCGGCGACACGATCACCCTGTCCTACGACCAGTAGGTGCGGACACCGCACCCTCGGCCCTGGACGCGACCCCAGGACGGACGGGAGGCCCGTGGCGGCGCCGTCACGGGCCTCCCGTCCGACACGCGAAAGCGACAGAACCCCGCGAACATGCCGCGGGGTTCTGTCGCTTCGGCGAAACGGTTCCTGCGTTACGAGCGGTCGGGCTGGTGCGCGCCGAGTTCCTCGGCCACCAGGAAGGCGAGCTCGAGGGACTGCATGTGGTTGAGGCGCGGGTCGCACAGCGACTCGTAGCGGGTGGCGAGGGTGGCCTCGTCGATGTGCTCCGAGCCGCCGAGGCACTCGGTGACGTCGTCACCGGTGAGCTCGACGTGCATGCCACCCGGGTACGTGCCGACCTGGCGGTGCGCCTCGAAGAAGCCGAGGACCTCGTCCACGACGTCGTCGAACCGGCGGGTCTTGTAGCCCGTCGGCGTGGTCAGGCCGTTGCCGTGCATCGGGTCGGTGACCCACAGCGGGTTGGCGTCCATGCCCTTGATCGCCTCGAGCAGCTTGGGCAGCTCGTCGCGGATCTTGCCGGCGCCCATCCGCGTGATGAAGGTCAGGCGACCCGGCTCACGGTTCGGGTCGAGCTTGTCGACGAGCGCCTTCATGTCGTCGACGCTCGTCGTCGGGCCGAGCTTCACGCCGATCGGGTTGCGCACCCGCGACAGGAAGTCCACGTGGGCGCCGTCGATGTCGCGCGTGCGCTCACCGATCCAGATGAAGTGACCAGACGTGTCGTACGCCAGGCCGGAGCGCGAGTCGATGCGGGTCATCGGGCGCTCGTAGTCCATCAGCAGCCCCTCGTGCGAAGCGTAGAACTCGACGTGCTTGAGCGCCTCGAAGTCGGCACCGCAGGCGTCCATGAAGCGGATTGCGCGGTCGATCTCCTTGGCGAGGTGCTCGTAGCGGGCGTTCGCGGGGTTCGAGGCGAAGCCCTTGTTCCACGAGTGCACCTGGCGCAGGTCGGCGAAGCCCCCCTGCGTGAAGGCACGGACGAGGTTCAGCGTCGAAGCGGCGGTGTGGTATCCCTGCACCAGGCGGCGCGGGTCGGCCGTCCGGCTCTCCGGTGTGAAGTCGTAGCCGTTCACGATGTCGCCGCGGTATGCCGGCAGCGTGACGTCGCCACGGGTCTCGAAGTCGCTCGAGCGGGGCTTGGCGAACTGCCCGGCCATGCGCCCCATCTTGATGACGGGCATCGAGGCACCGTAGGTCAGCACGACGGCCATCTGCAGGATCGTCTTGACCCGGTCGCGGATGGAGTCGGCGGTCGCACCGGCGAAGGTCTCGGCGCAGTCACCGCCCTGCAGCAGGAAGGCCTTGCCCTGGGCGGCCGCGGCGAGCCGCTCACGCAGCTTGTCGACCTCGCCCGCGAACACGAGCGGCGGGAGCGTGGCGATCTCGGCCGAGGCGGCCTCGGCCGCGGCGGCGTCCGGCCAGGTCGGCTGCTGCTTGATCGGGAGCGTCCGCCAATAGTCGAGCCCCTCGATGACGTCCGGATCCTGCAGGGCGACGAAGTCGGTCGACTCGGGCAAGGGCGTTACCTCGGTGTTCTGTGCGGGCGGCCCGACGACGCTGACCGGCACCGGGCCGCGCGTCGTCGATGGGCGTCCTGGCGGGGTGCCGGGACCATCAGAGCCTAACGTGCAGGCGTCGACTTCCGTTCCCGCATGACGGCCTCGCGCGCGGAGCTCGCCCGCTCCTTCACGCTGGTGGCGTAGACGTCCACGTACTCCTGACGGCTCAGGCCGGCGAGCTCGTGCATGACCTCGTCCGTGACGCTGCGCAGGATGAAGCGGTCGGTCTCGAACCCCTGGAACCGCGAGAAGTCGAGCGGCTTGCCGAACACGACCCCGACGCGCTTGATCTTCGGGAAGCGCTGCCCGATCTGCTGCACCTCGCGCGTGCCGACCATGGCCACGGGGACGACGAGCACGCGCCCCTCGAGGATCATCCGGGCGATGCCGGTGCGGCCGCGGTAGAGCTTGCCGTCGGGGCTGCGGGTGCCCTCGGGGTAGATGCCGAGCTGCTCACCGCGCGCCAGGACCTGCAGGCCGGTGCGGAGCGATGCCTCGGACGCCTTGCCGCCGGAGCGGTCGATCGGCAGCTGGCCGATGGCGTTGAAGAACGTCTTCGTCGCCCAGCCCTTCAGGCCGCGGCCGGTGAAGTAGTCGCTCTTCGCCAGGAACGAGAGTCGACGGTCGAGCACCGCCGGTAGGATCACCGAGTCGATGAACGAGATGTGGTTCGACGCGAAGATGACCGGGCCCGAGGTCGGGACGTGCTCACGCCCGACGACCCACGGCCGGAACAGGGTGAGGATGAGCGGGCCGAGCACGAAGTTCTTCAGCAGCCAGTAGGTCATCGACGACTCCAGGTGGTGAGAAGGTCCGGGTGGTGCACGGCCCGGGGTGGGCGGTCGTTCGTGTGTGCGTGTGTGCGCGCCGACCCTACGCCGTGCGGGCGTGGATGCGGGCGAGGTCGGCGGCACCGACGACGCCGGCGTCGTTGACGAGTTCGGCGATCACGAAGTCCGGCTCGGGGTGGTACCCGCGGGCCGGCAGGTTGTTGAGGTACGCCTGCTTGATCGGGTCGAGCAGCCGGTCCCCCGCGCTGGCGACCCCGCCGCCGAACACGAAGAGCTGCGGGTCGAGCACCGCGGACAGCGACGCGCACGCCTCGCCGAGGTGCCGACCGAGCCGACGGAGGGCCGCGAGGGCACCCGGGTCGTCGGCCAGGATCAGGTCGCCGACGATCTTGCCGTCGAGCTGGCCGCCGTTGTCGGCGCGGGCGTCGGCCAGTGCCGAACCGATGCCACCGGCGTCGGCGACGTCGTTCGCCATGCGCTGCAGGGCCCGGCCCGAGCCGTACTGCTCGATGCAGCCGCGGGCGCCGCAGCCGCAGGGCAGCCCGTTCGGGACGATGCGCAGGTGGCCGATCTCGCCGCCGGTGCCGAATCCCCCGCGGAACAGGCGGTCCTCGGTCACGATGGCGCCGCCGACGCCCGTGCCGATGGTGAGCATGGTCATGTCGGACACGAGTCGACCGGCGCCGAACCGGAACTCGGCCCAGCCGGCGGCGTTCGCGTCGTTGTCCACCGTGATGTGGAGGTCGCCGAGGCGCTGCTGCAGCTTCTGCCGGAGCGGTTCGTTCCGCCACCGGATGTTCGGCGTGTAGTAGACGATCGACTGCGAGGCGTCGATGAACCCGGGGGCAGCGACCCCCACGGCGCCGACCTGGTGGAGCGAGCTGAGTCGCTCGACCATCGAGACGACGTCGTCGAGCATGGCGTTCGGGTCCGCAGCGTTGGTGGCCACGCGGTCCTCGGCGACGATCTCGCCCAGTTCCGTCACGACCGCACCCGCGATCTTGGTGCCCCCGATGTCGATTCCGATGGCGTGCACGAGCAACGAGCCTACCGGTTCGCCGCGAAGTCACGGAACGCCCGGTGACGCGTCCTATGCTGGCGGTGTCGCCTCGGTGTTGAGGCGCACTCGAGTCGAACCGGCAGACAAGGGAGTCACCGTGAACGATCAGCGTCCTGCACGCAGCAGCGCCTCCACCGACACGTCCACCGCTGGCAGCGCCGCCACCGGGACCACGCCGTCGGCCGGGAGGCACGCCACACCGCCCAGCGCCGGTCCGGTCGCCCCGGACCACGGCTCGGCAGCGCGGCTCCTCGGCGACCGCGTCCGCCTGACGCCCGACCGTCCGATCCTGGCCCAGCGCCACGGCGACACCTGGACCACCTTCACCGCGGCGGAGACGCTCGCCCGGGTGCGCGGCATCGCGAAGGGCTTCGTCGCCGCCGGGCTCGAACCGGGCGCGCACGTCGCGATCCTGTCCCGCACCCGTCTGGAGTGGACCCTGGTCGACTTCGCCGTGTGGACAGCCGGCCTGGTGTCCGTGCCCGTGTACGAGACGAGCTCCCCCGACCAGGTGCGCTGGATCCTGTCCGACTCGGAGTCGGTCGCGATCATCGTGGAGCAGGAGGAACACGCGCGCCGCGTCGCCTCCATCGCACCCGACCTGCCGTCCCTGGGCCAGCACTGGACGATCGACGGCGGCGGCCTCGACGACCTGACCCGGCTCGGCGAGGACGTCACCGACGACGAACTCGACGCCCGGACCGCGAACGTGCACGGGCACGACGACGCCACGATCATCTACACCTCGGGCAGCACCGGCCGGCCGAAGGGCTGCGTCCTGCGGCACGACAACTTCACCGCCACGGTGGAGGGCGCGAGCGAAGCGATGCCCGAGGTCGTTGCCGACGGCGCCTCGACCCTGCTGTTCATCCCGCTCGCGCACGTCTTCGCCCGGTTCATCGCCGCGATGTCGGTGTCCGCCGGCGTCCTCGTCGGCCACGAGCCGGACACCAAGGACCTGATGCGGGCGGTGTCGACCTTCAAGCCGACGTTCCTGCTCGCAGTCCCCCGGGTGTTCGAGAAGATCTACAACTCCGCCGAGCAGAAGGCCGACCTCGGTGGCAAGGGCAGGATCTTCCGCGCGGCGGCCGACACCGCGGTCGCCCACTCCGAGGCCCTCGCAACCGGCAGGGTGCCGTTCCTGCTCGGGCTGAAGTTCAAGCTGTTCGACCGGCTCGTGTACGCCAAGCTCCGCGACGCCCTCGGCGGCCGGGTCGAGTACGCCGTCAGCGGTTCGGCGCCCCTCTCCCCGCGGCTCTCGCACTTCTTCCGCTCGATCGGGGTGCTCATCCTCGAGGGCTACGGCCTGACCGAGACCACCGCCCCCGCCACCGTCAACCGTGCCCGGGAACTCCGCATCGGGACGGTCGGTCGGGCGCTGCCCGGCATCGAGGTGCGGATCGCCGACGACGGCGAGATCCTGATCCGCGGCGTCGACGTCTTCGACCGGTACTGGCGGAACGACGAGGCGACCGAGCACGCATTCGCTGACGGCTGGTTCCGCACCGGCGACCTCGGCCGGATCGACGCCGACGGGGTCCTCACGGTCACCGGCCGTGCCAAGGAGCTCATCGTCACCGCGAGCGGGAAGAACGTCGCACCGGCACCGCTCGAGGACGGCATCCGCGAGCACCCGCTCATCGGCCAGGTCGTGGTCGTCGGCGAGGGCAAGCCGTTCGTCGCAGCACTCGTGACGCTCGACCGCGAGATGCTCCCCGGCTGGTGCGAGTCCCGCGGCATCACCCCGGCGCTGAGCGGGCACGAGGCCGCCTACGACGAGCGTGTGCTCTCCGCCGTCCAGGAGGCCATCGACGCCGCCAACGGGCGGGTCTCCCGCGCCGAGTCGGTCCGGTCGTTCACGATCCTCGACACGGACCTGACCGAGGCCTCCGGGCACCTCACGCCGAAGCTGACGATCAAGCGGTCGGTGATCCTCAAGGACTTCGCCGCCGACATCGACCACATCTACTCCGGGTCGAAGGTGCAGACGACGGCGACCCCGGTGATCGAGGGTCGGCGCCGCAACCGCGCGTAGCGCCTGCCGGGCGTGCCTGGTCGAATCGGGCGTACCGGGTCGGTTCTTCCGACCAGGTACGCCCGATTCCGGTAGGTGCGCATGGTCGTGGACGCAACCGCCTGGAGGCCCGGCGCCCGTCCGGCGGACTGGCCCCGAGCCTCCAGGCGGTCGCCGCTCGTGCGGGCTGGCAGCTTTCGGGCGTACCTGGTCGTTTCGGGCGTACCGGGTCGGTTCTTCCGGCCAGATACGCCCGATTCCGCCAGGTACGCGCGCGGCCGCCCCTTTGAGCGACCAGCCCCGGGCGTACCGGGTCGATTCGGGCGTACCGGTCGATTCGGGCGTACCTGGTCGTTTCGGGCGTACCGGGTCGATTCTTTCGACCAGGCACGCCCGATTCCGCCAGGCACGCGGGCGGCCGCCCCGCTGAGCGACCAGCTTCGGGCGTACCTGGTCGTTCCGGGCGTACCGGGTCGATTCGGGCGTACCGGGTCGGTTCTTCTCACCAGGGACGCCCGATTCCGCCAGGTACGCGCGGGTGTGGACGCGACGGCCTGGAGGCCCGGATCACGTCCGTCGGACGTGATCCGGGCCTCCAGGCCGTTCAGCGGGCGCCGGGGGCGCCTGCGGGGCTCAGGCCTCCTGCGACTGCTCCGTCGCGGGGGCGTCGAGGACGGCGGTCGAACCGGTCGTGACGGTGGTCTCGGCTGGTCGACGGTTGGTGCGGGTGCGGTGCGAGCTGAGCTCGTCGTTCTGACTGGTCATGCGGGAGTCCTGGGGGGATGGGATGGTCGTCGGTGGGAGGCCGACAGCAGCACGGTACCCCCTCGTCAGGACAAAGCGACAATCCCCCGTGGGGGTGTCACACCACTGTTCACAGCCGGCGAACGCGGGACTGTGCAAGCGCTCAGTGGAACCAGTCCTGCGCACGGATGTCGCGCAGTGCCTGACGGCGAACCTCGGGGTCGAGCGTCATCACGTAGACGGTGCCGTCGAGGTGGTCGCACTCGTGCTGGAGCGCCTCGGCCATCAGGCCGGTGCCCTCGAGGACGACCTCGTCGCCGTCGACGTCGACACCTTGCACCTTCGCGTACGGGGAGCGACGCGTCGGGTAGCCGAGCCCCGGGACGGAGAGGCAGCCTTCTTCCATGAGCTCGGGCTCGCCGGAGACCTCGACGATCTCGGGGTTGAGGACGTATCCGACCTCACCGTCCACGTTGTACGAGAACGCACGGAGTCCGACGCCGATCTGGGGCGCGGCCACCCCGGCACGTCCGGGTTCCTTGACGGTGTCGATGAGGTCCTGCACGAGGTCACGGACCCCGGCGCTCCCGAGCAGTTCGGGGCGGATCGGGTCGGCCGGCGAGCGGAGGACGGGGTCGCCGAACAGGCGGATGGGACGAACGGTCAATTTACTGCAGCACCACCAGGAGGTCGCCGGCGTCCACCTGCTGGGTCACCGGGATCGCGAGTCGGCCGACGGTGCCCGACACGGGCGCCGTGATGGCCGCTTCCATCTTCATCGCCTCGATGCTCGCCACCGGCGTACCGGCCTCGACGACGTCACCGACGGCGACCTTGAGCGTCACCACGCCGGAGAACGGCGCGGCCACGTGCTTGGGGTCGGACGCGTCGGCCTTCTCGGCCGCCTTCGTCTCGACCTCGACCGAACGGTCGCGGACGGCGACCGGGCGGAGCTGCCCGTTCATCGTCGTCATGACCGTGCGGATGCCCTTGGCGTCCACCTCGCCGATCGCCTCGAGCCCGACGAACAGGTCGACGCCCTTGCCGAGCGGGACGCTGTGCTCCTGCCCGGGGCGCAGCCCGTACAGGTAGTCGACGGTGGGGACGACGGACAGGTCGCCGTACTGCTCCCGCACGCGCTGGAACTGCTGCGTCGGCTGCGGGAAGAGCAGGCGGTTGAGCGCCTGCTGGCGCTCCGGCCCGGGAGTCTCGAGGTGCGCGCGCTCGTCCGCGGGCACCGGGGTGACCTCGAGGCGGACGTCGCGCCCGGCCAGGACCTTCGAGCGGAACGGCTCGGGCCAGCCGCCGGGCAGGTCGCCCAGTTCGCCGGCCATGAACCCGACCACGGAGTCCGGGATGTCGTACTTGTCCGGGTTCTGCTCGAAGTCGACCGGGTCGGCACCGACCGCTGCGAGCTGCAGCGCGAGGTCACCGACGACCTTCGACGACGGCGTGACCTTGGTCGGCCGGCCGAGGATCCGGTTCGCCTCGGCGTACCAGTCCTCGACCTGCTCGAACCGGTCACCGAGCCCGAGGGCGATCGCCTGCTGCCGGAGGTTCGACAGCTGACCGCCGGGGATCTCGTGCTTGTAGACACGCCCGGTCGGCCCGGCGAGACCGGACTCGAACGGGGCGTACACGCGACGGACCGACTCCCAGTACGGCTCGAGGTCACCGACGGCGTCGAGGGACAGACCGGTGTCGCGCTCGGTGTGGGCCAGGGCGGCGACCAGGGCGGACATGCTCGGCTGGCTGGTCGTGCCGGCCATGGGTGCTGCGGCCACGTCGACGGCGTCGGCCCCGGCGCGCGAGGCTGCGAGCAGGGTCGCGAGCTGGCCGCCGGCGGTGTCGTGGGTGTGCACGTGCACGGGCTGGTCGAAGCGCTCGCGCAGGGCGGTGACGAGCTTCTCGGCCGCACCGGCACGGAGGAGCCCGGCCATGTCCTTGATGCCGATGACGTGCGCGCCGGCGTCGACCATCTGCTCCGCCAGGCGGAGGTAGTAGTCGAGCGTGTAGAGGTCCTCGGCGGGGTCGAGGAGGTCGGCGGTGTAGCAGAGCGCCGCCTCGGCGACCGCCGTGCCGGTCGCGAGCACGGCCTCCAGGGCTGGACGCAGCTGGCTGACGTCGTTCAGCGCGTCGAACACGCGGAAGACGTCGACGCCGGACCGGGCCGCCTCGTCGACGAAGGCGTCGGTGACCTCGGTCGGGTACGGCGTGTACCCGACCGTGTTGCGGCCGCGCAGCAGCATCTGGATCGGGATGTTCGGCATCGCTTCGCGCAGCGAGGACAGGCGCTCCCAGGGGTCCTCACCGAGGAACCGGAGTGCCACGTCGTACGTGGCGCCTCCCCAGGCCTCGACGCTGAGCAGCTGCGGGGTGAGCCGCGCGACGTGCGGCGCGACGGCGACGAGGTCCTTCGTGCGGACCCGGGTGGCGAGGAGCGACTGGTGGGCGTCGCGCATCGTCGTCTCGGTCACCGCGAGGGCCGTCTGGGCGCGCAGGGCCTTCGACCACTCGGCCGGACCCATCGCCAGCAGGCGGTCGCGCTGTCCCTCGGGCACCGGCGCCGTCAGGTCCGTGGCCGGGAGCTTGTCGGCCGGGTCGGTGACGAGCGGCGACCGCTCCCCGTTCGGCTTGTTCACCGTGACGTCGGCGAGCCAGGTGAGCACCTTCGTGCCGCGGTCCTTCGAGACGTGGCCGCCGAAGAGCTGCGGGCGTTCCTCGATGAACTTCGTCGAGACGTCGCCGCGGGCGAAGTCCGGGTCCTCGAGCACGGCCTGCAGGAACGGGATGTTCGTGCTGACGCCGCGGATGCGGAACTCGGCGAGGGCGCGCTTGGCCCGGGACACCGCCGCCGGGAAGTCCCGGCCGCGGCACGTCATCTTCGCGAGCATCGAGTCGAAGTGCGGGCTGATCTGCGCGCCGGTGGCGACCGTGCCGCCGTCGAGCCGGACGCCGGCGCCGCCGGGGCTGCGGTAGGTGCTGATCCGGCCGGTGTCCGGACGGAAGCCCTGCGTCGGGTCCTCGGTCGTGATGCGGGTCTGCAGCGCGGCGCCGTGCACGGCGACGGTGTCCTGCGACAGGCCGAGGTCGGCGAGGGTCTCCCCCGCCGCGATGCGCATCTGCGACTGCACCAGGTCGACGTCGGTGACCTCTTCGGTGACCGTGTGCTCGACCTGGATGCGCGGGTTCATCTCGATGAAGACGTGCTGCCCCTCGCGCTCGCCCTCGGTGTCGAGCAGGAACTCCACGGTGCCCGCGTTCACGTACCCGATCGACCGGGCGAAGGCCACGGCGTCACGGTGCAGTGCCTGCGCGATCGCGGGGTCGAGGTTCGGCGCCGGCGCGATCTCGACGACCTTCTGGTTGCGCCGCTGCACCGAGCAGTCCCGCTCGAACAGGTGGATCGTGCCCGCGTCGGTGCCGGTCGCGTCGGCGAGGATCTGCACCTCGATGTGGCGCGGACGGATGACGGCCTGCTCGAGGAACATCGTCGGGTCGCCGAACGCACTGTCGGCCTCGCGCATCGCGGCTTCGAGGGCGTCGCGCAGCTCGGGCTTCGTCTCCACCCGGCGCATGCCTCGGCCACCACCACCGGCGACGGCCTTGGCGAAGACCGGGAACCCGATCGCGTCGGCGCCGGCGATCAGTTCGTCGATGTCGCGGCTCGCCGGGGTGCTCGCGAGGACCGGGACGCCGGCTGCGATCGCGTGCTCCTTCGCGGTGACCTTGTTGCCGGCCATCTCGAGCACGTGCTCGCCCGGGCCGATGAAGGTGATGCCGTTCGCGGCTGCTGCCGCGGCGAGCTCGGGGTTCTCGGACAGGAATCCGTACCCCGGGTAGATCGCGTCGGCCCCCGACTCGCGGGCGACGCGGATGATCTCGGAGACGTCCAGGTACGCCCGGACCGGGTGGCCCCGCTCCCCGATCAGGTAGGCCTCGTCGGCCTTGAGCCGGTGCAGGGAGTTCCGGTCTTCGTACGGGTAGACGGCCACCGTACGGGCCCCCAACTCATACGCGGCACGGAACGCGCGGATGGCGATCTCGCCACGGTTCGCAACGAGGATCTTCGTGAACACGACGTCCCTTTCAGCCCGGGTTGAGGTGAGACAACCCTAGTGGCGGTAACGTTGCTCAACGTGCATGTACTCAGCGTGAGCTCCCTCAAGGGTGGTGTCGGCAAGACGACGGTGACGCTCGGCCTGACCTCGGCCGCGTTCGCCAAGGGACTGCGCACGCTGGTGGTGGATCTGGACCCGCAGTCCGACGTCTCGACGGGCCTCGACATCAACCTCGCCGGCCACCTCAACGTCGCCGACGTCCTCGAGAACCCGAAGGAGAAGATCGTCCGTCAGGCGATCGCCCCCTCGGGCTGGACGAAGGGGTCGCAGGGCAAGATCGACGTCATGGTCGGGTCGCCCTCCGCCATCAACTTCGACGGGCCGCACCCGTCGATCCGCGACATCTGGAAGCTCGAAGAGGCCCTGGCCAACGTCGAGCAGGACTACGAGCTCGTCCTCATCGACTGTGCGCCGTCGCTGAACGCCCTGACCCGCACCGCGTGGGCCGCGTCCGACCGCGTCACCGTCGTCACCGAGCCCGGCCTGTTCTCCGTCGCCGCCGCCGACCGTGCGCTGCGCGCGATCGAGGAGATCCGCCGCGGCCTCTCCCCACGCCTGCAGCCCCTCGGCATCATCGTGAACCGTGCCCGGGTGCAGTCGCTCGAGCACCAGTTCCGCATCAAGGAACTCCGGGACATGTTCGGCCCGCTCGTGCTCTCGCCGCAGCTGCCGGAGCGCACGTCGCTGCAGCAGGCGCAGGGTGCCGCGAAGCCGCTGCACGTCTGGCCCGGCGAGTCCGCGCAGGAGATGGCGAAGAACTTCGACCAGCTGCTCGAGCGCATCATGCGCACCGGCAAGATCGGTCCGTACGCCGAGGGTGGCGCCGCGTAGGTCGGAGCTCACGCGGTCGCGGCGCGGTCGTGATCGCGGTCGCGGTCGCGGTCGCGTGACGTGCCGCTCGCGTCCGCCGAGCGGTCACCAACTGTCGGCAGGCAGCGTCGCAGCCGACAGTTCGTGACACCTCGGCGACGCGCACACGGCGGTTCGTGACCGCGTGCCGACTCCCGGGAGGCCCACCCCTGCCCCGGCAGACACGCCCGACCCCGGCTCGCCCAGCGGTCACAACACACCGCTCGCGTCCGGCGAGCGGTCACCAACTGTCGGCAGGCAGCCCCGCAGGCGACAGTCCGTGACACCTCGGCGACGCGCATACGACGGTTCGTGACACCTCGGCGACTGCCGGGAGGCCCACCCCTGCCCTGGCAGACACACCCGACCCCGGCTCGCCCAGCGGCCACAACACACCGCTCACGTCCGGCGAGCGGTCACCAACTGTCGGCTAGCAGCCCCGCAGGCGACAGATCGTGACACCTCGGCGATTCACACACGACGGTTCGTGACACCTCGGCGACTGCCGGGAGGCCCACCCCGGCCCCGGCAGACACGCCCGACCCCGGCTCGCCAGCGGTCACAACATGCCGCTCATGTCCGACGAAAGGTCACCAACTGTCGGCAGACGGCGTCGTAGGCCACGGTTCGTGACCCCTCGGCGACGCGCACACGACGGTTCGCGACCACTCGGCCGGAACCGGAACGGTCAGGAAGCGCGGGAAGCGCGACGAGCGGCGAGCTCGTCGGAGGGGTCGGCCGCGGCGGTGGCGTCGAGCTCGACCAGGGAGCTCTCGACCTCGCGCAGGACCTTGCCGACCGCGATGCCGAAGACACCCTGGCCGCGGGACACGAGGTCGATGACCTCGTCGTCGGAGGTGCACAGGTACACCGAGGCACCGTCGGACATCAGCGTGGTCTGCGCCAGGTCGGAGACGCCGGACTCACGGAGCTGGTTGACCGCGGTGCGGATCTGCTGCAGCGAGATGCCGGTGTCGAGCAGGCGCTTCACGAGCTTGAGCACGAGGATGTCGCGGAACCCGTACAGGCGCTGCGATCCGGAGCCGGCGGCCCCGCGGATCGTCGGCTGCACGAGTTCGGTGCGGGCCCAGTAGTCGAGCTGGCGGTACGAGATGCCGGCTGCCCGTGCGGCGACGGTGCCGCGGTAGCCGTTCTGCTCGTCGTGCTCGGGCAGACCATCGGTGAAGAGCAGCCCAAGGTCGTACCGGGTCACATCAGACTCGGTGCCAGGGGTGTCGTTCCCACTCATGAGCTTGCCTTCCACGACGATCGAGCTCCCACCCGAAGCTTCAACGACGGGTTGAGAGTTGTTCCGAGGTCCACGGTAGCGACTCCGACCGCTCCCGCGCGGGACATCCGACCCGGCGCGTCCGGCGTGTCGAGGATACGCCTCGGCCACTGACACACAAGCCCTGTCGGAGCACCGGACGGCGTCATGCGTCGAGCCGACCGATGGCCTGGCGGATGAGGTTCGACCGGATGATCTCGAGGTGCCCGGCGATCTCACGCGCGAGCTCCGTGGCCTTGGCCCGCGAGGTCGCGTCGCCCCGGCGGGAGACCGGCATGAGGGCGGACTCGATGAGACCGACCTCGCGCTCGGCGGTGCTGCGCAGCGTGCGGAGGTGTCGCGGCTCGATACCCGTTCGCTGCAGTTCGACCAGGGCCTTCAGCACGGAGACGCCGTCGTCGCCGTAGGTGTCGGTGGCCGGGAGCAGCGAAGCCGAGACCGCGTCGGCGAGGAGCATCGGGGAGGCGCCGGCTGCCCGGACCGTCTCGTCGCGGGTGTACCGGCGTTCGCGACCGAGGATCGACGGCTTCGGCGCGTCGCCTCCGCCAGGCAGGACGGGTTCGCGTCCGGCATCGAGGTCGGCGAGGTACTCCTTGATGACCTTGAGCGGCAGGTAGTGGTCACGCTGCAGTCCGAGGATCACCCGGAGCCGCTCGAGGTCGGCAGCGGAGAACTTGCGGTACCCACTGGCCGTGCGGATCGGGGTGACGAGCTCTCGCTCTTCGAGGAACCGCAGCTTGGAGCTCGACAGGTCCGGGAACTCGGGCTTGAGGCGAGCGAGGACCTGCCCGATGGTGAGCAGGTCCGGTGCCGCGGACCCCGCCCGGGCCGCAGCGGACCGTGAGGCCACTACGCGTTCGCCAGGCGCGCCAGGTCGACCCGAGATGCGTAGAACGTCAGGCGGAACTTGCCGACCTGGACCTCGGCCCCGTCGGTGAGCAGCGCTTCGTCGATGCGGACACCGTCGAAGTACGTGCCGTTCAGCGAACCGTTGTCCTTGACGCTGAAGCTCGTGCCGTGGCGCAGGAACTGCGCGTGCTTGCGCGACACGGTGACGTCGTCGAGGAAGATGTCGGCGTCGGGGTGTCGACCGGCCGTCGTGACGTCGGAGTCGAGGAGGAACCGCGCACCCACGTTGGGGCCGCGACGGACCACGAGCAACGCTGACCCGGAGGGCAGGGCGTTGACGGCTTCACGTTCTTCGGTCGAGACACCGGACTCGGCGGTGAGCGCCGCGCCCATGTCCATGCTGAAGGTCAGCGTGGTGTCGACCAGCCGCTGCTCCGGGGTCTTCTGACCGCCCGGCTGCGGGACCACTGGATCTGGCATCGGTGGACCTCCTCCTCTTGGCCCACCAGCGTATCGGAAACGAAGCCCCGAGCGGCAGCCCCGATCTGGGACTGTGGAGGGACTTCCGCGATCCGCGAACGCGCGCCGCGTCAGCGACCCGTGGGACCAGACGTCATCGACTCGTGCGACCCGGCGTCACCTTCCCCGCGCGAGCAACCAGAGCAGGTACGGCGCCCCCACGACGCCTGTCACGACGCCCACCGGCAGCGCGGTGCCGGCGAAGGCGAACTGTGCCAGCAGGTCGCTGCCGAGCGTGATCGCGGCACCGACGGCAGCGGCCGGCGCGAGCGCCACCCGTCCGCCGCCGACGAGGCGTCGGGCGATCGGCGCAGACATCAGCGCCACGAACGAGACGGGCCCCGCGGTGGCGACGGCTGCGGCGGTCAGGCACACGGCGGTGAGGAGCAGGAGCACCTTCGCCCGGTCCGGCCGGAGTCCGAGTGCGGCGGCGACCTCGTCCCCGAGGCTCAGGACCTGCAGACGGGCGGACTGCAGCAGCGCGAGCACGCCGAGCACGACGAACGCGACGCCGAGCACCCCGACCAGGTCGCGGTCGACGGCGTTCAGGCTGCCGGAGAGCCAGAGCAGCGCGGTGCCGGCCTGGGTGACGGTGCCGCTCGTGAGC
The DNA here is from genome assembly GCF_003234665.1 of Curtobacterium sp. MCLR17_059. Classification (NCBI taxonomy): domain Bacteria; kingdom Bacillati; phylum Actinomycetota; class Actinomycetes; order Micrococcales; family Microbacteriaceae; genus Curtobacterium; species Curtobacterium sp. MCLR17_059. Next base: position 75,185 of record NZ_QKSU01000009.1, on the reverse strand, counting down.
ATCCAGCCGGTGATGCTCAGGCAGATGGCCGCGACGCCGATCCCGACGAGGATCACCCGGTTGCCGGTGATCCCCCGTCGCCAGGCGAGCCCGGCGATGACGATCGAGACCACCACGGCGCCGACCAGCACGACCGAGAAGAGCGTGCCACCGCTGGCACCGAACAGCACGATCGCGGTGAGTCCGGCGGCGCTGGCCCCCGAGGTGATCCCGATGACGTCGGGGCTCGCGATCGGGTTCCGCACGACGCTCTGCACGATCGCGCCAGCGACGCCGAGACTGGCCCCGACGAGGACGGCACCGAGCACCCGCGGCCCGCGGAGCTGCCCGATCACGAAGTCCGAGATCCGGTCCCCCTGGCCGAACAGGGAGGCGAGCACCTGGCCCGGGGTGAGCGGGATCGAACCGGCGCCGAGCCCGACCAGGACGAGCACCACGACGACCGCCACCACGGCGACGAGCACCGTGAACTCACGACGCAGGCCGGCCGAGCGGCGCAGACCGCCGGACCGCGGGCGGCCGGAGCCGAACAACTGCCTCACAGTCCCCGCACCGCCCTCGACCGCACGAGCGCGATGAACACCGGTGCCCCGATCAACGCCGTGACGATGCCGACCTGCAGCTCCCCCGGGTACGCCACGACGCGACCGATCACGTCGGCGACGAGCAGCAGTGCGGGGGCGACGATCGCCGACAGCAGGATGGTCCAGCGGTGGTCCGGGCCGCTCAGCCGGCGGACGGCGTGCGGCACGGCGAGCCCGACGAAGGCGATCGGCCCGGCGGCGGCCACCGCGGAGCCGGCCAGCAGCACCGCGACCAGACCGCCGACGGCGCGGACGAGCACGACCCGCTGCCCGAGCGACGCCGCGAGTTCGTCCCCGAGCGCGAGGGTGTTGAGCGACCGACCGAGACCGAACGCGATCACCAGCCCGACGAGCACCGGCGCCGTGATGATCCCCGCCGTGCCGAGGTCCTTGCCGGCGAGGGCACCGACCTGCCAGAACCGCAGCTGGTCGAGCAGGCTCTGGTCGGTCACGAGCACCGCGGTGGTGACCGACGACAGCGCTGCGGCGACCACAGCTCCGGCGAGGGCGAGCCCGACGGGTGAGAGGCCACGACGGGCGACGGTCGCGATCCCGTACACGAGCACGGCGGCGAGTGCGGCCCCGACGAACGCGAACGGCAGGTAGGCAGCCGTGCCGCTCACGCCGAAGACCGCGATCCCGGCCACCACGGCCAGGGTCGCACCGGAGTTGATGCCGAGGACGCTCGGGTCGGCGAGCGGGTTCCTCGTCACGCCCTGCATGACCGCCCCGGCCACCCCGAGCGCGGTTCCGGCGAGCAGTCCGACGACGGTGCGGGGCACACGGTTGCCGAGCACGATGAGCCCGACCTCGTCGCTCCGCCCGGGGTGCATCACCGTGTCGAGGACGGTGCCGAGCGGGATCGGCCGCGAGCCGTACGCGATCGACAGCGCACACGCCACGGCGAGGACGACGACCGCCAGCACGGTCGCACCGACGAGTCGGGGGACGGAGCTGGGAGCCGGGGGCGTGGACGTCGACGGAGGCATGGAAGTAAGGCCACCCTAACGCCGGAGCCCCACTCGGCGTCCCCCGAGCAACCCCGGAGCGTGCGCAGGGTTCGTTCATAGGCTCGTCATGGGGAAGCGCCCTGTACTGGTCTCCATCGACGCCCGACCGGGCCGTCGAGGGACGACCGGAGAGCACCGATGAACGAGACCCCGAACCCCGCAGCCGCCGACCACGACGAGGACGGCACCCCCGCCGCGCAGCAGCAGGCTCCCGGGATGCACTGGGAGGCGCCGCACGCCGACCCGGCCTCACTGCGCCCGGCGTACGCGTTCGACGGCTCCGGTCCCTACCTCTACGGTCCGGACGGCTCCGGCCCCTACGCCTACACGCCGGACGGCCGCGGCCCGTACCTGATCGGCAGCCCCGCCCTCGCCGGCGCGAACCACGCGTGGGCGTACTCGGCGGCGACCGCGAACCACCCCGGTGGGACGAAGCGCCCGCGTCGCCTGGGACTGATGATCGGCTCTGGCATCGCCGCGCTCGCCATCGTCGGTGCGGCCGGTGGCACCGCCCTCGGCCTGTCCTCGCAGGGGACGACCACGACGTCGAGCCAGTCGCAGGGCACCACCACGCTGCCCGGCACCGGATCCGGCACCGACGGGACCGGCGGCACCGGCAGCAGCGACGGCACGAACGGCTTCACGGTGCCCGGCGACGGCAGCGGCAGCGGCAGCGGCACCAGCGGCGACGGCAGCACCGGCACCGGCACGACCCAGTCCCCCGCCACCGCGGCGACGGCCGCCGACAAGAAGGGCGTCGTGACGATCAACACCGTCCTGAACTACGACCAGTCGTCACAGGCGGCCGGCACCGGCATGGTCCTGACCTCCGACGGCACGATCCTGACGAACAACCACGTGATCCAGGGCGCGACGAGCATCACCGTCACCGACGAGACCACCGGCAAGGAGTACAAGGCCGACGTGGTCGGGGCCGACGCCACCAACGACGTCGCCGTCCTGAAGCTCGAGAACGCCTCCGGACTGTCCACGGTCACGCTCGACGACGACGGCGAGCCGAGCACCGGTGACACCGTCAAGGACGTCGGCAACGCCGAGGGCACCGGCAACCTCGTCGCCGCCGAGGGCACCGTCACCGCGACCGACCAGGACATCCAGGTGCAGAGCGAGTCCGGCACCGGCACCGAGTCCCTGACCGGCCTGATCGAGATCTCGGCGGACATCGTCTCCGGCGACTCCGGCGGACCGGTGCTCGACAGCGAGGGCGAGGTCGTCGGCATGGCCACGGCAGCGTCCTCCGGCACGGCCGACGTCACCGGCTACGCCATCCCGATCACCACCGCGAAGACGATCGCCGAGAAGATCCTCGCCGGGGAGTCCTCGAGCACGATCACCATCGGGCTGCCCGCGTTCCTCGGGGTCGAGGTCAGCAACACCACCGGCACCACGGGCGGCGTCGCCGTCGCCGGCACAGTCGAGGGCTCCGGCGCCGCGAGCGCCGGCCTGACCGCCGGGGACACGATCACGAGCATCGACGGCACCGCGGTCACGAGCTCGGACCAGCTCACCAAGGTCGTGCAGTCCCACTCGGTGGGCGACAAGGTGAGCGTCCGCTACACCGACAGCACCGGCGCCGCGAAGACTGTCACGATCACGCTGACCGCCGGCCCCGCCGCGTAGCGGGAGCACCCGGGCGCGCTCAGCCCAGCAGCGCCCGCACCACCGACCGGTAGACGTTGGCCGGGGAGTCCGTCCGGAAGGCGGTCTCCCCGGCCTTCGTCGCGCCCACGCGCGCGAACCCGTGCCCCTCGGCCCGCACGATCGTGATCGGCTTCGGCTTGCCGGGTCGACGCAGGTACGAGACGGTCCACGGCGCGGCCCAGAACCGCGCGAGGCGCGGGTCCGCCTCGGCGAGGACCTCCGGCAGGTCCGGTGCGTCCGGACCGCCGGCCAGCCTGCGGCCGAGCAGGTGCCCTGGGAGCGACCCCGTGCGGAACGGGAAGGTCCACGTCGGACCGATGCCGAGCCTCCCGGCCAGGAGCGCGACGGCCCGGTCCGGCGTGACGGACGCGACCACGGCACCCGCCGCGTCGGTCCCGTCGACGACGGTCTGCGACCAGGCCTGGAGGCGCGACTCGCCCCCGTCGGGCAGGTGCTGTTCCAGCGTGACCGGCTGGGCATCGCCCTGCCAGGGTTCGAGGAGGGTCTGGGTCGACTCCGGCAGGGTGCCGAGCCGGCCGACGAGGCCCGCCTCGATGAGTTCGCGGCCCGCCGCGGTGCGGAGGAGCGTGGGGTTCCACCGGCGTCCGGCGAGGCTCTGCAGGGTGCCGATCGCGTCCGTGCTGAGGCGGGGGCCGTCGAGCGACGGTGCCGGGGCGGGGGCCGGCAGGGGTTCGAGGTCACGCTCGGGGCGGACCGGGACCGTCTCGGTGGCGCGGACGCTCTCGAGGACCGCGAGCACGAGGTCGTCGGTCTCGAGCAGCCGGGCGAGCGGGCGTTCGATCGTCAGATCGACGCGGTGCCGACCGGTGACGAAGAGCAGGTGGGTGCCGGCGACGTCGCCGTGCTCGTCGGGCCGGACGTACTCGACCAGCCGGGCCGGGGCGCCGGCGGTGGTCCACGGGTCGCAGCCGACGAGCAGCAGGCCCTCGACGGAGCCGGGCAGCCGTTCGAGCAGGCCGGTGTTCTCGTCGCCGATCGCGCGGTCGCTGGGGCGGGATCGGACGGTGAGGACGACGTCGTCGCCGGTGACGCGCAGGTCCGCCTGGGCTGAGTCCTCGCGGCGCCAGGAGCCCGGGCGGCGGAGGGTGAGGCGGGCGGTGCGGTCCTCGGTGCCGAGCGGGACGGGGACTGCCATGGGATGAGCGTATGTCGGGAGCGGGGCGCGGGGGCCTGCGGCTCGCCGGGGTGGGCGGGGCCGGGCTGCGCGGCGGGGTGGGGTGGGGCGCCGGGTTCGCACGGTGCGAGGTTCGTCAGCCGGTGCGGGGCTGGTGGCTCCGTGCAGCACCACAACCCCGCACCGAGCCTCCGAAGACGCACCCGCCGACGAAGTCCGCACCGTGCGACCCCGGCTCCGCGAATCCCGCACCGTGCCGCCTCCGCCACACCGTGCGGGGCTGGTGGCTCCGTGCGGCACCACAACCCCGCATCGAGCCTCCGACGGCGCACCCGCCGACGAAGTCCGCACCGTGCGACCCCGGCTCGACAGCACGACAAGTCCGCACGGTGCGAGCCGAGCGCGTCAGCGCCGAGCAGGCCGCGCGGGCGGGGGCGGCGGGACGGGCTTCGCGGCGACGACGTCGGCGAGCCGGACCTCGACCGGGCCGCGGCGGGTGGCGATCGTCACGGCGTCGGGCGTCCGGGCGACCAGGTCACCGAGGGCGTCCTGCGCGCCGTCACCGTGGTGCGCCCGGACCACCAGGCGGTCCCCGATCGCGGCCTCGTGCAGCACCCCGAGGGCACGGGCCCGGGCGATCGCCGCCTGTTCGTCCGCATGCACCGCCCCAGGGTACGGGCCGCCTAGAGTGTCGGCATGGAGAAGGCCCGGGTCGACAGCTGGATCTGGGCCGTCCGGATCACCAAGACCCGGTCGGCCGCGACCGCCGCGTGCAAGGCCGGTCACGTCCGGGTGAACGGGGAGCGCGCGAAGCCGGCGCAGCCGATCGGCCCCGGCGACGAGGTGCGGGTGCGCCAGAACGGCTTCGACCGGATCGTCATGGTGACCGGCATCATCCTGAAGCGGACGAGCGCCCCCGAGGCCGCGAAGCACTTCGAGGACAAGACCCCGCCGCGGCTGTCGAAGGAAGAGGCCGGGTTCGTCCCGATGCGTGATCGCGGCGCCGGACGGCCGAGCAAGCGGGAACGCCGCGACCTCGAGAAGCTCCGCGGCTACTGACGCTTCCCGGGCCCCGACCCGGGCACGTGGACATCGACCACGATCTCGAACGTGTCGGACTCGACCTCGATCCGTTCTCCGGTCCAGGGCACCTCGAGGTGCCCGTCGTCGTCCGGATCGGATCCGCCCAGCGCGCGACCGGACGGGATGCGGTGGACGGGGATGCGGGTGCCGTCCTCCGCGACGACGAGCAGATCGGCCACCCGACCACGGAACTCCGTGATGCCGAACGGGTCGTCGTGGTGCCGGGACTCGGCGAACCGCGGCGTCCTGCCGTACGCGGTGAACGCCGCCGTGGCCTGCCGTTCGTAGGCGGGCCCACAGCAGTCGTGCTCCCATCCGCCGACCACGACGACGACCTCTTCGCGCATGCCGTGATCGTACGACGCGTCGGACGGTGACGGTCGGAGCCCGGGTCGAGCGTCGGGCGTCAGGCGTCAGGCGTCAGGCGTCAGGCGTCAGGCGTCAGGCGTCAGGCGTCAGGATCAGACGAAGCGGACGGTCTGCTGCAGGCGGTCGCGGATCTCGAACACGTCGACGGAACCGGCCGGCGACCAGACGCCGTTCAGCACCTGGGCGAGCGCACTCCGGCGGACGACGAGCGCGGTGGGCTTCTTCGGGGAGCCGACGAGCTGCACGTCCTCGGTGACGGCGGCGTCCGGAACGACGAGCAGCCGCCCGGAGAACCGCACCCGGGTCTGCTTCTGCACGGCACGGGCGGCGCGGACGAGTTCCTTGACGGGTCGCTCCCCCGGCGCGAGCGTCTCGCCGACGATCTCGCCGTGCTCGACGCGGACCGGAGCGCCCCAGTCGATGGACTCGACGGCCCAGAGTCCGCTCGGGGTCAGGACGGCGTGGTCGAGCTTGCCCTCGGCTCCGGCGTCGAGGTCGTGCCACACCGTGACGCCGATCCCCATGTCGGAGACGATCAGGGCGGTCGCTTCTTCGGCCAGGGCCTCGGCGAGCAGGCGCCGGATGTGCCGGGGCGCGGAGCGGATGAGCGTGGGGTCGTACGGGTCCTCGATGGGGTCGCCGAGGCCGACCCACTCGCGTTCGGCCTGCAGGAAGACCTCGCGCGACCGACCGCCGGGGTGTCCGTGGGACCGGGCCCGGGGGCGGGTGTCGCGACGCGCTGCCGGGGGTGCGTAGGCGTCGCGACCGGTGTCACCCCTGCCTGCGGTCGCCCCGGACGCGCCGTACGCGCGGGACCCGACGTCGTACGCGCGCCGGGCTGCCGGCGTGCCGATGCGCTCCCATGCGAGCTGGACCTGGCGGAAGCGCTGGGCGTCGCCGCCGAGGTCGGGGTGCGTCTCGCGGGCGGCCCGCCGGTAGGCGCGGCGGAGCGCTTCGTCGTCAGCCGTCGCGGGGACGCCGAGGACTTCGTAGGGGGTGGCGTCGGCCGGGCTGTCCGTCATGGCCCTGCGACATTACCGGAGGCAGTGTCGGAGTCCGCCGCATGGTTGCTGGGTGAGGTCTGGAGGGTCGGGGCGGCCGGGCAGTCTCGGCACACGGTCCGCAGGTGGTCGCGTCAGACCACCGTGGTCGCGACGGGCGCACCGAGGAACGCCGCGTACCGCGCGGCCGCCGCCTCGAGCGCGCGGACCGATGCCGCATCGAGGGCACCGAAGGGTGTGACGGTGACGAGGTGCCCGGCCCGGCGCTCGGTGCGCTTCCAGGTGCCGACGACGCGACCCCGGACGACGGCCATCGGCAGGAACATGCCGTTGGCCCCGGGGACGACCCGGTCGGCGTGCGCGGGGTCGAGCTGCGCGGACCGGTCGGCGTACCCGAGCAGGTACTCGTCGAAGCCGGGGAGCAGGTGCCCGGTGGGGACGCGCGCGGCTGCCGGCCGGTCGGCGAGGTCGAGGAGCCCGTCGCCGAGGTCCTCCACCGCGTTCCCCGCCGCCGCCCGCGCTCGGCGGAGGTCACCGAGCGGCAGCTTCGTCCAGCTCGCGGCGTCGGCCTCGGTCGCGGGGCCACGGCCGCGCAGGTACCCGAGCAGGACCCGGCGGAGGGCTTCGTCGCGGTCCGGCAGGTCAGCGGTGGCGGGTGCCCACTCGTCGAGCAGCACGAGCCCCTGCCCGACGCGGGCGGTGGGACCCCAGGCGACGAGGCCCTCCTGCGCGAGCTGCAGGACCAGGTGGTAGCCGCGACCGCCGGCCGGGTCGATACCGGCAGCGCGGTACGCCGCGAACAGGTCGTCCCGGACCAGCGCACGACCACCGCCCAGGGCCGCGACCGTCGCGTCCCGGGCCCGGCCGAGCAGGGCGTCGTCGATGCCGAGCTCGGCGGCGCGCCGGGCGATCGTGCGGAGCGTCCGTTCGGCGGTGAGCGAGAGCAGCAGTCGCAGGTCGTCGGGGCGCAGGGCGTGCAGGGTGCCGCGCATCGGCCACGAGCGGACGAGTTCCCCGCGGTCGAAGGCCTCGCGGACGTCGTCCCGCGACGATCCGGGAGCGCGGACCCCGATGGCCCAGAGCACCTGGCCGAGGTCCTGCCCCTGCACCGCCAGCATCCGCTCGATGACCTCGGTGGGTCGCAGCCCGGGCACCGCGATGCCCTGCGCCGCGAAGCGCGCCGTGCGGAGCCGCGCGGGGCTGGTGGTCACGCGACGGCGGCGGTGACGGCGTCGGCGTGCTGCTCCAGGTAGGCGACGTCGGCGCGGTACAGGTCGGCGTGGCCGTGCTGCAGGTCGCTGACGAACTTCGGGTTGCCGGCGGCGGCCTCGTGCTCGATCGTCGTGACGAGGGCGACGAGGGACGCGATCATCGTCTCGGCCAGGACGCTCCGGGAGCGGTCGTCGAGGGCGTAGGCGCGGCAGAACTCGGCGGCGCGCGCGAGCCGCTCGTCGAGGTCGGGGGCGGTCGATCCCTCGACGGCGCCGGTGGTGAACGGTGCGAACCGGTAGACGGCACTCGCGACGTCCCAGACGCGGGGCCCGGGGTGAGCGGTGTCGAAGTCGATCAGGCCGACGGCGGCGATGCCGTCGTAGACGCAGTTGTACGGGGCGAAGTCGCCGTGCACGATCGTCTCGACCGGGGCACGGTCGGCCTGGGACCAGAGGTCGTCGGTGGCGCTGCGCGGAAAGCTCGCGGCGGCGTCGTGGAACTGGCGGAGCAGGCGGGCGCTGGTGACGAGGGCGGCCTCGCTGGCGATGTCCTCGGTCCAGGGGTACTCGCCCGCGACACCGGGGACGAACGAGACCGTCTCGAGGGTGTCACCGAGGGCGATCGGTTCCGGGGCTGCGACGAACCCCTGCTCGTGCAGGTGGGCGAGCAGCCGGTGCACCGTGGGGGTCCACGGCCCGGCGGGGCGGTGGACTCGGTCGTCGGCCCTGGTGATGCGCTCCAAGGGGAACCTCCTGCGTGTTGCGTCTCCGTTGACGGAGGGCCAGCGTACCGGCAGCGACCGACGGCCGCTCGGTCGCCATCCGGAACACGGCGGTCCAGGCGGCTACAGCTGGTCGCGCAACCAGGACGGCCCGTGGACGACCGCGCCGAGGGCCTCGACGCGGTCGCGGAGCTCGCGGTCGGCCGTCACGACGACGACCGGCCCGTCGCCGGCCTGCACCGCGGCCTGCGCGGACTCGACGATGGCGTCGTCGCCGGAAGCCGGAGCACGGACGACGTCGACAGCGCCGGTGGCGGCGCCGCGGTCAGCGCCGACAGCGCGGTCCGCACCGCCGTCTCCACCAGCACCGCCCACGTCCGCAGCGGCCCGGGCCTCCCCCTCGAGCACCACGGTCCACCGCGGCCACCACCGTGCGAACGGCAGGTCGAGCAACGATGCGGCGACCCCGCCCGCGGCGAGCGCCGACACCTGTGCCAGCAGGCGTGACGCGGCGCCGGCTCGGTCCTTCCACCAGCCGTCGGGCACGCTGCCGACGACGTTCGCCGCGTCGACGACGACGTGCGGGGTGGTCGCGATCGTGGTGCGGAGCGCCGGCCACGACCTGCCGAAGCCGGGGTGCAGGGGCAGGTCGTCGACCTGGTCGATCGGGATCCACGACAGGGCGAGGCTCTCGCGGTCGGCGATGACGGGTTCGAAGGGCCGGGAGGCGCGCCCCACGACGGTCGTGTAGGTCCAGAACCCCAGGTCGAGCAGTGCCGTGTGGCGCAGGGCGATCGCGTCGTCGGGCACGCCGGCTTCCTCGGCGGATTCGCGGAGGGCGGCGGTCACGGCTGCTTCGCCCTGGTGCCGTGCGCCGCCGGGGATGCCCCAGGTGCCGCCGTGGTGGCTCCACTCGACGCGGTGCTGCAGGAGCACGCGGCCGGCGCCGTCGTCGACGAGCAGGCCGGCGGCGCCGAAGCGTCCCCACGCCTTGGTGCCGTCGGGGCCGACCGCCCAGGCGTCGCCGGGGTCGCGGGGGCCGGGCGGGGGCCCGGGGGGCGTTGCATCTGGCACGGTCCAACCCTGGCACACGGTGCCCGGAGCGGGCCTCGAAGTGGTCACCGGGCGTCGTGTACGGTGTCGCTCGAGACACGGGGTGCCGCATCCAGCGGCTGAGATCACACCCGTCGAACCTGCTCGAGCTCGTACTCGCGAAGGGATCGTCCATGGAAACCGCTGCGCCCTCCCCTGCCTGGGCCCACCGAACCGCCGAACTGCTCGAGGCCGTGCGTGCCCGGGCCCCGCTGGTGCAGTGCATCACGAACACCGTCGTGCAGAACGTCACGGCGAACGTGCTGCTCGCAATCGGGGCCTCGCCCGCGATGGTCGACGTGCCGACCGAGGCGGGGCCGTTCGCCCGCGTCGCCGATGCCCTGCTGGTGAACACCGGTACCCCGCACGCCGAACCGCGGGTCGCCGCGCTCGAGGCCGTGCACGCCGCCCGTGACGCGGGGACCCCGTGGGTCCTCGACCCGGTGGCGGTCGGCTCGCTGCCGGTGCGGACCGCCCTGGCACGCGACCTGCTCGCGCTGCGCCCGACGGTGCTGCGGGGCAACGCGTCCGAGGTGCTCGCCCTGCTCGGCGACTCGGCCGGTGGCCGGGGGGTCGACAGCACGGTGGGCACGGAGGACGCCCGGGTCGCGTCCGTCGCTGCTTCGGACGGGAGGCTCGTGGCCGCGGTGGCCGTGTCGGGTGCGGTCGACCTGCTGGTCGCGCCGGGCATCGGTGTGGTCCGGGTGGCGAACGGGACCGACCTGCTGACACGCATCACCGGTGGTGGGTGTGCGCTCGGCGCGGTCGTCGCCGCGTTCACGTCGGTCGCGCCGGAGGACGCGGGTGCCGCTGCCGTCGCCGCCACCGCCGTGCACACGATCGCCGCGGAGCTCGCGGCGCGGGATGCCGGTGGGCCGGGGACCTTCCAGCCGCTGTTCCTCGACCGGTTGGCGTCGCTGACCTCGGAGGACGTCGTCCGCGAGGCCCGGATCACGGTCGAGACCGCTCCTGTCGGTGCCCGGTCGGTGTCGGCATGAGCGGGCTGCAGTCTGCGGGGTTCGGCGTCTACCTGGTGACCGACGGTGCCCTGGCCGACCGGCACGGCATCGGGGTGCTCGGGGTCGTCCGTGCCGCCGTGCACGCCGGGGTCCGGATCGTGCAGGTACGGGACAAGGACGCCTCGGCGCGTGACCTGCTGGCACTCACCGCGGCGGTCGCCGACGCCGTCGGGGACCGTGCGACGGTGGTGGTCGACGACCGGCTCGACGTCGCCCTCGCCGCACGGCACGCGGGACACCGGGTCGCGGGCGTGCACCTCGGCCAGTCCGACGTCCCCGTCACCGCCGCCCGTGCCCTGCTCGGCGCGGACGCCCACGTCGGCCTCACCGCGAACACGCTCGCGCACCTGGCTGCCGTCGAGCGACTCCCCCGCGGCACCGTGGACCTGCTCGGCGTCGGGGTCGTGCACCCCACGGCGACGAAGGCCGACCACCCGCCGGCGCTGGGCCACGACGGGTTCGCCCGGCTGGCCGCCGCCACCGATCTGCCGTGCGTGGCGATCGGCGGGGTGACCCTCGACGACGTCGCGCCGCTCCGGGCTGCCGGTGCCGCGGGCGTCGCGATCGTCTCGGGCATCTGCGCCGCGGCCGACCCCGGATCCGCCGCGGCGGCGTACGTGGCCGCGTGGGGCCCTGGACCCGACCACGGGACGGAGGCGAGGCCGTCAGGTGCTGGCGATCCGTCCCTCCAGGCCGACGCCACGCACCACGGGGCGGACGCATGAGCGTCCCGCGGGTGCTGACCATCGCCGGGACCGACCCGACGGGCGGAGCCGGGATGCAGGCGGACCTCAAGGCGATCGCCGCGCACGACGGGTACGGGATGGGGGTCGTGACGGCGCTCGTCGCGCAGAACACGCACGGGGTGCGGTCTGTGCACGTGCCGGACGTCGCGTTCCTGCGGGAGCAGCTCGACGCGGTGTCGGACGACGTCGTGGTCGACGCGGTGAAGATCGGGATGCTCGGCACCGCCGACGTCGTGCGGGTCGTGACGGACTGGTTGCGGGAGCACCGGCCACCGGTGGTCGTCGTCGACCCGGTGATGGTGGCGACGAGCGGGGACCGGCTGCTCGACGAGGACGCGGCGGCGGCCATGGGGGCGCTGTTCGCGCTCGCCGACCTGGTGACGCCGAACCGGGCCGAGCTCGTGGTGCTGGCGGAGCTGGCCGGGGTGTCGTCGTCAGCTTCGTCGCTGGACGCCGCGCGTGCCGTGGCGGCGCGCTGGGACGTCCTGGTGCTGGCGAAGGGCGGGCACGACGAGGGGCCGACCTCGGACGACGTGCTCGTGGCACCGGACGGCACCGTGCGGGTGTTCACGGGTCCCCGGGTCACGACGACGAACACGCACGGCACCGGGTGCTCACTCTCCAGCGCGATCGCGACGCTCGCCGCGCGGCACGGCGACTGGGAGCTCGCGGTCGGGGTGGCGAAGGAGTGGCTGACGGCGGCGCTGCGCGGGGCCGACGCTCTGGCGGTCGGGAGCGGCAACGGTCCGGTCGACCACGGGGCGCAGGCGCGGGCAGCCCTGCCGGCACTGTCGTACACGGACGTGTGGTGGGCGGATGCGGCATCGGTGCTGCAGGAGACGATCGACTGCGCGTTCCTGGTGGAGCTCCGGGACGGGACGCTCGAGCCGGAGGTGTTCGCGGGCTACCTGGCGCAGGACGTCCACTACCTGCGGGCGTACGAGCGGCACCTGGCGGCACTCGGGGTCGGTGCGCCTGGTGCTGGTTCGGGTGCTGGTGCTGGTGCTGGCGCTGCTGCTGCTGCGTTCTGGGCGGCGGCTGCGCAGGGGTGCGCCGACGAGGCCCGCGACCTGCACCACCGTCGGCTGGCCGGCTCGCACGCCGACGATCCCGTGCACCCCACGTGCGCCGGGTACCTCGCGCACCTGCAGGAGGCCGCCGACTCCGGCTCCCGTGCGGTGCTCGCCGCCGCGGCGCTGCCGTGCTTCCGGGTCTACGCCTGGGTCGGGTCGCAGCTCGGGGTCGCTCCGGACGGGCACGCCTTCGCGGACTGGATCACGGCGTACGGGGACCCGGGGTTCGCGGCGTCGAGTGCCGAGGCGAACCGGCTCGTCGAGGAGGCAGCCCGTGCGGCGACGCCCGACGAGCGGGGGCGGATGGCGCGGGCGTTCCGGCGTTCGACGGAGTGGGAGCTCGCGTTCTTCCGGATGCCGACGGCAGGGGCTGCTGGTGCCGGGGCCACCGTGGCTGCGGGCGGCGCGGTCACGGCGGGCGGTGCGGTCGGTGCCGCCGCGGCTGCGGGCGACGCGGTCGGTGCCGCCGAAGCGACACTGCTGCACTGACGGCCGTCGAACACCCCGCGAAAGCGACAGATGTCCGGAGAAGTTCCGCGGGGATCTGTCGCTTTCCGGAACGGGGGGCCGCCGACGGAGGCCGACGACCGGGACTAGCGGGCGGCCGGCGGCAGCCGCACCAGTTCGACGGACAGCTCGGCGCCGGTGACCGTGCCGCGCATCCACGTGTGGTCGGGCTGGCGACGACGGTCGGTCGGTGAACCGGGGTTCAGCAGGCGCATCCCCGACGGCGCCACGGTGTCCCACGGGATGTGCGAGTGGCCGAAGACGAGCACGTCGGTGTCCGGGTACTCGGCGTCCATCCGGCGCTCCCGACCGGTCGACGCCCCGGTCTCGTGCACCAGGGCGAAGCGAAGGTCCTCGACACCGAACCGGGCGACGAGCGGCAGCCGGTCGTCGAACTCCGGACCGTCGTTGTTGCCCCGCACGCCCTCGAACCGGCGGGACCGCGCCTGCACGGCGTCGAGGGTGGCGAGGTCGACCCAGTCCCCCGCGTGCACCACGAGGTCGGCCGCGTCGACGTCGGCCCACAGTCCGGGCGGCAGGTCCTTCGCGCGCTTCGGCAGGTGCGTGTCGGACAGCAGGACGAACGACGTCGTCACGACTCGGTGGGTGCCGGCATCGGGAGCCCTGCCTCGTCCGAGGCACCGAGGCGCTCCAGCAGCCCGGCGAGCAGTGCGATGTCGTCGTCCGACCAGTCGGCGAGCCGCTCGTCGAGCGCGTCCCGGTGCAGCTGCACCGACCGCTCGAGCGCGGCGCGGCCGGCGTCGGTCGCCTCGAGCGGCTTCGCGTTGCCGCTGCCGCCGTCGGTCGTGCGCACCAGTCCGGTCGCGAGGAGCCCGGACAGCTGCCGCGAGATCGTCGACCGGTTCAGCCGCAGGTACCGGGCGATGTCGATGGCCATGCAGCCCGGGTGCTGGACGACGAAGTCGACGAGGGACTGGTCGACGACGCTCAACACCTGGTCCGAACCGCGGGCCCGGATGCTCGCCCGACGGGTGATGCGGGCGAGCTCGGTGTACGCCCGGCTGATGTCGCTGTGGCGGACCCTCGAACTCGGGTGGTCCATGGTGGCTCCAGCCTGTCTGCGCCGGCGCCGGCCGGCGGTCTTCTCGTCCGGTCACACTACCGGCGGGTCCGCGGAGAGTGGGGTCAGTGACCGGAGGCCGCGGCCTGCAGCGCGGGGATGTCGAGCTTGACCATCTGCATCATGGCCTCGAACACGCGGGCGTTGGCCTCCGGATCACCCGATCCGCTCATCAGCTCCCCCAGCATCGACGGGGTCACCTGCCACGCCAGACCCCAGCGGTCGGTCAACCAGCCGCACGCCGTCGGGCTCCCGCCGTCGGCGAGCAGGGCGTCCCACAGCCGGTCGAGCTCGTCCTGCGTGTCCACGTCGATCTGGAACGAGACCGCGTCGGTGTGCGGGTGCCCGGGGCCGCCGTTCATCGCGCGGTACGGAGCGCCGAGCAACGTGAACTCCACGACGAGGGCACGACCGTCCGGCATCCGGCTGACGCTGTCGACGCGGCTGTCGGGGAACAGTCCGACGTAGTACTCGGCCGCTTGCTCGGCCTGGTCGTCGTACCAGAGGAACGGGGTGATGGTGGGCACGGGAGCCCCTTCGTTCGGTGCTCAGTCCGCGGCGCTGCGGCTGAGCAGGTCGGCTTTCTCGGGGTGTTCGTCGAACCACTTGCCGACGAACCAGCACATCGGGACGATGCGTTTCGTGGTCGACGACTCGACGTCGGCGACGGCGTACTCGACCAGCTGCGCCGCGTACCCGTGGCCGCGGTGCTTCGGGACCGTGTACGTGCGCGGGAACGCCACCGCGTCACCGTTCACCCGGTAGTCGAGCACGCTCACGAGCTCGCCGCCGACCTACATCGCGTAGCGGTCCTGGTCGGTCTCGTCGCGGAAGTCGGGGTCCATGCCGCCATCATGCTCCCGGCGGCGCGTTCGCGCCTCCCGGGGAATGCACGACGGCGGGCAGCGTTGCAGGGACACCATGACAACCATCGGAATCATCGGCGCCGGCAACATCGGATCCCAGCTCGCTCGACTCGCGGTACGGAACGGCCACCAGGTCGTCATCGCGAACTCCCGCGGCCCGGAGACCCTGACCGACCTGGTCACGGAACTCGGCGACGGCGCACGCGCAGCGACCCGCGACGAGGCAGCCGCAGCGGGCGAGATCGTCGTCGTGACGGTGCCGCTCGCCGCGATCGAGACGATCCCCGTCGAGCCCCTCGTCGGCAAGGTCGTCATCGACACCAACAACTACTACTGGGAGCGCGACGGCCACATCGCCGCCCTCGACGACCAGTCCACGACCACGGCGGAGATGCTGCAGGACCACCTGCCCGGCGCCCGTATCGTGAAGGCGTTCAACCACATCGGCGCCGACGACCTCACCGGCCACGCGACGCCCGCCGGCACCCCCGATCGTCGTGCCCTCGTCATCGCCGGCGACGACGGCTCCGCCAAGCAGACCGTCGCCGAGCTCATCGACGCGTTCGGCTTCGACGTCGTCGACGCCGGGCCGCTCGCCGAGGGCTGGCGCATCCAGCGGGACACCCCCGGCTACGGCCCGCGGATGACCGCCGCCGAGCTGCGCGACGCCCTGGCCGCCGCGACGCGCTAGCGCCGCGCCGCCGACGCACCGCCGCACCGCCGCCGTTTCGCGCTGAGCGACACTCCACGGGCTCCGCAGCCCGTGACCTGTCGCTCAGCGCGAAACGACCGGGCGCGAAAAGCCCGCTCAGGCCCGGTCGAAGATCGTCGTCATGTCGGCGATGTCGTCCTCGGTCGGCGGCGACCCCGAACTGGGGCTGCGATCCACACAGCGGTTGCCGCTACAACTGAGCATGGATCAGTCGACGGAAGGAGCGCCGCAGTGGCAGCGCATCGCATGCCCGAATCGGACCGGCCCCGTCGGCCCGTCCCGGCCTGGGTGACCGCGCCGCCCGTCGACGAGGTCGCGCCCGAGCGGGTCGCCGCCGCCGGTCACGTGAACGCCTCCGGCCGGGAGGCCCGCCCCACCCCCGCCTCGTCACGCGCCGCCCACGCGGCGCCCGTCCCACCGACCACGGGCGCCCCGGCAGGGAACGCCGCGGCTGAGCGGGCACCCGCCGCGCATGCGCCGGCCGCGCACGCACCGACGTCCGAGCCCGCGTCGATCGCCGCACTGGTCGAAGCCGACGCCCCCGTGCCCGACTTCCCGCCGCAGCAGGAACTGCTGCCCCCGGCCCCGACGTCGCCGAACGTGCACACCGTGCCGTTCGAGACCCCCGCGGTGCCGCCGTCGTCGGTCGTCCCCGCCTCCGGGCTCGTGGTGCCGGTCTCCCCGGTCGCCGCCGCACCCGCCTCGGCGGACGCGACACCGCTCGTCGCACCGCTCACCACCCCCTCGCCGGAGGCACCGCCGACCGCCACACCCGCGGTGCCCGTCGCCGGACAGCCCCGGTTCTCTGTGCCCGGCCTCGAACACGTGGTCGTCGAGGGCACCGAACCCGAGCCCGTCGGCCCGATCGGCTACCGGACACCCCGACGCTTCGCCCACCAGCAGGCCGCCGCACGGTCGGCAGCGCCCACACCCGCAGCCGCGGGGTCGTTCGACGCCGTGCTGCACGCGGCGCCGACCACCGCGGCTCCCGGCGGCACCGCCGTCGCGACCCCGAAAGCCCGGGCGACCACGGCCCTGGTCGCACCCACCCCGGTGCCGCAGGGTGCCGGCGGGGGCGAGGCGGGCCTCCCGACCGAACTGCTCGACCAGCCCGTGACTGCAGGCGCCGTGCCGGGGCCACGCCGTGCGCTCGGCGCGACCGCCGGTGCGGTGCTCGGTGCCGTCGCCGGGATCGCGACGATCGGTCTGGCGGCCTGGTGGTTCACCGCTCCGGCGACCGTGCACGGCGTCGGCGTGGTGCTCGGACTGCTCGCGTTGGTGCTCTCGATCGTGACACTGCGCGACCGCACGGCCACGTGGCAGCGACCGGTCGCGCTGCTCGGTGCGGTGCTCGGCGGTGTCGGCACGGTCGTGCTGCTGTGGGCGGTCGCGGCGGCGTTGCTGCCGCTCGCGGGCGTGACGCTGCCGGACGTCACCGGCACCGGCACGACCCCGACGCTCGCCCCGTAGCGCCGCGCGCGCTCAGACGCCGTCGTCTCGGCAGGACGCCGCGTCGACGTCGAGACGCCCCCGAAAGTCGCGGCGTCTCGACGGCTCGGCGGTGTCGAGACAACACGCCGGCGTCTTGCTGCGGACACCAGCCCGAACACGCCGGCGTCTCGCCGCCGATGCACGCGCTCAGACGGCGCGGACGACCCCGCGGGACAGGATCGCGTTCGTCAGTGCGTCGATCGGCTCCCGCTGCACCGTCGGGTTCGCGATGAGGACGTAGTCCACCGCCGGCAGGTCCGGCAGCCCGAGCCGCTGCGACACCTTCACCAGGTCGGCCGGGATCAGCGAGTGCGGGAACACCGCGACACCGATGCCCGCGCGCACCGCGGCGAGCACCCCGTTGACGTCGCGGGTGTTGCAGGTGATCCGCCAGGTGCGGCCGGCGGCCTCGAGGGCGTCGATCGCCATCTGCCGACTGATGCTCGGCGCCTGGTACGCGATGAGCGGGACGGGTTCGCCGGGCTCCAGGGCGATGCCGTCCTGCGCCATCCACACCATCTGGTCGGTGGCGACCCGGGTGCCCTCGGCGGACTCCCCCGCCGTCTGCTTGATGAACACCAGGTCGAGCTGGCCGGCGTGCACCCGGCGGAGCAGCGGTGACGACTGGTTCACCGTGAGCTCGAGGTTCACCTGCGGGTGCAGCCGTCGGAAGTCCCGCAGGATCCGCGGCAGCTGGGTGATGGCGAGGTCGTCCGCCGCCCCGAACCGCAGCCGCCCGCGGGTGGCCGCGCCGGAGAAGTAGGCGTCGGCGGTGGCGTGCGCGGCGAGGATCGTCCGTGCGAACCCGGCCATCGCGTCCCCGTTGTCGGTCAGGGCGACGCCGCGGGTGTCCCGGGCGACCAGGGAGCGCGCCACCGCGGTCTCCAGGCGCCGGACGTGCTGCGACACCGTCGGCTGGCTGATGCCGAGCCGGGTCCCGGCCTGCGTGAAGCTGCCGGTCTCCGCCACGGCCAGGAACGTCTGCAACAGGACCGGATCGAGCACGTCGCGCCTTCCGTCGGTGCGACCTCATTCGACATCGCAATGGAGTGATAGCCACCATAGGGGTATCGAATGAGCCGGCGCCACGTAGTTTCGTTGGGGTACCAGATCCACACCGACGTCCGGAGAACCCCGCACCGTGAGCGCGTCACCGACGACCCTCCCCCCGCCCACCGAACCGCTCCCGATCCAGGCTACGCGACCGCCGTGGCGCCACACGCTCATCGCCCTGTCCGTGCCGAACTTCCGGCTGTTCACGGCGACCAACCTGGTGGCGATGACCGCCGGCTGGATGCAGCGCATCGCGCAGGACTGGCTCGTGCTGCAGCTGACCGGGTCGGTCGCGCAGGTCGGCATCACGGTCGCCTGCCAGTTCGCGCCGATGCTGCTGTTCGGGCTGCTCGGGGGCGTCCTGGTCGACCGGTTCTCGAAGCGCGCGCTCATGATGATCACCCAGGGAGCCTTCGCGGTGCTGTCCGCGCTGCTCGCCGTCCTGACACTCGCCGGCGTCGTCGAGGCGTGGCACATCTGGGTGATCGCGTTCCTGGTCGGCATGGTCACCGTCATCGACAACCCGGCACGGCAGGTGTTCGTCACCGAGATCGTCGGGCACAAGCACCTGCGGAACGCCATCAGCGTGAACTCGTCGGTGTTCCAGCTGGGCGGCATGATCGGTCCGGCGCTGTCCGGGGCCCTGCTCGTCGCGGTCGGTGCGGGGTGGTCGTTCGGGGTGAACGCGATCGCCTGCGTCGCCGTCGTCGTGACGCTCGGGTTCCTGAAGGTCTCCGAACTGCACCGCACACCCCCGGCGCCCCGCGGCAAGGGGCAGCTCGTGGAGGGCCTGCGTTACGCCGTGCACAAGCCGACGATCATCGTGCCGGTGATCCTCGTCGCGTTCTTCTCGGTGTTCGCGCTGACGATGCCCGTGCTGCTGTCCGCCTTCGCGTCACAGGTGTACGACGTCGGCGCCGGCGGCTACGGGGTGTTCAACTCCGCCGTGGCGATCGGCGCCCTGGTCGGTGCGCTGCTCTCCACCCGGAGGGCCGTCGTCCGGCTCCGCACCATCGTCGGCGGGGTGTTCTGGACGGGCCTGCTGCTCGTCGTCTCGGGGTCGATCCCGGCGATCGCACCGTTCACCGTCGCGCTGGTTGCTGTCGGGATGTCGCAGCTGCTGTTCCAGACCGCGTCGAACTCACTCGTGCAGCTGTCCTCGAACGTGGCGATCCGCGGCCGGGTGATGTCGCTCTACGTCCTCGTGCTGCTCGGTGGGCAGGCGATCGGCGGGCCGCTGATGGGCCAGATCGTCGACCGCTTCGGTGCGCACGTGGGGATGATGGTCGCCGGAGGCGTGCCGGCCGCGGCCGCCGCCGTGATCGCGCTCGTGCTCGCCCGCCGGGGCGGCCTGCACCTGGCGGTGCAGATGCGCCACCACCTGCCGGTGCCGGCGATCGTCGCGCACTGACGCGGGCCCTGGCGGTGACCACCCGCCGGCCTGGAGGCCCGTGGCGGCCCCGCCCCGCGCCTCCCGTCCGCCCGTTGGTCGGGTCCGGCGGTGTGCAAAACACCGGTGTTCACGCTCGACACCGCGGGATCCCGCGGTGTGTTGCGTGAACACCGGTGTCTTGCGAGGGGCAGTGCCTCAGTAGGCGACGCCGAAACGCGCCTGGTGGTGCGCCGGGGTGACGATCTCGTCGACGAACGCGATGGCGTAGTCGGCGCCGGAGATGTCCGAGTTGCCCTCGGCGTCGGCGAGCAGGACCTCGTCCGAGGCGCGGTAGGTGCCGCGACGCTCGCCCGGGTTGTAGCTGCCGAAGGCCGCGGCGGGGCTCACGTAGAACCAGTCGACCTCGGTGTCCGACGCACGGAGGGCGTCGAGGATCTGCGCGTGGCTCTTCGCCTCGCCCTTGAAGGCGTCCGGGAAGCCGTCGGTGTCGAAGAGGCGGGGGCCGTCCTCTGACACGCGCATCGAACCGGCACCGCCGACGATGCCGAGCCGCGCACCCGCTGCGGCGGCGGCGTCGACGAAGTGCTGGAACTTGTCCTTCAGCTCGCTGCCGTCGGCCTGCACGGCGTGGAGCGAGACGATGACGACGTCGGCACCCTTGGTGACCTCGGACACGAAGTCGGCGTCGAACGCGTCACCCTGCGCCAGGGTGAGACCCTCGGCCGGCTCGAGCTTGCTCGTGTCGCGGGCGACCGCGGTGACGGTGATGCCGCGGGAGAGTGCCTCGTGGGTGATGGCGGAGCCGGCGTAGCCGGTGCCTCCGAAGACGACGATGTTGGTCATGGTGTTCCCTTCGTGGACGTGCTGGGCGTCGGTGACGTTGACAGTCACCGTACAAGAGTTACTCTCTTTGAGTAAGTAGGCACCTGGCGGTGCGTTGCGGAGGACACCATGTCAGCACTCGAGTACAGCCCCTACGCGGCGGACTGCCCCAGTCGGCAGCTGCTCGACCGCATCGGCGACCGGTGGAGCGTGCTGACGATCGGCGCCCTCGCCGACGGTCCCGCACGGTACTCGGCGGTGGCGGCCCGGGTGCAGGGGGTCTCGCAGAAGATGCTCACCCAGACGCTGCGGGCCCTCGAGCGCGACGGCATGGTGACGCGGACGGTGTTCCCCGAGATCCCGCCGCACGTGGAGTACGAACTGACCGAGCTCGGGCGGTCGCTGCGCACGGTGCTCGTGCCGCTGGAGGACTGGGCCACCTCGCACATGCCCGACGTCGCCGAGGCGCGCGAGGGGTACGACGCGCGCTGAGCGACCCCGCACTCGGAATCCCCGACGGCGACGAGTGGTTGCCTGGGGACATGCGATCGATCGTCTACACGAAGCCCGGTGCCAGCAGCGTCCTCGAACTCGTCGAGCGGGAGATCCCGGAGCCCGGTGCCGGTGAGGTCCGCGTCCGCGTCGTCGTCTCCGGCGTCAACCCGACCGACTGGAAGGCCCGTGCCGGCGGCACGTACGGCGACGGACTGCCGTTCCCCGAGATCACACCGAACCAGGACGGCGCAGGTGTCGTCGACGCCGTCGGCCCCGGAGTCGACGGGCTGACCGTCGGTGACCGCGTCTGGCTGTTCATGGCTGCGGCGTCACGGCCGACCGGCACGGCACAGGAGTACACGGTCGTGCCCGAGTCGCGCGTGGTCCCGCTGCCCGACGGCGTCTCGTTCGACGTCGGCGCCTCGCTCGGCGTCCCCGCGATGACGGCGCACCGGGCCCTCACCACCCACGAGGACGGCCCCGCACGCCTGGGGCCCGGAGCCCTCGACGGCTTCACCGTGCTCGTCGCCGGTGGTGCCGGTGCCGTGGGGCACGCCGCGATCCAGCTCGCCCGCTGGGCCGGAGCGACCGTCATCACGACGATCAGCTCGGACGCGAAGGCAGCCCTTGCCACGGCAGCCGGCGCCCACCACGTCGTGAACTACCGCGAGGAGGACGCCGCCGAGCGCATCCGGGCGATCGCGCCGGACGGTGTCGACATCGTCGTCGAGGTGTCGATCCCGCAGAACGCCGCGCTGGTCGCCGACGTGCTGGCGAACCACGGTGTCGTGTCGATCTACGCGAACAACGGCGGCGACGAGGCGAGCCTGCCGATCCGCCCGAACATGAGCGTGAACGCCCGCTACCAGTTCCTGTTGCTCTACACGATCGGCGACGAGGCGCTGTCCGCGGCGGCCGAGGACGTCACCGAGGCGCTGCACGACGGTGTGCTGCCGGTCGGCGAGGACGCCGGGCTCCCGCTCACCCGCTTCGCGCTCGAGCAGACCGCCCAGGCGCACGACGCGGTCGAGCAGGACACGGTCGGCAAGGTGCTCATCGACGTGACCGAGGCGCCGTAGCTGCGACACCGGGGCCGGCTCGGGCTCGGGCTCGGGCTCCGCAGACGACGAACGGCTCCCACGCACGCGTGGGAGCCGTTCGTCGTGGACGATGCGGGAGGGGTCAGCGACCCAGACGCGCGGCGATCGCTGCGGTGACCCGGAGCCGGGCTGCAACGCGCTCGCGTTCGATGTTGGCGGCGATGACGTCGAGGTCTTCGTAGTCGGCGTCGGTGGTGGTGTCGTTCCAGTTCGGCGAGGAGATCCGGGCACGCCCGAACGACGGCGGAGCAGGGTTCACGGTCGTCATGGGGGCATCGTACGTCGAGCGTCCGACAGAGCGTGTGAGCATCACGGGCCTTTCCTTGGATTGCGGTCGCGCTCGGGGAACGAGTAGGTCAACGAGAACGCGACGGCCATGAACGACGCCATCATCGCGATGTTCTTGGCGTCGAGTTCGGTGAAGGCGTCGGGGACCGGAGAGTCGACGGTGAGCATGCCGAACGAGTACTGGTCGGACCGGATCACCACCGAGACGTACGAGGTGTACCGCGGCTCGAAGCCCGGCAGGTCCTGGTCGACGTCGACGTCGGCCGAGCGGTCACCGACGATCCGGGGTGATCCGCCGACCAGCACCCACTCGAGGTTGCGGTCGCCGTAGGGCGTGCCCGCTCGGAAGACCCCGGCGGTGTCGCCGGCCCCGCCGTGACCGATCGGCTCGAGGGCACGCAGATCGGTGGACAGCTGGTACACGTTCGCGCGGACGTCGGGCACCTTCGGCAGCAGGTAGAACGCCAGGGCCACGGCGACGCGATCGGCGACGACCGAGAGTTCGCCGTGGCGATCGGACCGCGGCAGCTCGGTGAACCGGACGAGCCGGGTGGCGATCTGGCCGAACGCGTACCGGACCGCCGTCGACTGCTCGAGCTCCGCCGCGGTGGCGTTGTCCTCGGCCACCGACCGAGCGGCGTCGCTGCGCCGGGTCCGGACCACCTGCACGGTCACGGCGCCGACGAGCACGACGAGCCCGAACGCGACGAGCGACAGCCGGACCGCCGGCGTGACGAACAGGTTCGGCAGCTGGAACGCCGCGGTGGGCGCAGCAGCCACCACGATCGGCCACACGACCGTGCCGACCCGTCCTGAACGCTGGTTCCCCATGACCACGACGCTAGGTCACGCCACCGACGCGGACGGAGTTGTCCACAGGCGGGTTCTCCACAGGATCCATCGGCCTCCACCGGCCCGTCGCACGCAGCTGGTAAGCAGGACCCATGACCGACGTCAGCACGCCCGTTCCCGGATCCAGAGCCCTCGTCCTCGGCGGCGGAGGTGTCGCCGGCATCGCGTGGGAAGTCGGCGTGCTCGTCGCCCTGCAGGAAGCCGGCGTCGACCTCGACGCGGCCGACCTCGTCGTCGGCACCAGCGCCGGCAGCGTCGTCGGCGCGTTCGTCCGGAACGGTGCCGTCCAGCAGGCCTACGACCAGCAGCACACCCCTGCGCCGACCACCTACCAAGAGCCGGCCCCCATCGACGTCGAGGCCGTGCAGCAGCACATCGGCGCAGCACTGCAGGGTGCGACCGGCGAGCAGGACGCCCGGGCTCGACTCGGTCAGGCCGCTCAGCAGGTCGTCGGCGGGCAGAGCGACGACGAGCGGACGGCGACCTTCGGCGAGACGCTCCCGTCCACCGAGTGGCCGGAGAAGCCGCTCGCCGTCACCGCGGTCGACGCCACCGACGGCACCTTCCGCCTGCTGACGGCGGCCGACGGCGTGCCGCTCCCCCGTGCGGTCGCGGCCAGCTGCTCGGTGCCCTTCGTCTGGACCCCGGTCGCCATCGACGGCCGCCCGTACGTCGACGGTGGTGTCCGCTCGGGCACGAACGCCGACGCCGCCGCCGGGTACGAGCGGGTACTCGTCATCGCCTGCGGCCCCGAGGGCCCGTCCCCGTGCGGGCCGTGGCTCGACGTCGCCGTCGAGGCCCTGCGCGCCGGTGGTTCGTCGGTCGAGGTCGTGGTGGCGGACAGCGCCTCCCAGCAGGCCTTCGGCACGAACTCGCTCTCGCTCGCCACCCAGGCACCCTCGGCCGAGGCTGGCCACGCCCAGGGCACCGCGGTCGCCGAGCAGGTCGCCGCCTTCTGGGCCGAGGACCTGGCGAGCGTGCACGCATGAGCACCCCGTTCTCCGACCTCGACCAGTACATCGCGCTCCCCCGTGTCGACGGCATCGACATCAGCCCCGACGGCACCCGCGTCGCCCTGACGGTCAGTGCCCTCGACCCGGACGGCACCGGGTACCGCCGGTCGATCTGGCAGGTACCAGCAGCCCCGGCCGAGGACGCGGACGACGCCGGCAC
Organism: Curtobacterium sp. MCLR17_059; assembly: GCF_003234665.1. Taxonomy (NCBI): domain Bacteria; kingdom Bacillati; phylum Actinomycetota; class Actinomycetes; order Micrococcales; family Microbacteriaceae; genus Curtobacterium; species Curtobacterium sp. MCLR17_059. Next base: position 50,645 of record NZ_QKSU01000009.1, on the reverse strand, counting down.
ACCCGCCGCACGCCCGGTCCGCCTCACGCGCTCCGCCAAGGGCGAGGGCGGCATCGCCTTCACCCGCACCGGCGACCTGCTCTTCGTCTCCGCCCGGCCCGACGCCGACGCCACCGACCTCGAGACAGCCCAGCTCTGGGTGCTGCCCGCGACCGGTGGCGAGGCCCGTCCGCTCACCCGCCTGGCCGGGGGCGTCGGTGGGGTCCTGGCCACCGCGGCCTCGTCGGACGTCTTGGCGCTGACCGCCGACCTGCTGCCGGGGGCCGGCTCCGACCCCGCGACCGTGCTCGAGGCCGACGCGGAGCTCCGGAAGAGCCGGAAGGACAAGCAGGTCCGCGCGATCCTGCACGAGACCTACCCGGTCCGGTACTGGGACCACGACCTCGGCCCGGCACAGACGCACGTCCTGACCCTCGACACGGCGGGCATCGGCACCGACGGCGGCGCCGCCGACGGCGGCGCCGAACCCGTCCAGCCCGTCGACCGCACACCGGCCCCCGGACGCTCGCTCGACCACGTCGGCGGGGCGCTCACGCCCGACGGTTCGGTCCTGCTGGCCTCCGTGGGCGTCCGGGAGGCCCGTGGGGACCGCTCGACGCTCGTCACCATCGACCTGTCCAGCGGCCACCGCGCGGTGCTGTTCGACGACGTCGACGTCGACCACGAGATGCCGGCGCTCAGCCACGACGGCCGGACGATCGCCTGGGTCCGCACCGTCCGCTCCACCCCGGCCGGCGCGAACCAGCAGGAGGTCTGGGTCGCCGGCATCGACGGCTCCGACGCCCGCCGTGTCGCGACCGACTGGGACCGCTGGCCGAGCGAGCTCGTGTTCGAACACGGCGACCGCGCGCTCCTGGCGGTCGCCGACCAGGACGGCCGCGCGCCGGTCTTCCGCATCCCCCTCGACGGCGGCGCCGTCGAGCAGCTGACGCACGACGACTGGGCGTACTCGAGCCTGCGCGTGGCGGCGGCGACGGGCGTGGTCGTGGCGCTCCGGGCCTCCTGGGCGGCCCCGCTGCACCCGGTGCGCATCGCGACGGACGGCACGGTGACCCCGTTGGCGACGCCGGCGCCCCTGCCGGACGTGCCCGCCCACCTGGAAGAGGTCGAGACGACCGCAGCCGACGGCGCCCGCGTGCGCGGCTGGCTGGTCGTGCCCGAGGGCGACGGGCCGCACCCGCTCGTCCTGTGGATCCACGGCGGACCGCTCAACTCGTGGAACCAATGGTCGTGGCGCTGGAACCCGATGCTGCTCGCAGCCCGGGGCTACGCCGTGCTGCTGCCGGACCCCGCGCTCTCGACCGGTTACGGACTCGACTTCGTGAACCGCGGCTGGAACGCCTGGGGGCAGGCGCCGTACACCGACCTGATGGCGATCACCGACGTGGTCGAGGCGCGGGCGGACATCGACGCGACCCGCACCGCCGCGATGGGCGGGTCGTTCGGCGGGTACATGGCGAACTGGGTCGCCGGGCACACCGACCGGTTCCGGGCGATCGTCACCCACGCGAGCCTGTGGGCGCTCGACCAGTTCAACGGCACGACGGACTCGTCGCAGTACTGGTCGTCGATCTTCGACGCCGACGGGATCGCGGCGAACGACCCGCACCGGTTCGTGGGTGACATCACGTCACCGATGCTCGTCATCCACGGCGACAAGGACTACCGGGTGCCGATCGGCGAGGGGCTGCGGCTCTGGTCCGAACTCGCGGAGCACCACGCGGCGCCGGACGGCTCGATGCCGCACCGGTTCCTGTACTTCCCGGACGAGAACCACTGGGTGCTCGCTCCGCAGCACGCGGTGGTCTGGTACGAGACGGTGTTCGCGTTCCTGGGGCAGCACGTGCTCGACCAGGAGTGGGAGCGGCCGGCGCTGCTCGGGTAGCGCACCCGTCCGGCGAACCGGGGCGAGCCGGGCGGGCCGCTAGACGAACGCGGCCTGCCCGGTGATCGCCCGCCCGACGATCAGGGTGTTGACCTCGCGCGTGCCCTCGTACGAGTAGATCGCCTCGGCATCGGCGAAGAACCGGGCCACGCCCTTGTCGAGCACGATGCCGTTGCCGCCCTGCACCTCGCGGCACCAGGCGACGGTCTCCCGCATCTTCGCGGTCGCGAACGCCTTGGCCATCGCGGAGTGCTCGTCGCCACCGACCCCGGCGTCCTGCATGGCCGAGGCCTGCGTGCACAGTGCGATCGAGGCCGTGATGTTCGACAGCGACTTGACGAGCAGGTCCTGCACGAGCTGGTGCGCGGCGATCGGCTTGCCGAACTGGATCCGCTCGCGGGCGTAGGCCAGCGCGGCCTCGTACGCACCGACCGCGATGCCGACGGCCTGCCAGGCGACCTCGGTGCGGGTCAGTCGGAGCACCTCGGCGGTGGAGCGGAACGACGTCGCGTTCTGCAGCCGACGCGACTCGGGCACCCGGACGTCCTGCATGACGATGTCGGCGTTCTGCACGCCGCGCAGCGCGATCTTGTCCTCGATCTTCGTCGCGGTGAAGCCCGCGGTGTCGGTGGTGACGAGGAAGCCCTTGACCTGACCGTCGGCGACGTCCTTCGCCCAGATCACGACGACGTCGGCGAAGGTGGCGTTGCCGATCCAGCGCTTCTCGCCGTCGAGCACCCACTCGTCGCCCTCGCGCCGGGCAGTGGTGCGCAGGCCCTTCGCGGAGTCGCTGCCCGAGTACGGCTCAGTGAGCCCGAACGCCCCGACGATCGCACCCGCGGCCATACGGGGCAGCCACTCGCGCTGCTGTTCGTCGCTGCCGGCGACCGCGATCGAGTTCATCGCCAGGCCGGACTGCACGCCGATGAAGGTGGCGACGCTCGCGTCCACGCGTCCGAGTTCGAGGGCCGCCCAGCCGCGGTACACGGCCGAGTTCTCGAACTGCCGCACGAGCGGGACGCCGGGCCCGTACATGCCGAGCTCGGCGAGCGGCGCGATCACCTGCATCGGGAACTCGGCGCGCGCCCAGTACGCGTCGGCGATGGGCGCGACCTCGCGCTCGAGGTACTGCCGGAGCTGCCCGAGCGACGCGCGCTCCTGCTCGGTGAGCTGTTGCTGGAAGCCGTAGAAGTCCGATTCGAGCAGGGGCGTCGCGGGCATCGTCGTTGACATGGGAACCACGATGCATCATTCTCGAAAACGTTGCAAGAGAGGATCGCGTGTACACATCAGACTCTGCGCTGCGCGCCTTCCGGGAGGCCCGTCACACCTTCATCGCGGGCTCACGGATCGACATGGGGGCGTTGGCTGCCGCACTCGGCGTCGACCGCACGTCGCTGTTCCGGTGGGTCGGCAACCGTGACCGGTTGCTGTCCGAGATCCTGTGGTCCCTCGCAGTCCCGACCCTCGACGGAGCCACCCACGCCGCCGACGAGATCGGGGCGACCGGAGCAGCCCGGCTCGTCGTCGTGCTCGACCGGTTCACCGCCGACCTGATCGACGCCCCGTACTTCCGGGCGTTCCTGACGCGCGAACCCGCTCGGGCGATGCGTCTGCTCACCACCTCGGACAGCGACGTGCAGAGCCGCTTCGTCGCCCGGGTGACCGCTCTCATCGAGCAGCAGGAGTCGTCCGGTACGTTCGATCCGGCACCGTTGTCGGCTGAGGAGCTCGCACGGCTGCTCGTCCGGATCTCCGAGTCGTTCACCTACGCCGAGTTCATCTCCGGTGAGACCCCTGATCCCGACCGGGCACGTGCGGCGTTCGAGTACGTCCTGCGGCCCGACGCGGTGCACGCCACACCCGCACCACCGATCGGAGACCGATGACCATCGACGAGTACCCGTTCCGCCGCTCCTACCCCACCCGTTGGAACGACAACGACATGTTCGGGCACGTCAACAACACGATCTACTACTCGGCGATGGACAACGCGTCGACGTACTGGTTCCGCGAGGCCGCCGGGCTCGACCCGTTCTCGTCGGAGTGGATCGCCGTGCTGGTGTCGTCGAGCTGCCGGTTCGTCGAGTCGGCCGTCTGGCCGGACGTCATCGAGGTCGGGATGCGCTCGAAGCACCTCGGCACCACGAGCCTGTCGTGGGAGTTCGGCCTGTTCCGGCAGTCCGACGGCGCCCTGCTCGCCACCGGTGAGTTCGTGCACGTCATCATCGACCGCGAGGGCGCCCGCCGACCGATCCCGCTGCCCGCCGAGCTCCGCGAGCTCGTGACCGGCTCGATGGTCGCGCAGCAGGCCGCCGTCGCCGACTGACGACCTCAGCCCTTGAGGGCTGCCAGCTCGAGGTTGATGTCGTCGGGGTCCTGCACGGACAGGATCACCATGCCGGCGTCACCGAGGTCGGTGACCTCGCCGTGCTCGACCCCTGCGGCGTCGAGACGTGCAGCCGCCTGGTGCAGCTCGTCGACCGACCCCACGACGAAACTCACGTGGTCGAGCCCGACGGTGTTCGGGTTGAACGTCTGCCCCGCCGGAGCGACCGGGCGGAGACCGAAGACCTGATCGCCGAGCCGGAACACGGAGCCGCCGTAGAAACGCTCGCGGTCCTCGCGCACGCCGGGCTCGTCGACCTGGTCGCTGAAGTCGATGGCCGGGTCGGTGCCGAGCAGCTGCTGGTAGAACGCCTTGCTGCGGTGGATGTCGGTCACGGTGACGCGGACGTGGGCGAGGGCGGTCGGGCGTGCGAACGGTTCGGTCATGGTGGAGCTCCTCCGGGTTCGACCCGACGCAGGGCCGTCGGTTGCGCGCCGTGGTTGCGACGCGCACCCGAGGCAACGCTGTGCCCCTCCGAAGCACCCGAGGCGGTGCGGCGACCGGACAGCCCCGTGCACGGCGTTCCGCACGCCACACAACCGAAGTGCCCCCGAACCACGCGATCGCGCGGTTCGGGGGCACTTCGGTTGTGCAAGCGGCGCAGGACCCGAACGCCAGCGCCGCAGTCCGGGGTCAGATCAGGTCGTCGGTCAGGTGGTTCGGCGTGCCGAAGCGGTGCGCCGTGATCGACACCGCCTGCTCGCGGACGAACGGCAGGATCTCGAGCCGCCCGGCCTCGGTCACCGGGCCGCCGTACACCGCGACGTCCGGACGACCACCGACGGCCGAGTACAGCGCCGAGGTGTCACCACCGATGAGCCGCACCCGCGTCGACGGCCCCGAGGCGACCGAGCTCGCGAAGGCCTCGTCGGACACCGTCTGCGACAGCGAGCGGACGATCGGCAGCGACCGGATCGCCGCGGCGACGGACGACGGCAGCGTCGCGGCCGTGGAGACCTCGATCGTCGTCCCGGCACGGAGCGCAGCGGCGACGACGCGGACGAGCTCGACCACCGAGGCGTCAGCGTCCGCGTCCGAGTCGGCAACCGCGGCCAGCCGCACCTGCACCGACGGGAACGGCAGGTACCGGGCGATGTTCCGCTCGGCGGAGAGCGCCGAGACGTCGGTCACGGTGCCGAACAGCGTCGACCACGCCTGCTCGTCGGACGCCAGCGCACGGTCAAGCATCGGCGACGCGACCTCGGCAGCCCGGGCGAACGCCGAGACCGGACCCGACACGGCGACACCGGATGCAGCAACCGCCGGTGCCGGCGTCCACGGCCCGAGCCCGAGCAGGTAGTTCAGCCCACCGGCCTTCGTGCCGGCGCCGACCGCCGACTTCTTCCACCCGCCGAACGGCTGACGCCGGACGATGGCGCCCGTGATGCCGCGGTTGACGTAGAGGTTGCCCGCCTGGATCCGCGAGAGCCACGTGCCGATCTCGGCCGGGTCGAGCGAGTGCAGGCCCGAGGTCAGGCCGTAGTCGACCTCGTTCACGATGTCGATCGCCTCGTCGAGCGAGTCCGCGGTCATCATGCCGAGGATCGGGCCGAAGTACTCGGTGCGGTGGAACTCCGAGCCGCGGCGGACGCCCTGTCGGACACCCGGGCTCCAGAGCTTGCCGGTCTCGTCGAGCTGCTTCGGCTCGACGGCCCAGGACTCCCCCGCGCCGAGCTTCGTCAGGCCGTCGAGCAGCTTGCCCGAGGCCGGCTCGATGACGGGACCCATCTGCGTCGCGGCGTCGGTCGGGTACCCCACCGTGAGCGAGGCCACCGCGTCGAGCAGCTGGTTCCGGAAGCGCTTCGACTTCGCGACCGAGCCCACCATGACGACGAGGGACGCGGCCGAGCACTTCTGACCGGCGTGCCCGAACGCGGACGCGACGACGTCCTTCACGGCGAGGTCGAGGTCGGACGACGGCGTGACGATCACGGCGTTCTTGCCCGAGGTCTCGGCGAGCAGCGGCAGGTCGGGGCGGAACGAGCGGAACAGCTCGGCCGTCTCGTACGCACCGGTGAGGATGACCTGGTCGACCATCGGCGACGCGATGAGCTGCTGCCCGAGGTCGTTCTCCGACACCTGCAGGAACGCGAGCACGTCGGCCGGGGCCCCGTGGGCGTCGAGCGCGGTCTCGATGATCGAGGCGAGCACGGCGCCGGAGCGCTCGGCGGGCGGCGCGGGCTTCAGCACGACGGCTGACCCGGCCGCCAGCGCGGCGAGGGTCGATCCGGCGGGGATCGCGACGGGGAAGTTCCACGGCGGCGCGACCAGGGTCAGCGCCGCGGGCGTGAAGGTCGCACCGTCGACGTCGTCGAGCGAAGACGCCAGGGTGCCGTAGAAGTGCGCGAAGTCGATCGCCTCGGACACCTCGGGGTCGGCCTGGTCGATGGTCTTGCCGGTCTCCGACGCCATGACCTCGATGAGTGCGGCGCGGTTCGCCTCGAGTGCGTCGCCGACGGCGTGCAGCACGGCGCCACGTGCACCACCGGACCAGGTCCCCCAGACCGCACCGGCGGCCTTGGCGCGACCGAGCGCGGTGTCGAGCGCCGTGGCGGAGTCGACCCGGGCCTCCTGGACGGCGCGGACGCCGAGCGTCGACGAGGCGACCCGTGCGGTGATGGCGTCGCCCCAGGCGCGGACGGCGCCGACCGACGGGTCGCTGTCCGGGGTGTTCTCGAAGTGGCCGGGGCCGGGGCGGCCGACGGCGGCGTATCGGTCGGCGACACGGTGGGAGGCCGGCGCTTCGAGGCCCTCAGGCGTCGCGAGCGGCACCAGGGATGCACGGAAGCGCTCCTCTTCGCGGGCGAACAGCGGCGGCGAGGACACCAGCGAGAAGACCGCGGACATGAAGTTGTCCTGTGACGCACCCTCTTCTAGGCGACGGATCAGGTAGGCGATCGCGACGTCGAACTCGCCCGGGTGCACGACCGGCGTGTAGAGCAGGAGCGAACCGACGGTGTTCTTCACGGCCGACGCCTGCCCCTGCGCCATGCCGAGCAGCATCTCGAACTCGATGCCGTCCCGCACGCCGCGCTCACCGGCGAGCAACCAGGCGTGCGCGACGTCGAACAGGTTGTGCCCGGCGACACCGACGCGGACGTTCTCGACGCGCGATGGGGTGAGCGCCCAGTCGAGCACGCGCTTGTAGTTGGTGTCCGAGTCCTGCTTGGTGTGCCAGGTGGCGAGCGGCCAGCCGTGGACCGAGGCCTCGACCTGCTCCATCGGCAGGTTCGCGCCCTTGACCAGACGGACCTTGATGCCGGCACCACCACGAGCGCGGCGGGCTGCGGACCACTCCTGCAGCTCCTGCATCGCGGCGAGCGCGTCGGGCAGGTACGCCTGCAGCACGATGCCGGCTTCGAGGCCGAGGAACTCGGGCTCGTCGAGGAGCTTCGTGAAGACCGCGATGGTGAGGTCGAGGTCCTTGTACTCCTCCATGTCGAGATTGATGAACTTGGCCGGGGTGGCGGCTGCGGCACGCTGGAAGAGCGGTCGGAGCTGCTCGACGATGTCGTCCACCGCGTGGCCGAACGCCCACGGCGAGTGCGGGTGCACGGTCGAGGACACCTTGATGGAGACGTAGTCGACGTCGTCGCGGGCCAGGAGCTTGTGCGTGCCCTCGAGTCGGCGGGCGGCTTCGCGCTCCCCCAGGACGGCCTCGCCGAGCAGGTTGACGTTGAGGCGGACGCCGTCGCGCTTGATGCCGGCGATGGCCGGGCCGAGCTTGGAGTCGGTGGCGTCGACGATCAGGTGGCCGACCATGTTCCGGAGGACCCGTCGAGCGATGGGGACGACGACGTTCGGCAGCATCGGGGCCATGCCGCCGCCGAGCCGGACGAGTCCGCGGAGCGCGGCGGGGAGGAACCCGGGGGCGTCCGGGGCGATCTGGCGGAGCTTGCGGGCGGCGACGGCGAGGTCTTCCGGTCGCACGACCCCGTCGACGAACCCGACGGCGAAGTCGAGTCCGGCGGGGTCGGCGAGCACGCCGGCGAGCTGCTTCGCGGAGCCGTCGACCGGGTAGGTCTCGGCCTCGGCGAGCCACTGTCGGACGAGCGCGACGGACTGGTCCGCCAGGGCGTCGTGGTCGATGGCGGAGTCCTCGTGCAGCGTCGTCATGGGTTCAGTGTGGAGGTCGGGGATGCGGTAGCGGAAGTGAGCGTTCCTGATGGATACCGTTCAGTTGCGCTACCGTTCCGGTCCTGATCCGGCTAGCGTCGGACCATGCTCGACGTCCGCCGTCTCGTGCTCCTCCGTGAGCTGTCCATCCGCGGCACGATCGCGGCCGTCGCCGAGGCCGTGAACTTCACTCCGTCGGCGGTCTCGCAGCAGCTGAGCGCCCTGGAGCGGGAGGCCGGCGTGCAGCTCCTCCGCAAGGCCGGGCGACGGCTCCAGCTCACCCCGCAGGCCGAGGTGCTGGTGGCCGCGGCGGGCCAGGTGCTCGACGTCCTCGAGCACGCGCAGTCGCAGGTCGAGGACACCCTGTCGTCCGTGCAGGGGCGCGTGCGGGTCGCCGTGTTCCAGTCCGCGGCCCTCGCCCTGATGCCGAGCGCCCTGCACGAGATGGCCACGGAACACCCCGACGTCCGGGTCGAGATGGTCCAGCGGGAACCGGAGACCGCACTGAACGAGACGTGGGCTCGTGACTTCGACATGGTCATCGCCGAGCAGTACCCGGCCCACGCCGCTCCGCACCTGCCCGGGCTCGACCGCTCCGACCTGACGACCGACGCCGTCCGGCTCGCCCTGCCCCCGCTCGACACGGCCCTGCGCCCGGTGTCGTCGCTCGAGGACGCCCGCACCATGCCCTGGGTGATGGAACCCCGCGGCACCGCGTCGCGGCACTTCGCCGAGCAGGTCTGTCGGCGCTGGGGCTTCGAGCCCGACGTCCGGTACGAGACCGCGGACCTGCAGACGCAGATCCGTCTGGTCGAGTCGGGCAACGCCGTCAGCCTGATGCCCGACCTGATGTGGACCGGTCGGACGACGACGTGCCGGCTGCTCGAGCTGCCCGAGCGCCCGCGTCGGACGATCTTCACGGTGGTCCGCGCCGCTGGCGCGTCGTCGCCAGCCGTGCGCGCACTCCGCGACGCGCTCGAACGTGCCGCGTCCGTCGTCGGAGCGTGACACGGCGGTCTGGAGGCGCGGCGCGGGTCCGGCACGACGGCTGCGGAGCTCCGTCGCCATCGTGATCATTCCGTGATCGAGCGATCGTCAGGACTGGTCAGCGGGCGACATTCCCTGAGTAGAGGACGCTGATCCGGCGTCCCACCCAGGCATCCGAGGGGGATCCCGTGAACCAGTCCTGCAGGTACACCTTCCGCCGTAGCGCGGCGATCGGAGCGGCGATCGCGATCGTCACCGCTTCGTCGGCGTTCGGCATCGGGGCGAGCGCCGCCTCCGCAGCGACCGACGAGACCGCTGCACCGAGCACAACCGCGACGTCGGCTCCGCAGGACGCGACCACCGCGAACGCCGCGACCGACACCACGGCGGCCGACACCGACACCGGCACCGACACCGCTCCCGACACGGCGCAGGCCGCACCGGACGGCGAGACCGCCGACCCGGCACCGGCGCCTGCACCGGCACCGGCACCGGCACCGACCGACGAGACGGCGACGCCGGACACCACCCCGGCCGCGACCACACCGCCCGCCGCGGGCACCGCGACGACGACCCCCGCCGCCGCAGACCAGCCCGCCCCCGAGGCATCGACGCCCGTCACCTGGGCGGAGCCGTCGAGCAAGGACGCGCCGATCGTCCTCACCGCGACCGCCGGCCAGCCGTTCTCGCACACCTTCACCGCCCAGGGCGGCGACGGCCCACTGGAGTACCTGTTCAACCCGCTGAACTTCGACCCGACCAACGACGTCAACGGCTGGTCCTGGAACGAGCAGACCGGTGTCCTGAGCGCCACCCCGAAGAGCACGTTCGACGGCCCCGCACTGTTCCAGGTCACCGCGACCGACCTGCACCAGACCGCCGTGCAGTACGTCCGGGTCGACATCGAGCCCGGCGCCCCGGTGGGTGTCACGTTCGGCGTCGACAGCTCGGACTCCGACGTCAGCTGGCAGGTCGACGCCGACGGGACGATCCGGGAGTACGCGCCGGGTGGCACCGGTGACACCGTGGTGTCGGAGGTCCCCGCCACGGTCGGCTCCTCGATGACCCTCGCGGGGCTGGCCGTCGACGCGCTGGGCAACCGCACCACCCCGGGCGACGAGTACCCGCGCTCGACCGTCACGAGCACCACCGCGTCCGACGGCGTGGTCTGGGACCCGAACTGGTCGGCGAACACGGTGACGTTCTCGGAGCCGGGCACCCGCACACTGACGGTGTCCGAGGGCGGCGTCTCGACCTCGTTCACGGTCCGCGTCTCCGAGGCCCCCGCTGCCGTCGCCGGCATCACCATCGGGGTGCTCCCCGCGGACGGGACGACCGGCGACCGGTGGGGCGTCGAGGGCGACGTGATCACCTACTACCCGGCGGACGGCGACCCGCAGCAGGTCGACGCGGTCCCGGCCCGACAGGGTGACCGGGTGCAGATCCGCGCCCTGGCCGTGGACGCCGAGGGGCAGCCGGTCGGCGACCACACCGACCTCACCTTCACGAGCGACGTGGCCAGTGACCGCATCGAGTACGACCCCGAGGCTGTTGCCACGTGGGTGACCTTCGAGCACGCGTCGCCGCACACGGTCACCGTCGCGTCCGGAGACGTGACGAGCACCATCCGCTTCGAGGTGCAGCCGACGGCGACGACCACGGTCACGACCACCCACACGCCGACCGCATCGGGCAGCCTCGCGTACACCGGCGCCGACGAGTCCGGCCCGCTCGCGTGGGCCCTCGGCCTCCTGGCATCGGGCGCCGGCCTGCTCGTCTGGCGCCTGCGTCGCCGACTCGGCTGAGGCACGTAGGAGCGACCGCCTGACGGACCGGAGGCGCGGGGCAGGACCGCCCCGCACCTCCGGTTCGTCTTTGCGCGATTCTGTGAAAAACCCCAGATGAGAGCCGGTAGTACCGAGATGAAACCGTGATCTCCGGCAGGGGTCGGAACGGGTCCGCGAACCGTAACGTCAGCACCGAGGAGCGCGCGGGCACCGCGTGCTCACCACCAGACTCCCGAGGGGGAACCATGCACCAGTCCACCAAGCCGCCCGTCCGCCGCGCGGCGACGATCGGCATCGTCGTCGCGGCGACCGCCATCGGCTCGGTCATCGGCGTCGGCGCGCCCGCGACGGCGGCGACGCCGACGGGGACGACGACACCGACGAGCACCACGGCGACCTCCACGGCCGCCGAGACACCGAGCGCCGGCCCGACGCCCGGCGCCGGCCCCGCCGCGAAGGCCACGGACAGCGCCACCCCGACGGCAGCACCGGGTGACGGCAGCGACCTCGCGTTCACCGAGCCGTCGACCCAGGCCGCCCCGATCGCCCTCACCACGACGGTCGGCACGCCGTTCAGCCACACGTTCACCACCACGGGCGGCAACGGCACCGTCGGGTACGCCATCCAGGACGCCCCGTCGACGGACTACACGGTGAACGTCGAGACCGGCGTGCTGAGCGGCACGCCGACGACCGCCGGCACGTTCGACTTCGAGGTCGTGGCGCTCAGCGGCTCGACACAGGTGACCGAGTACGTCCGCCTGACCGTCTCACCGTCGCCGGTCGTCTTCACCGAGCCCTCGACGAAGGCGAAGCCGCTCGCCCTCACCGCCACCGCCGGCGCGACCTTCACGCACACGTTCCGCACCACGGGCGGCACGGGATCGCTGGCGTACGCGATCCAGGACGCGCCCTCGTCCGACCTGACCGTCAACGTCGAGACCGGGGTGCTCACCAGCACGGTGACCACCGCTGGCACGTACGACTTCGAGGTCGTCGCCCTCCGTGGCACCGCGACCGCCACGGAGTACGTGCGCCTGACCGTCCTGCCGGCCGCACCCATCGGGGTCCGCGCGATCGTCGACACCGGCACACCCGGCGCAACGGTCTGGTCGGTCGCACCCGGTGGCGTCATCAGCGCGTTCTCCGGCGGGGGCGAGCCCCTCGGCACCGTCGCGTCCATCCCCGTCCAGCAGGGCGGCTCGCTGGTGGTGTCCGGCCTCGCCGTCGACCGGTTCGGCAACGCGACCGCGCCGGCTTCCGTGAGCACCGGGTTCGGCGCGACGGTGACGAGCTCGGTGGCGTCGGACCGGGTCGTCACCGATCCCCGGGGCGACGCCTCGAAGGTGACGTTCCCGCACGCCTCGGACCACCGTCTCACCATCACCCAGGGTGGCGCCTCGACCACGTTCGTCGTCGCCGTCCGTCCCGTCGCCACCGCCGCGGTCGCGACCACGACGAGCGGCACCGGCGGCACCGGCGGCACCGGCGGCACGCTCGCCTACACCGGCGCCGACGAGACCACGCCGTTGGCGTGGGCGCTCGGCCTGCTCGCCGCCGGCGGCGGTCTGCTGGTCCACCGTTTGCGTCGCCGTCGCGCCTGAGACGCGGCCCCGGACGGACGGGAGGCGCGGTGCGGGCCCGCACCGCGCCTCCCGTCCGTCCTTCCGCGCCCACAGGGTGCGCCGCGCGTGCGGGGGTCCGGCGGTTTCCCGCACGCACCCCCAACCCGGGTCACATTCCGGTGAATCGTCACAGCCCGGCAACGTCATCCCGCTACGATCCGAGAACGCCGACATTCTCGGCAAATTCACATGATCTGGGCGATGAGCCCGGACCGAATCCCTGGGGGATCCCGTGCACCGCAGCACCTCCACTGTCCGTCGCGCCTGCGCCGTCGGCACCACCGTCGCCCTGGTCGGCCTGACCACCGGCCTCGGCATCATGACCGCGACGGCCGCCAACGCCGAGACGCTCGACACCACGCAGCCGATCGTGGCCGCTGAGACGCCCGCTCCGGTCGTCTCCGACGAGACGCCCACGCCGACGGACCCGCCCGTCGAGACCGCGCCCGAGACCCCTGCTCCGGCCGAGGAAGCCCCGGCGCCCACCCCCGAGGCCACCGAGCCCGCCGCGCCGGAGACCACCGCGCCGGCCGCCACCGAGGCTCCGAAGCCGACCGAGACCCCGAAGCCGGACGTCACGACCAAGGCCGCCGACGCCACCGTCACCATCGAGGGCACGGCCAAGGTCGGCACCCGACTCGTCGCCGTCGTCACCGGCTTCGACGACGAGGCGGGGTACAAGTACTCGTGGACCGACCAGGACGGCAACGTCCTGTCGAAGGCCGCGAGCTACGTCGTCGACCCGACCGACGTCCGCAAGACCATCACGGTCGCCGTGACGGGCACGCTGCCCGGCGCGACCGAGACCTCCACGGTCGAGTCCGAGGCCACCGCCGCCGTGACGCAGACCCCGGCGTTCCTCGGTGAGGACGGCCAGCCCACCAAGGCCGGTGCCACGCAGGACAGCCCGCTCGAGCTGAGCACCGCCGCCGGTGACGCCTTCTCGCACACCTTCCGTGCGCAGGGCTTCCCGGAGCCGAAGTACAGCCTCGCCTGGTTCGACGAGGACGACGCCGAGTACGCCGAGGAGTTCCCGGAGGACGAGATGTCCCCCGCGGACCAGCTCCCCGACGGCCTCACCTTCGACGCGTCGACCGGTGAGCTCAGTGGGGTCACGACCGAGGCGTGGGACTGGACCTTCGCCGTCACGGCGACCAGCGGCACCGAGACGACCACGCAGTACGTTTCGCTCAACGTCGAGGCCGGTGCGCCGCTCGGCCTGTTCGTCTACACGACCGACCGCGCCGGAGCCTTCGACTTCGACTTCGACGAGAACGACACCAAGAAGCGCACCACGTGGATCATCGACCCGGACGGCAAGGTCTACACCGTCATCACGCAGGGTGACGGCGACGGTGGCCAGGTCGGCACCGAGGTCGACGGCGGTCGTCCCACGATCAAGCAGGGTGGGACGCTCATCGTGACCGGCACGGTCGTCGATCGGTTCGGCAACGAGGTCCTGGGCGAGGACGACGAGTCGATCACGCCCACCGTGACGTCGGACGTCTCGACCGACGTCATCGCCGCAGACCCCGAGATCGGTGAGTTCGGCTTCATCGGCGTCACGTTCCCGCACGCCTCGATCCACAACCTCACGGTCGCCGCCGGCGATTTCGCCACCTCGTTCGCCGTGGATGTCCAGCCGACCGCGGTCGCCGGCATCGCCGACCCGACCCCGGTCGCGCCGGCAGCGGCCCCGGTCGCCCCGGTCAACACCGGCGGTCAGCTCGCCTACACCGGTTCGGACACCACCGACGCGCTGCCGTGGGCCCTGGGCCTGCTCGTCGCCGGTGCCGGCCTCATCGGCGCCCGCTTCGCGCGTCGTCGTCGCGCCCAGCGCTGACACCCTGAGACGTCTCCCGTCCGTCGCGTGCCCGCGCGGTGGACGGGAGGCCCGTGACGGCCCCGCCTGCTCCTCCACCGGAGCAGGCGGGGCCGTTTCGCATCCGCGCCCGGCCGGGTCCGCGCCGGTAGCGTTGGCGACATGCCCACGCTGCTGCACATCGACTCCTCGGCCGACCTGTCCCACTCCCGCTCGCGCGCACTGACCGCGGCCTTCGCCGACGCCTGGCGCGCCCGCGGCCCGGAGTACACGGTCGTCCGGCGGGACCTGCACGTCGACCAGCTCCCCCACCTGGAGAGCTCGGCGCTGCACTGGGCGGCCGCCGACCGCACCACCGAGGAGATCGTCGCGCCCGAGGCCGAGGCCCTTCGTCAAGCGGTCATCGACGAGCTCCTGGCCGCCGACGTCGTCGTGGTGGGTGCGCCGCTGTACAACTACACGGTGCCGTCGACCCTGAAGGCCTGGATCGACCGCATCCACGTGCCCGGCATCCTGACCGGCGGCGTGCAGCCCCTGGCCGGACGCCCCGTCGTCACCGTGGTGAGCCGCGGCGCCACCTACGACGCCGGCACCCCGACCGAGGGCTGGGACCACGGCTCCCCCGTCCTGCACATCGTGCTCGGCACCGCGCTCGGCATGAAGCTGTACCCGATCACCGTCAGCGCGACCCTGGCCGACCGGCTGCCGGACCTCGCACCGCTGGCCGACCACGCCGCCGCGGAACTCGCCGACGCGAAGACGACGATCGAGCGCCTGGCGACGACGCTCGGCTGACCCCCGCGGCCGCGGCGTTCGTCAGGCGGGCCGCACCTCGTCGGCCCGCCCGAGCAGCTCCGCGTGGAAGGCCGTCTGCGTCAGGGCGCTCGCGAGCAGGAACCCGGTCATCGACTCGATCCCGCCACTGAAGGGAACCCGGGCGGCGACCTCGAACAGCGTCGGACGGTCCAGTGCGTCGAGGGCCGCGGCGACGTGGAGCGAGCGTTCCTCCCGGTGCCGGGCCAGGGTCTGCGCGCGGGTGACGACGTCCCGGAACCGGTACTCGTGCCCCGGGCAGACCTCGAGGTCGGCGTACGGGTCGAGCCGCGCGAGGGACGCCAGGTAGTCGCCGAGCGGGTTCGTCCTGGTCCGGCCGCCGAGTCCGATGCCGGAGTTGATCCGCGGCAGCACGTGGTCGCCGGAGAACAGCAGGCCATCGGCCTCGTCGAGGAAGCACACGTGCCCGCTCGTGTGCCCCGGGGTCCACAGCGTGCGGATCGTCCGACCGGGGATCGGCAGCAGGTCGCCGTCCTCGAGCAGCACGTCCGCGTACGGCGCCTCGATCCGGCCCATCCCGATCCGGCGTCCGCTGCCCCACGCCTCGACGACCCCGGCCCGCAGGTGTTCGGGCAGCCCCCACGTCGCGATGTCGGCGTCGTTCCGCTCGGCGTCGGCGCGTTCCCGTTCGAGCGCACGGACCTCGAGGCCGTGCATCGCCACACGTGCACCCGTCGCCCGGCGGATGGCCGCCGCGGCACCCAGGTGGTCGGCGTGCAGGTGCGTCACGGCCACGAGCGACACGTCGTCCAGGGTCCGACCGATCGTGGCGAGACCGTCCCGCAGCTCGGCGAGCCCGCCGTCGGCAGACCACCCGGGATCGATCACCGCGAGCGAGCCGTCCGCCCCCTCGACGACGTAGACCAGGGTCGCGTCGGGCACCCCGAACCGGAACGGCACCGCGAGGGTCCAGATGCCCGGCCGGACCTGCTCGACGGGTGGCAGGACGCCGTCGCGGAGCGCAGCGGCCTGCACGGGGCTGATCGGTTCCGGGGCCGGCGCTGCCGGCGGGGGCACGGTCGTCACGCTGGCCACCCTACCGACGCGCGCCGACCTGCCCGGCGACGGCCCTGCTCCCGACGCATGGTGAGCAGAAATGGTCGGGTGCGGGCACTGGACCCGACCATTTCTGCTCACCGAACGCACGTGCCGGGCGGAGCACGGGTCTCCAGGCAGACGGCGCAGGCCGCGCCGACAGCCCCGCCGACGCGCGCGAGTAGACAGGACCCATGGAGATCGCACCGATGCTCGCCAAGGCCGTCGCCACCGTCCCCGATCCGGACAGCACGAAGGGCGGGCTGCGGTACGAGCCGAAGTGGGACGGCTTCCGCGGCATCGTGACCATCGACGGTGACGACGTCGAGATCGGCAGCCGCGGCGCCAAGCCGCTCACCCGGTACTTCCCCGAGCTCGTCGAGGCGTTCCGCGCGCAGTTCGGCGGCCGCGACCACCCGGTCGTCCTGGACGGCGAGGTGATCCTGCGTTCCGGTGAGCCCGGTGCCGAGCGCCTCGACTGGGAGGCCCTGTCACAGCGCATCCACCCGGCGGCCTCGCGGATCGCCAAGCTCAGCGTCGAGACGCCGGCGCAGTTCGTGGCCTTCGACCTGCTGGCGGTGGACGGCGAAGAGCTGGTGGACCGCCCGTTCGACGAGCGCCGCGAGCGCCTGGAGCAGCTCGGCGACGCGATGACCGACCCGCTCTTCGTCACCCGCACCACGCTCGACGTCGAGCAGGCGCGCGAGTGGCTCACCACGTTCGAGGGCGCCGGGCTCGACGGCGTCGTCGCGAAGCCGCGAGCGCGGCCGTACGAACCGAACAAGCGCTCGATGCTCAAGATCAAGCACCACCGCACCGCCGACGTCGTCGCCATCGGCTACCGCGTGCACAAGAGCGGCTCCGGCGTCGGGTCGCTGCTGGTCGGCCTGTACGACGCGGACGGCGAGCTCCGCCAGGTCGGCGGCGTCTCCGCCTTCTCCGACAAGCGCCGGGCCGCGTTGATCGACGAGCTCGAGCCCGTCGTGCTCCGCGATGCGGACGGGAGGCCCGTCACCGGTGACGGGGAACGGTCGCGGTTCTCGTCGGGTCGCGACACGTCGTTCGTCCGGCTGGCGCCGGAGCTGGTGCTCGAGGTCCGGTACGACCAGATGGAGGGCGACCGGTTCCGGCACACCGTGCAGTTCGAGCGGTGGCGGCCCGACCGCGAGGCGACGTCGTGCGGGTTCGAGCAGCTCGAGGTGCCCAGTGCCTACGACCTGAGCGACGTGCTGTCCTGACGACGGAACGCACTGCGGTGTCCGTTTGTCGCTGTTCTGTCACGTTCGCGGAAAAGTAGTTAGCCGAACTAGCGAAGCCGTGCCAGGATGATCTCAGCAGCACGAGGCGTCCAGTCCGGGCGCCCGGATCGAAAGCGGTCGACATGAGCACCAGCACGCTTGTCCGCCACCCTCGGCGGAGCCCCTTCACAGAAGTCCGAGAGGCACGGCGCCAGCGCGTCCTGCAGCTCAGCGCGGTCATCAGCGCCATCGCCGGCGTGACCGCCACGGCGCTCGCACTCGTCACGGTCGGACTCGGCTCGTGATCGTCGACGGCATCACCGACGTGCACCGCGGCACCTGGTCGCGGCTGACCCGCCTGCACACCGCCAGCATCGGGCTGCCGACGCACACCACGCGCGTCGAGGACCCGGACCGTCAGCGGGACGTCTCCTCCGCAGCCTGAGGCTCGGCCGCGGCTGTTCGGCATTCGGCCGCCGGTTGCTCGGTCCCTCGGCCGCTCGGGCTCAGCTCGGCTTCTTCGCCCGTGAGGGCTGCACGCGCGGCGGCTCCCCCGGCATCTTCGGGAAGTCCGGCGGGAACGGCAGCTCACCCTCGCCGTTCGCCAGGTCCCGCTCCCACCACTCGAGCAGCGGCGCGATGCTGCCCGGCTGCTCCCCCATCGACTCCCACGGGTCGCCCGTGGTCCGCAGCCGCTCCGGTACCGTGCGGATCGTGAACGTTGTCGGGTCCGCGGTGCGCAGTTCGTCCCACCCGATCGGCGTCGACACCGAGGCGTGCGCCAGGGCCCGGGGGCTGTAGGCACCGGCCATCGTGCGGTCGCGGTTCGCCTGGTTGAAGTCGACGAAGATCCGCTGCCCCCGCTCCTCCTTCCACCACGCCGTCGTGACCCGGTCGGGCATCCGTCGTTCGAGCTCGCGCGCCGCAGCGATCACTGCATGCCGCACCTCGAGGAACTCGTGCTCGGGGCGGATCGGTGCGAACACGTGCAGGCC
The DNA here is from genome assembly GCF_003234665.1 of Curtobacterium sp. MCLR17_059. Lineage (NCBI taxonomy): Bacteria > Bacillati > Actinomycetota > Actinomycetes > Micrococcales > Microbacteriaceae > Curtobacterium > Curtobacterium sp. MCLR17_059. The sequence continues at coordinate 31,932 of NZ_QKSU01000009.1, read as the reverse complement.
ACGGTTGCCGCTCGTCTTGATCCAGGTGGTCAGACCGACCTCGCCGAGGACCTTCCGGAGCTCCTCGGCCACCGGCACCGTGTCGCCGAAGTCGGTGCCGGGCTGCGGGTCGAGGTCGATGCGGAGCTGGTCCGGGTGGTCGCTGTCCTCGGCACGAGAAGCCCACGGGTGGAACACCACCGTGTTCATCTGCGCGGCCCACACCGCCACGGCCGGCTCGTCGATCACGAGCTGCGGGTGTGACCGGGCACTCGGGTAGGTCACCGTCACCGAGCGGACGTAGTCGGGCGCCCCCTTGGGCGGGTTCTTCGAGAAGAACTGCTCACCGTCGACGCCGCCCGGGAACCGCTGCAGCGAGATCGGCCGGTCCCCGTTCGCCCGGACGAAGGCGTCGCCCACCGTGACGAGGTACTCCGCGAGGTCGAGCTTCGTGATGCCCGCCTCGGGCCAGAGCACCCGCGAGGGGCTGCTGATCCGGACCTCGCGGTCACCGTCGGGCCCCGGCACCCGCACCGTCGTCGCTTCGCTCGCCATGCAGCGGACCGTACACGCGTGCCGGCCGCCCGCCCGCAGCCGGGACCGCTCTTGTTCCCGCAAGACACCGGTGTTCCCTGGTCGAACACGCGCACGCCGGTGTTCAGCGCGCGGACACCGGTGTCTTGCGGCCAGGGTCGGCAGGATGGGCGGGTGAACGCGTACCTCGGCATCGACCTGGCGTGGGGACTCGGCTCGGATCGGAAGGCCGCGAACGAGACCGGGCTGGTCGCGATGGACTCCGACGGCACGATCACCGACGCCGGGTGGGCCCGCGGGGTTGACGCCGTGGCCGACTGGGTCGCCGCGCACCTGGGGCAACGATCCCTGATTGCCGTGGACGCGTCGCTCGTCGTGACGAACCCGACGGGGATCCGCGAGTCCGAACGACAGGTCGGGCAGCGGTACGGCCGGTGGAAGGTCGCGGCGAACCCGACGAACCAGGCATCTGCGGCGAGCGCCGGCTCAGCGCTGCTCGACCGGCTGACCGCACTGGGCGTCGGGTACGTCTCCGACACGGACGCCATGCGGGCACGGACCGGTCCGGCGATGTTCGAGTGCTACCCGTACACGACGCTGGTGGGGGTGGAGGAACTCGGCTACGACGTCGAACGCCCCCGCTACAAGCGACTCGACCTGCGGATCCCCGCCGCCGAGGCGCGTGCCCGTCGCGCCGAGGCGTTCGACGAGCTGGTCCGGCGGCTGCGCGAGACCCCGCTCGACCCGCCGCTGCTGCTCAAGTCGCACCCGCTGACGCGGCGGCTCGCCGACCCGTCGGTGCTGCACGGTCCGACGCACAAGCACCGCGAGGACCTGCTCGACGGGGCGCTGTGCGCGTGGACGGCGGCGTTCTGGGAGCGACACGGCGACCAGCGCGTGCAGATCCTGGGAGGTGATCCGGCCCTCCTGTGCGACCCGTTGGACGAGGCGGGCCGCCGGCCCGTCGTGGTGGCGCCCGCACGCCCGTCGCAGCGGGGGCCGCGCGGCTAGGGTTGAGCGGTGAGCACGACGACCGAACCCCTGCACATCGGGCTGGTGTCGCTGCACACCTCCCCCGGAGACGAACCCGGTTCGGGCGAGGTCGGCGGCATGAACGTCGTCGTCCGGCACCAGGCCGAGGCACTGGCCGACCTGGGCCACCACGTGGACATCATCACGCGCCGGTCCGCCCCGACGCAGCCGGACTCGGTGTCGCTCGTGCCGGGCGTGTGCCTGCGGTTCCTGTCCGCGGGGCCGGCCGAGCCGGTGCCGAAGGGTGAGCACGACGCGTTCATCGAACCGTTCCGCCACGAGCTGGAGCAGCTCGGGCCGTTCGACGTCCTGCACTCGCACCACTGGTTCTCCGGCGCGGCCGCGCTGCCCGTCGCCCGCGAGCGCGGCATCCCCCACGTGCAGTCGTTCCACTCCATCGCCGCCGACCCGGCCACGCCGCTGTCCGAGGGCGAACGTCCCGAGTCCGCCGGCCGCATCGCCGGCGAGGAACTGCTCGCGCGCGAGTCGGACGCCGTCGTCGTGGTGTCCGAAGCCGAGGCGTCGACCGTGCGCACCCGGCTCGGCGGCGACGACGCCCGCATCTGGATCGTGCCACCGGGGGTCGACGGGTCCGTCTTCCGCCCCGCCGCCGTCGGTGCGCGCCGCGCCGCCACCCCCTACGTCGTCGCGGCGGCGCGCGTGCAACCCCTCAAGGGCCTGGACCTGGCGATCGAGGCGATCGCGGACATCAGCCTGGAGGCCCGCCCCACCCTGGTCATCGCGGGCGACGTCTCGAGTGAGGCAGGCGACTACGTGGACGAACTGCGTCGGCTCGCCGACGCGCGGGGCATCGCCGACCACGTCACCTTCATCGGGCCGCAGTCGCGTGCCGACCTGGCGTTCCTGTTCCGTGGCGCGGCAGCCGTGCTCGTGCCGTCCCACTCCGAGACGTACGGGCTCGTCGCGCTCGAGGGCTCCGCTTCCGGGGTCCCGGTCGTGGCCGCCGCTGCAGGGGGCCTGCGCGAGGCCGTGGTCGACGGGGAGACGGGCGTCGTGCTCGAGTCCCGTGACCCGCAGGAGTGGGCGGCCGAGATCGAGCGGATCCTGACGGATGCGCCGTACGCCGCCGGGCTCGCCGCTGCAGGGCGGGAGCACGCGGAGCGCCTCAGCTGGGAGCGGTCGGCCGCGGGGCTCGAGGACGTCTACCGCCGGGTGCTCGGGCGCTCGTGAGCGGGACGGGCGGCCGGTTCGCCGCGTTCTGGGCGGCGCTCGACGCGGTGCCCATCGAGTCTGACGCCGAGGCGCTCTACGACGTCGGATCGCCCGAGGGACGACTCCGGCGAGCGAACCTGACGCGGTACCTGGAGCAGTCCGGGCCGGGGGCTGACACGTTGCTCGTGGCCGAGGCACCGGGGTGGCGCGGCATGACGAACACGGGTGTGCCGTTCACGAGCATGTGCGAGCTCGGACCGGGGTACGGCGTGCCACCGGAGCCCACGGCGCCGTGGGAGGCCTCGTCGCGCGTCGTGCACGCTGCGCTGGAGGGCTGGCGCGGTGCCCTCCCCGTCGCGTGGGCGATCTTCCCGCACCACCCCTTCGTGGCACCGGACCGGCTGACGAACCGGACGCCACGGCCCTCCGAGGTCCGCTCGGGCGCGCCCGTCGCGCTTGCGCTGCTGGAGGCCCTCGGCGGCGTGGACCGTGTCCGGGTGGTCGCCGTCGGTCGGAAGGCGCAGGGAGCGCTCGCCCTGGCCGGCATCGAGGCGACCGCCGTGCGGCACCCGGCGCAGGGCGGCGCGACGCAGTTCACCGAGCAGCTGCGGGCGCTGGACCGCTAGCCGTCCGTCCGCCCCGGTGCGTCCAGGTCGCGTCCCGGTCGCGTCCCGCTCAGGCGGAGCGGACCTCGATGCCCTTGGTCGCGAGCCGCTCGGCGACGTGGGCGGGCAGTGGTGCGGCGGCGTACACGGTGCGGAGCTCCGGCAGGTCGAGCAGGTCGTCCCAGTTCTGCGGGTCGAAGCGGTCGTCGGAGCCGTCCCAGCCGGGGTGGACGTCCTGCAGGACCTCGAGGTCGGAGTCCACGGTGATCTCGGTGACGAGCGACAGGTGCGACGGCAGCAGGTCGAGGTCGTCGTAGTACTCGCGCGCCCGGTCGTCCTGCCCGTCGACGTCGAGGTCCTCGTCGGTCTCGTCCTCGGCGTCCGGGTCGTAGGGGTCCAGGACGTCGAGGTCGTAGCAGAGGACGTCGAGCACCAGGAGCTTCGCGTTGAAGTCCGCGAACTCGATGGGCTCCTCGGTGGTGTTCGACTGCTGGTCCATGGCCGGAGCGTATCCGTCGCCGAGCGACCGTGTTGCGATCGCGAGAAACCTTCCTGTGGGACTGGACAGAAAGGCATTCCGCGCGCAAGGGTGACGCATGGCCACCACCAAGACGGACCGCCCACAGCAGGAGCAGCACGAGCTCCGCCGGGTCATCGGTCCCAAGCTCCTGCTGCTCTTCATCGTCGGCGACATCCTCGGCACGGGTGTCTACGCGCTCACCGGCCAGGTCGCGGCCGAGGTCGGCGGGGCAGCGTGGCTCCCCTTCCTCATCGCGTTCGCGGTCGCGCTGCTGACGGCCTTCTCGTACCTCGAACTCGTGACGAAGTACCCCCAGACCGCCGGTGCCGCCCTCTACGTGCACAAGGCGTTCGGCATCCACTTCGTCACCTTCATCGTGACGTTCATCGTGATGTGTTCCGGGATCACGTCGGCATCGACGGCATCGCGGGCGTTCGCGGCGAACCTCGGCGCCGGGTTCGGCATCGAGCTGCCGAACGGCGTGGTGATGCTCATCGCGATGGGCTTCATGCTCGCGGTGATGTTCATCAACTTCCGCGGGGTGAGCGAGAGCGTCAAGACGAACGTCGTGCTGACCCTCGTCGAGCTGTCCGGTCTCGTCATGGTGATCCTGATCGGGTTCTGGGCGATCGCGGGCGGCAACGCGGACTTCTCGCGGGTCGTGATGTTCGAGACGCCGGAGGACAAGTCCCTGCTGCTGTCGATCAGCACCGCGACGTCGCTGGCGTTCTTCGCGATGGTCGGGTTCGAGGACTCGGTCAACATGGCCGAGGAGACCAAGGACCCCTCGCGCATCTTCCCCAAGATCATGCTCACCGGCCTCGGCATCACCGCCGTGATCTACGTCCTCGTGTCGATCTGCGCCGTGGCCGTCGTGCCGATCGGTGAGCTCGCCGGCAACGAGACCCCGCTCGTCACCGTCGTGCAGACCGCCGCACCGGACTTCCCGATCGCCGACCTACTGCCCTTCATCTCGATGTTCGCCGTCGCCAACACCGCCCTGATCAACATGATGATGGCGTCGCGCCTGCTCTACGGCATGAGCAAGCAGGGCGTGCTGCCGGGCTTCCTGTCCCGCATCTCCCCCGCCCGTCGCACCCCGTCGACCGCGATCGTCTTCACCACGCTCATCTCGCTGCTGCTGATCGGGTGGGTCTCGCTCGACCCGGACTCCCCCATCGTCGTCGTCCTCGGTGGCACCACCTCGCTGTTGCTGCTGACGGTGTTCGCCGTCGTGAACGTGACCGTGCTCGTGCTGCGCCGCGACAAGGTCGACCACAAGCACTTCCGCGCGGGCGTCATCATCCCGGTCATCGGCATCATCACGTGCCTCTGGCTCGTCCTGCCGTTCTCGTCCGGTCGTGACCCGCAGCAGTACCAGATCGCCGGCGCGCTGCTGGCCCTGGGCGTGCTGCTCTGGATCCTGACCTGGTTCACCCACGGACGGAAGCAGGCCGAGAAGGCCCCGACCGGACTCGTGACGGAGCCGACGAAGGTGCAGCGCCCGCCGCACGACCACCGCGACGTCTGATGGACGCGACCAGTGTCATCTGGACCGTCGTCATCGCGGTGATCGCCGCGCTGTCGCTGTCCGCCGGAGGCTGGCGCCTGCGTCGGGGTCGACAGGACGGTCGACGCGAGCGCTGACTGCGGTGCACGAACGACCCGTGACGGTTCTGGTTCGCGAAGCCCCCGCTTCGTGAACCAGAACCGTCACTCGTGAAGCGTGCAACCACGGCGGGCCGCCGCAGGCTTCCCAGGAGGCGCCCGTACGCTCGTGCTGCTCTTCCCGCTCCGCCCGCCCAGCACCCGCCCAGCCCCTCGAGAGGTCCCGTCATGCGCCGTGTCGGCATCACCCTCGCCTCGGTGTTCGGCGCCGGGATCGTGGCGGTCGGCATCGGCGTGGTCGTCCTCGTGGTGATCGCGGTCAACTCGCTCGCCGGCATCGCGAAGTCGAGCGCCGCCACCCCGACGCCCGCGTGCCCGGCCGTCGCCTCGAAGACGATCGGCGGGATGGTCGTGCCGGCCGGACCCGTCGGCGGCTTCTGCCAGGACCGCCTGGTGAACGCCGCACACGTGATCGAAGCCGCCCAGGCACTCGGCATCGGCCCCCACACGCAGGCCGTCGGGGTGATGACCGCGATCGGCGAGTCGAGCCTGGTGAACCTGGACCACGGCGACGCCGCAGGCCCGGACAGCCGCGGCCTGTTCCAGCAGCGCGACAACGGCGCCTGGGGCACGTACGAGCAGCGGATGGACCCGTACACGGCCGCGACGATGTTCTACACGAAGCTCGTGAAGGTCCCCGGCTGGAAGACGATGAGCCCGACGCAGATGGCGCACGCGGTGCAGATCAACTCCGACCCGGACCACTACGCGAAGTCGTGGCCGCAGGCGAAGGCGATCGTCGAGGAGCTCACCGGCCAGGACGTGCCGGACGCCGCTCCCCAGGGCTGACCGCTCACGAGGCCACCGCCTGCGTCTCCTCGTCGAACTCGACGATCGCGGCTCCGCCGGAGTGCACGACGACCTGGGCGCGGAGCCGGACCGACTGCTCGTCGAGGGCACAGGCGCAGGCGTCGACCCACTCCCAGTCCACCGGGTAGAGCCGGTCGGCGTCGGGGCGTTCCCACACGAGCACGACGTCGACGGCCCCGAGCTGCGCCACGATGTCGGCGATCAGGGCCGCGAAGTCGTCGACGTGTTCGTCCGGGGAGTACGGCAGGTCGGCGATCGGCAGCAGGAACGGGATCGACATCCCGCGGTCGTCGAGGAACAGCACCCAGCACTGCCGGCGCAGCGGCCGTTCGACGACGGCTTCGACGAGTCGGACGACGTCGTCGTCGGTGCGGACGGGTTCACGGATCAGGCGGTCGAGCATCTCGGTGTCAGGCATGGCTCCAGCGTGGCGAACCGGAAGCCCCCACCCGAGGCGCGGTCCGGGTTCTGTGGAGAGCCGCTCCACGAACCCAGCCTGTGGAGGAAGAGTCCCTCAGATGCCGTGCGTGACCGAGCTGTCGACGAGCAGCAGCGAGGCGAAGAACACCGCGACGATGGCCGCCATGCCGACGAGCACCACCGGCCAGGTCAGCCGACGCCGCACGAGCCGCAGGACGCAGACCGCGATCGTCGCGACCAGCACCGCCGCCACGACGATCGGTCCCACGACGACGACCGAGTCCCCCAGCGTCTCGTTGCAGGTGTTGCCCGGCGCCGCGCACGACACGAACGCCAGCGACATGAGCCTGATCCCCCACCCCGCTGCCAACGCACCGACCGTGAGCACGACGAGCAGCGCCGTGGACGCGACCACGTCCGCGACGCGAGCGCGTCCTGCCAGGGGGTGCCGGGCCTCCCGACCGAAACGCGCCGGACCGGACCCGAGCGGATCCGGACCCGACGCAGGACCCGCCCCAGGACCCGTCCCGGGGGCCGGGCCGGACTGCCGCGCGGGCGCGCCCATCAGGAGCGCCGGCCGCGCGTCGACCAGAGGGCGAGCGCGATGAGGACGGGCTGACCGAACAGGCGGACGAAGCGCTTCTCGTCGCTGTCCAGACCGAAGGCGTCGCGCCGGTTGACCCACTGCGACAGGTTGCCGGGGAAGATCACCGTGAAGAACAGGGCCGCGACCGAGCCGACGAAGCGGCGGGCCGGCTTCGGAGCGAGCACCAGGGCCGAGCCGAGTGTGATCTCCGCGACCCCCGATGCGAGCACCGTCGTGTCGTCGTCCAGCGGGACGAACTCGGGGACCTGCGCCGTGAACTCCTTGCGCGCGAAGGTGAGGTGACTCGTGCCCGCGACGACGAGGGCCAGGCCGAGCAGGACGCGGAAGAAGGAACGCATGCCTCCATGGTGCCCGTTCCCGCGACCGGGTGCCCGCGCTGCGCGACTCGGACGTGTTCGAAGCGAGGTTCACTCGCTAACATGCGGTCCATGGGAGCAGTCGCTCGAGACCACGAACCGCCGGCAGCCCCGGCGACCTTCGCGGTGGTGCTCGGACCGGTCGCGTTCTACCTCGGCATCATCGTGCCCGCACAGTCGACCGTGCAGCACGTGTTGCTCGGTGCGGTGTTCGGGCTGGTGTGCGTGCTCAGTGGCTGGCGGGCGATCCGGATCGCCGGTCGTCGCCGAGCCGTGCAGGTGTGGTCGTGGATCGGCATCGTGATCGGGACCGTCGGGCTCGTCATGCTCGTCTGGCAGGTGCTCGTGATCGTGACCGGGGGCGCGTTCCCGCCGCCGTTCTGGTCGCCGTACGCCAACCGCTGACGCGGTCCGGCCGGGAGGCCCGGGTCGGGTCCGCCCCGTCGCGCACGAAACGAGACACCCCGGGTCAGGGCCGCCCCGCCGGACGAAGCCGGGTCACCAGCCGAGCGTGCCGGGCGCGCCCTTGAACGGCCCGACGATGTCCGCCGTGATCCAGCCGCCGTAGAAGTCGCCGTCCTGCGCCTGGACCCGTTCTCCGCCGACCTCGCACGAGTCCATCGCCGACGGGTAGATCGCGACGCGCTCCCGCAGCGACTCGTAGCCGGGCACGGGCGTCGGGTAGTTCCAGGCGGCACGGCTCGCGACCGTCCCGTCACCGCCGACGACGTCGAAGTAGCGCGCCAGGCCCTTGAACTCGCACATGCTCGAGCCGGACGCCTTGACCAACGCCCCCTCGACCAGGTCGGCCATCGGCAGGTAGTAGACCGGCGGGTGTGAGGTCTCGAGCACGCGGACGGCGTCGGTCGTGTCGGCGACGACCGTGCCGCCGAGACGGACGACGACGCGTGCGGTGACCCGCTCGACGGCGGGCGGGCGGGGGTAGTCCCAGACGGACTCCTGGCCGGGGCCGGGCTCGGTCCTCTTCGGGTGGCGCATGCTCCAGGTGTACGCCCGGTGCCTGCGGTGCAGCCGCGTGCGTGCGCGGAATCGCCTCCGGGTGCACCATGGGCGGGTGACGACGACGACACGCACCCTGTTCCGACGGAAGCCCATCGACACGATCGATGACGAGGCCGGGGGCGAGGGCGGCCTGAAACGGCACCTCGGCCTGTGGCAGCTCACGGCGATCGGCATCGGCGGCATCATCGGCGCCGGCGTCTTCACCCTCGCCGGCACCGTCGCGAACGGCGTCGCCGGACCCGCGGTGCTGATCAGCTTCCTGGTCGCCGGGGTCGCGAGCGCAGCCGCCGCGTTGTCGTACGCCGAGTTCGCGGGGCTCATCCCGAAGGCGGGCAGCGCGTACACGTACGGCTACGCGGTGCTCGGCGAGATCGTCGGGTGGTTCATCGGCTGGGACCTGCTGCTCGAGTACACGGCGATCGTGGCGGTGGTCGCGATCGGCATCTCCGGCTACGTCGGGTTCCTGGTCGGTCAGTTCGGCATCGACCTGCCCGCATGGATGCTCGGCGCCCCGGGCACCGGTGACGGCCACGTGATCGACGTCTTCGCGATCGCGCTGTGCCTGCTCACCGCGTTCGTCCTCACACGCGGCATCCGGAGCGCCGCACGGTTCGAGTTCGTCGCCGTCGGCATCAAGGTGGCGCTCGTCGTGCTCATCGTCGTGCTCGGCGTGTTCCACATCAACAGCGCCAACTACTCCCCGTACTTCCCGTTCGGCTTCGGCGGCGTGATGACCGGTGCCGCCACCGTGTTCTTCGCCGTGTTCGGCTACGACGCCATGTCCACCGCCGCCGAGGAGTCCACCGACGCCCGCAAGCACATGCCGAAGGCGATCCTGCTGTCCCTCGGCATCTCGATGGTGCTGTACGTCCTGGCGACGCTCGTGCTCACCGGGATGCAGAAGTACACCGACATCGACCCGGCGTCGGGCTTCTCGTCGGCGTTCGCGTCGGTCGGGCTCGGCGGTGTCGCCAACGTCATCGCGATCGGTGCCATCGTCGGCATCGTCACGGTGCTGGTGACGTTCATGCTCGGTGCCTCGCGCGTCTGGTTCTCGATGAGCCGCGACGGCCTGATGCCGAAGTGGTTCGCGAAGACCGACCCGAAGCGGCACGTGCCGACCCGGGTGACCTGGATCCTCGGCATCGCGTCGGCGATCCTGGCCGGGGTGCTGCCGATCGGTGTCGTCGCGGAGCTCACGAACATCGGCATCCTGCTCGCGTTCGTGGTGGTGTGCTCGGCCGTGGTGGTGCTGCGCTACCGGCAGCCCGACCTGGACCGCCAGTTCCGGTTGCCGTTCATGCCCGTCATCCCGATCATCGGCGTCATCGCGTCGCTGTGGCTCGTCACGTTCCTGCAGTGGGAGACGTGGGTGCGGTTCGCGATCTGGTTCGCGATCGGGCTCGGCGTCTACTTCGGGTACTCGCGGAAGCACAGCAAGCTCGCCGAGCCGGCGAAGCGCTGAGCACAGGCCACAAAGCGCCGAGCACAGCCGACGCCCACGCCCCTCAGCGCCGCAACGTCTCCCGCGGGTACTCCCCGAACCGGTTCGCGTACACCGAGGCGAACCGCCCCATGTGCGCGAAGCCCCACCGCCGCGCGACGTCCGCCACCGAGGTCGCCTGCGGGTCGAGGATCCGCAGTTCCTCGTGCACCCGTCCGAGCCGCACTTCGCGCAGGTACGTCATCGGCGAGCGCTCGAACGCCCGCTGGAACGACTCCTGGATCCCCCGGATGCTCAGCCCCGCCGCCTGCGCGATGTCGGCGACGGTGAGCGGTTGGTGGGCGTGCGCCTGGATGAACTCGACCGCGGCGCGGAGCCGTCCGTCGCTGCGGGTGCCGTAGCCCGCGGGGAACCGTTCGGCCTGCAGCGGGTACATGCGGAACAGGGCCCGGGCGACGTCACGCTGCGCCTCGTGCCAGGCGAGGGACTCGTCGCCCTCCTCGCGCAGCGCACGGAGCGCGCCGGACACGGCGGTCCGCCACTGGCCCAGCGCTGCGGAGTCAGGCGTCGTCGTGGTGTCGAACGCCATGGTGCCGTCGACCAGGTGGTCCTCGGCGGCGACGTCGAGCACCAGGTCACGGCGCAGGTGCACCAGGCGCTGGTCCCAGTCCTGGTACTCCATCTCGAACCGGCGCTCGACGGGGAACAGCGTCGGGACGCCGGGCTGCATGCGGACCTCGTCGCGACCGACGTCGACGCGGGCCTCGCCGCGTTCGAGCCACTGGACGACGACCTCACCCTCGGTGGCGACGTCACCGCGCAGGTACCCGTGCATCTGGGAACGGCGGACACTCAGCCGTTCGTCACCGACACCGACGTACTTGAACCAGTAGTCCTGGTCGAGGGCCCGGGAGTACCAGGCCTTGCCCGCGTACATGCCGGCGAGCGAGCTGATGGCCTCGTCGGTGTCCTGGCCGGCCACGGCGACGAGCGAACGTGGCTGGGCGGGGCGTGCAGCAGGATCGGACCCCGGAGCGGGCGTCTGCGACTCGGTCGTGTCGGTCACGGGAACACCTCTCTCTCCTGGAGCAGAGCGGTGTGATCACGTGCGTTGTGTTGCCGACCTGCCCTCTCACGCTAGGGAGCAGCGGGTGGTCGTACAACCAGGCTGCGCTCTGCGGCCTAACGGCCGGTCCAGCGCACCCAGCCGTGCACCTGGGCCGCCGCGCTCTCGAAGGACGAGTGCCCGCCGGTCAACGAGTGGTCCGGGGAATCGACGGTGTACGTGTCGGTCCGGGTGATGTCGCACACGACCTCGGCGTCGATCCACCCGTTCCAGTGGTCGGCTGAGTCGCGTACCCACCGCAGTCGGTCCGGCATGCGTTTCCAATCGGTTCCGTGGACCGCAGTCGTCGCGCTCCGAGTTGGACGGTAGTCCTGTCAGATGTTCGTCGCACAGGGTGGCGGCGGGGATCGTCGGTGGTGACTGGCACGATGGTCCCGTGCCTGCTGCCCCGATGATCGACGCCGTCGACGTCATCCGCTTCGTCGGGCCGCAGACCTTCGGCCGCGCACGCGACGTCGTCCGCGCCGGCCTGGTCGACGACGCCACCTGGCACGACGACGACGGCACGGTCACCGCGGTCGTGTCCGGCACCGCCGACGAACCCTACGAACTCCGCGTCGACACCACCCCGGCGCGCGGCGACTTCGTCCGCCCGGTCCGCAGCACCTGCAGCTGCCCGCTCGGCGGCGACTGCAAGCACGTCGCGGCCGCGCTCCTCACCATCAACGCCCGCGCCCTCGCCGCGAACGCCGGCCCACGTCCGGAAACGCCGGCTCCGCCGCCCTCGGACTGGAGGCACGACCTCGCCCGCCTCGCCGGTGACGACGAGCGGGCGCCCACCCCGCAGGGCACCCGGATGGGACTGCAGTTCGAGTTGCGTGACGCGGTCCCCGCCAAGCTCGCCTCGCGCGCCCGTGCCGCCGGCCGCGCCCTGCCGGCGCCGTCCCGCAGCGTGCGGCTCGGCGTCCGGCCGGTGACCCGCAGCGACGCCGGCAACTGGGTCCGCGGGCAGCTGACCTGGGGCACACTCCCCTACTCGCAGAACCGGCTCGGCGTCGGTGCCGAGCAGCACGCCTGGTTCCTGCAGCTCGCCGCCCTGCACCGCGCCGGGCAGCTCGCGGGCCTGCCGGGTGAGAGCGACTGGCTGCACCTCGACGACTTCCGGAGCCCCCTGCTCTGGCCGCTCCTGCAGCAGGCAGCGGCGCTCGACATCGCGTTCGTCACCGGCAAGCGCGAAGGCGGTGCTGTGCTCGGCACGCAGGCCCAGGTGCTGCTCGACGTCGCCCGGCACGACGACGCCGTGGTGATCGGCGCGAGTGCCGTGCTCGACGGCCGGCCCGTGGTGCCCGGAGCGGCGCGGATGATCGGCGACCACGGCGTCTACGTGTTCCGCGAGAGCCCCGAGTTCACGGTGGCCGTCGCACCGACCCCGGCGCCGGTGCCCGAGGACCAGCGGCGCATGCTCGTCGAGGGCACCCGGATCACCGTGCCGACCGCCGAGGTCGACGAGTTCCTGGCCGACTGGTCACCCCGGCTGCGCGGTGCCCTCGGCCTGGTCAGTTCCGACGGCTCGGTGGAGCTGCCGGAGCGCACCCCGCCGGAGCTCGTGCTCACCGCGACCTTCGAGCCGGCCCGCGCCCCGCGCACCGACGACCGCGTGCACCTGCACTGGCGTTGGCACGTCGACGGCCGGAAGGACCCCGTGTCCCTGCACGGCCCGCTCCCCGACCTGTCCGGGCTCCGTGCCGCCGACGATCCGGCCGGCACCGACGACACTCCCGTCGCGGACCCGGCCGCGGCGGTGGAGCCGACCACGTCGACGACGCCGGCCGACGACGTGACGCAGGCCGGGCCTCCCGTCCGCCCTGCCGGACCCGGTGGCGGACTGGACTGGTTCCAGGACGGCACCATCGACGGGGCCGACGTCGCGGTGTTCGCGAACGAGTTCCTGCCCGAGCTGCCGTCGCTCGGCGTCCGCACGGTCGTGCAGGGTGAGCGGCTCGACTACGAGCGGTTGAGCGGGCGGCCGCACATCCGTGTCACGACGATGCCGTCGGACAAGCACGACTGGTTCGACCTCGGCATCATCGTCAGCGTCAACGGCAAGCAGATCCCCTTCACGCCGCTGCTCACCGCGCTCGCGGGTCGGCAGCGACGGCTCAAGCTCGTCGACAACTCGTACCTGTCGCTGGCCGACCCCGCGTTCGACCGGCTCAAGGAACTCATCGACGAGGCCCGCGACCTGGACGAGTGGGAGCCCGACCAGCCGATCGCCGTCACGCCCCTGCACGCCGGGCTGTGGACCGAGTTCGATCTACTGGCCGACGAGACCTCGCACGACGAGCGGTGGCAGGCGATCGCCTCGGGGCTGCTCGGGGCGACTCCCCCGGGTGACGTCCCCGTGCCGGACACCGTGCACGCCGACCTGCGGCCGTACCAGCACGCCGGGTACGCGTGGCTGTCGTTCCTGGTGACGCACGGCATCGGCGGGGTGCTCGCCGACGACATGGGGCTCGGCAAGACACTGCAGGTGCTCGCGATGGTCGCCGCCCGCCGTGCCGCGGAGCCCGACGCGCCCCCGTTCCTGGTCGTCGCACCGACCTCGGTCGTCGGCAACTGGGCCGCCGAGGCGGCGAAGTTCGTGCCGTCGCTGCGGGTTGCGACGGTGACCTCGACGTCGTTGAAGGACCCGGGGCTCGTCGCCCGGACCGCCGCTGCGTCGGACATCGTCGTCACCTCGTACGCGCTGCTCCGGCTCGACGCCCGCGCCTGGACCGACCTGCCGTGGTCGGCGCTGGTGCTCGACGAGGCCCAGTTCGTGAAGAACCCGCAGTCCCAGACCCACCGTGTGGCCTCGGAGCTGCAGGCACCGGTGAAGTTCGCGATCACCGGCACACCGCTCGAGAACGGCCTGACGGACCTGTGGGCACTGTTCCACATCGTCGCGCCGGGACTGCTGTCGACCTGGACCCGGTTCGGCGACGACTACGTGAAGCCCCTCGCTTCGCCCGAGCTCCGCGGCGAGGCCCGGCAAGAGCTCACCGGGCGGCTGCGCCGACGGATCCGGCCGCTCATGCTCCGCCGCACGAAGGAAGCCGTCGCGGCCGACCTGCCGCCGAAGCAGGAACAAGTGGTCCGGGTCACGCTCGACCCGGCGCACCGGGAGCTGTACGAGCGCACCCTGAACCGGGAGCGCCTGAAGGTCCTCGACCTGATCGACGACCTGTCGAAGAACCGGATGATCGTGTTCCGGTCGCTGACGCTGCTGCGGATGCTCGCGCTGTCGCCGGCGCTGGTGTCGTCCGGGTCGTCCGGGTCGTCGTCGGACTCGGACGTCACGTCGGGATCGACCCCGATCCCCTCCGCCAAGCTCGACCTGCTGCTCGACGAACTCGAGCAGCTCGCAGCAGAGGGCCGTCGCGCCCTGGTGTTCAGCCAGTTCACCTCGTTCCTGCGGATGGTCTCGGACGCCCTCGACGCCCGGGGCATCGGCTACGAGTACCTCGACGGCTCCACCCGCAAGCGCCCGGAGGTCATCGAGCGCTTCCGGCAGGGCACCGCTCCGGCGTTCCTCATCTCGTTGAAGGCCGGCGGGTTCGGGCTCACCTTGACCGAGGCGGACACCGTGTTCGTCCTCGACCCGTGGTGGAACCCCGCCGCCGAGTCCCAGGCCGTGGACCGCACGCACCGCATCGGGCAGACCCGGTCGGTCAGCGTCCAGCGGTTCATCGCCGAGGACACCATCGAGGAGAAGGTCCTCGCCCTCGCCGCCCGCAAGGCCGAGCTGTTCGCCACGATGATCGACGACGACGCCCTGTTCGCCGACGACCTGACCGCCGACGACATCCGCTCCCTGCTGACCTGATCCCCCGTTCGACCCGCACCACGTTCCGCCCGCACCACCTGGAGTCCCACCGCATGACGTCCCGTCGACGCCGCAGCCGCATCACCCTGACCTCCGTCCTCGTCGTCCTGGCCCTCGCCGTGGGTGGTTACGCCCTCGACGCCACCGGTGTCCTCGGACCGGACGCCGACGCGGCGGGCACGACCGCTGCGGGCGGTCCCACGGCCGGGGAGACGACCACGATCGGACCGCAGCAGGCGTCGTCGGGGGCGAGCCCCGCCTCCAGTCCGACCGTCAGCCGCGGAACCGACGCCGACGCGGTCCGCGCGCGTACCCAGCTCGCCGACCTGCCCGTCAAGGGCAAGGCAGCCGGCACCGGCTACGACCGCACCGGTGACTTCGGCAGCGCCTGGCTCGACGTCGACCACAACGGGTGCGACACCCGGAACGACGTCCTCGCGCGCGACCTCGCCGACATCACCCGCGAGGGCCGCTGCAAGGTGCTCACCGGCACCCTCGTCTCGCCGTACACGGGTGCGACGGTGGACTTCGTGCGCGGCAACACGACCTCGACCCTCGTGCAGATCGACCACGTCGTCGCGCTCGAGAACGCCTGGCGCACCGGAGCGCAGCGGCTCACCGAGGCCGAGCGGCAGGCGCTGGCGAACGACCCGGTGAACCTGTTCGCCGTCGACGGCCGGTCCAACTCGCAGAAGGGCTCCGGCGACGCGGCGACCTGGCTCCCCGCGAACAAGGCGTTCCGCTGCACCTACATCGAGCACCAGGTCACGGTGAAGGCGAAGTACCACCTGTGGGTGGCTCCGGCGGAACGGGACGCGATGGTGCGGGTGCTGGACGCCTGCTGACGTCGGGCGGGTCCGGCGCCGCTGGGTGTCGGCTCGGAGGCCCGGCGCACCTCCGCCCCGCGTGGCAGGCTGCGGGCATGGCTGAGCAACTCACGGTCCCACAGGCGTTCGCGCTCCTGCAGGTCGAGCCCGACGGCCGCAAGTCCCTCGACGGGCAGACGCTGGACACCGGTCTCGCGGGCGCGGTCCTCGCTGACCTCGCACTCCGCGGTGTCCTCTCGCTGCAGGGCGGGCTGGTCACCGTCGTCAACGGCGCCGCCACGGGCGACCCGGTGCTCGACGGCGTCGTTGGGTCGATCGCGGCATCCGGTGCACCGCGCAAGGCGAAGTGGTGGGTGAGCCGACTCGGCAAGCAGCGGCTGCGCGACGACGTGTTCGCCGGCCTCGTCGCCAGGGGCATCATCAGCGTCGAGCAGGGCAAGGCGCTCGGCCTCTTCCCCACCACGAAGCACCCGGAGCGGGACGGAGCCCCGGAGGCACTGCTGCGTTCCGGCATCGGGGACGTGCTGGCTGGCCGAGCAGGACCCACGCCGTTCTCCGCCGCGGTCATCGGCCTGCTCGACGCGACGAACACCCTGCGCAAGCAGTTCGGCGCCGTCGACAAGGACCTGGTGAAGGGGATCACCTCGGGTACCTGGGCGAGCCCGGCGGTGAAGGCCGTGCTCGAGCAGATCGAGGCCGCGACGATCGTCGTGATCATGGCTGCGACCATGGCAACGACGACCTCGATCGTCACGAGCTGAGGCAGGCAGCGCGATGGTGCGGGTGCTGGACGCCTGCTGACTCCGCGGTTAAACGACAGGTGTAGTCTAGGCATCTCGATGCAGATGCATCGATCGGACTCGCTGCCCCACCGCGGACCCCGAGCCCTTCACCGTCGAAGACCTCAGGAGGCCTCCCACCATGCCCGAAACCACCACCGGCACCACCCGCTTCACCGACCGCGTCGTCCTCATCACCGGCGGCGGCTCCGGCCTCGGCCGCGCGACGGCCGTCCGCCTGGCAGCCGAGGGCGCTGCGCTCTCCCTCGTCGACGTCTCCGAGCAGGGGCTCGAGGCGACGAAGACCGCCGTGCTCGAGGCCGCCCCGGACGCGCAGGTCCTGACGACCGTCGCCGACGTGTCCGACGAGGCCCAGGTCGACGCCTACGTCACCGCCACCACCGAGCGCTTCGGCCGCATCGACGGCTTCTTCAACAACGCCGGCATCGAGGGCAAGCAGAACCCCACGGAGTCCTTCACCGCCGCCGAGTTCGACCGCGTCGTGTCGATCAACCTCCGCGGCGTGTTCCTCGGCCTCGAGAAGGTGCTCAAGGTCATGCGTGAGCAGGGCTCCGGCATGGTCGTGAACACCGCGAGCGTCGGCGGCATCCGCGGCATCGGCAACCAGTCCGGGTACGCGGCTGCCAAGCACGGCGTCGTCGGCCTCACCCGCAACTCGGCCGTCGAGTACGGCCGCTACGGCATCCGCATCAACGCCATCGCCCCCGGCGCCATCTGGACGCCCATGGTCGAGAACTCGATGAAGCAGCTCGATGCGGAGAACCCCCGCAAGGCCGCCGAGGAGTTCATCCAGGTCAACCCGACGAAGCGCTACGGCGAGGCCCCCGAGATCGCCGCCGTCGTCGCCTTCCTGCTGTCCGATGACGCGTCCTACGTCAACGCCACGGTCGTCCCGATCGACGGCGGGCAGTCGGCCGCGTACTGAGACCGTCACCTCCGACGCCCGGCGCACGTCCGCGTGCGCCGGGCGTCGGCCTGGAGGCGCGGCTCGGCCCCGCCGTGTCCGCCGACCGTGACAGCATGGCTGGTGTGAGTACCGATCAGACCAACGGGTCAGCCTTCGGCCGAGGCGTCGACAAGGCCCCGCCGACCGCTGCTGCCGAACTCCGACGGAGGATGGCGGCCTCGCCTGCGGGCTTCCTGCGCAGCGCGGCGTGGGTCCCCTGGAAGGCGGCGGGTACCCCGGAGGCCGGCAGCGTCGCCCACGTCATGATCCGGGACAAGCCGTTCGTGCCGGTCTTCACCGACCCGGGCGAACTCGCCGCTGGGCTGCCCGACGCCGAGGGGCGTCCGGTGCCGATGTCCGAGCTCGTGTCCGCGCTCCCCGAGGAGTTCGGCATCGTGGTCGACCCCACGAGTGCGGCCGAGGCAAACTTCCTGCACGCCGATGTCCTCGCCCAGATGCGGGCGCAGATGCAGAGCGGCGTCCCGACCAGCGACGACTGATCGCTCCGTCACAGGCGCGCAGCCTTCGTCGTCAGCCAGCCGCCATCGCCGCGACAGCGACGGCCCACCAGTACCCGAGCAGACCACCCGCCGGAACGGCCAGGACCGCGAGGACCCGAGCCCGGCGCATGAGGCTGCGGCGGGAGCGAGCGTCGGCGATCTCGCGTTCGAGTCGCTCGAAGCGCTGGACGTGGCGGAGTGTGTCGTTGATGACCACGGCATCGACGTGCCAGGTGCCCCGTTCCTCCGCCAGCATCGACAGGAAGCGCACGGCTTCGTCGGAGTGCGCACGTGGGAGGCCGCGGATCCAGCTCCCCACACGCTCGGGCTCGAGGACCGCGGCTGCCGGCGGCTTCTTGCCGAACCGGAGTTCGGCGGCCGCGACCACCAGGATCGGCTGCACGAGGATCGGACCGCCCGCTGCGGCCGACAGCAGGGCAGTCGCACGCTCCCCCTCGGCCAGCGCGCGGTGCAGGTGCGGCGTCCGCTGGCCGTTCACCATCAGTGTGCGTCCGCCCGCCCAGACCGCGCGACCGGAGTGGTTCTTCGTGTTGATCGAGAAGACACCGGTCGGACCGACGACGACGTGATCGATGTCCGTGCTACCCGCCCCGACCGGGACGGCGTGCAGGACCGTGAAGTCCGGGCCGAGTTCCTCGAGCTGTGCCGCGACCTGCCGCTCGCCTATCGCCCCCTTGAACCACGAACAGGCTTCCGGCCGGAGCGGGTCGTGCCCCCAGAACCGCTGCCAGGTCGTCAGCGCGGGGCCGTCGGCCTGGATCGCGAGACACTGCTGCATCACGGCGTACCCGGGCTTGCGGGCGCGGAGTGTCAGCGGCGCCGTTCCCTTCGGGCTCGGACGGTCCGCGGTGATCGTGTGCTCCCCCATGCCTCCACCGTTCCAGGACGGCGCCTGGTCCGGCCAGCCCTCGTTCTGGCGTCACAGCGCGGCGGGCGGGCCCATGGTTTCTCGCGGTTGACGGTTCTGGTTCACGATCCTCGGTATTCGCGAACCAGAACCGTCACGCAGCGCTGACTCATCCGGCATGCTCCGCGACGACCACCCAGGTCGCGGACACCACGATCGCCATGACGGTCGCGGTGCCGACAGCGACCGCCCATCCCTGCGGCCTCGTCCGACGAATGTCCTGCCCGAGGCCGAGGGGCGTCCTGTGCCGATGTCCGCGTGATCGTAGCGGTCTGCCACCTTCACTCCTGGCCAGCCCGTCAACCCAGTTCTGGGGATCGCTCACGTCGGCGTAGCCGATCAAGATGGGTCCGTCGTACTGAGCGGACGGGGGACGACGATGCCGTTGGGCGGTCCAGGACCACGAGATTGGTCCCCTCCGGAGTACTCGTCAGGACCCTCGCGAAGCGGTGCTCGCCGGCTGCCGACACTCCACGCACCCTCACCGCTGCTGAATGCAAAGCCACGCCGGCGCACGAGGCCCTGGGCGTTCGCGACCCTTGCGATGCTGCTCGGCTTCGGCAGCGTGGTCGTCGCACTCGTCGAGCCGCAACAGTCCGGGATCCAGACGGGCTTCATCGTCTCGACGATCGGCATCTCGGCGATCGTCTTCGGCGTGCAGGCGATCAAGACCGCACGATGGGACTCGGCCACTGCGCGGGCGTTCGGTCGCGGAGGTGCGATCCTCGGCAGCGTCGGGACGGCGCTCATGGCTTACGCGGTCATCGGGTCTGCTCTGGCGGGTACCGGTGTCCACCTGCCAGCACTCTCGCTCCCCCTCGATGGCCGGAGCGCTGCCGTCGGACCGGTTGCGGTCCCGCAACGCCCGGCCGTCGCTGTTCCGGTGGAGTCTGCTGTTCCGGCAGCGACGCCGGAACCTGCCGCGCCGCCAGCTCCGGCGACTGTCGAGACCGAGCGGTCGGCCGTCGTACAGAGCGCCGGCACGCTCGCCTTCGTCATGGAGCAGAGGTTCGGCATCGGTCCGTACCCGTCGACTCTGTCCGTCGGGCTGACCGCGCCGGAGCGGATCCTCCTGCCCGACGGCACCGGGCTCGCTGCCGTTCCTGATGGCGCACGCGTCCTGTACTCCGTCGCCCCGGACGGCACCGCGTGGACCGTCACGATCATCGGAGCACAGTTCGGGGCGGTGGCGACCTACAGCTCGACCATCGGCACCGTCGAGTCGGGATGATCCCCGCCGCTCAGCGACGGGGGTGGACCAGCTCGATGAAGCGGGACAACAGCGAGAGCCCTGAGATCGACGGCGGAAGCCCCGTAGTCGGCGCCGTTAAGTGTGCGAGTGAGCCGCCCGCAAAGGCTCGCACGGAGGAGCGGTCCAGGCCCTCGCGCCGCTCGTCACGGCATCGGGGACCTCGCTGTCGAACCCGACGAAGAATCCTTCGCCTGAAAAGACAGTTTC
Organism: Curtobacterium sp. MCLR17_059; assembly: GCF_003234665.1. Lineage (NCBI taxonomy): Bacteria > Bacillati > Actinomycetota > Actinomycetes > Micrococcales > Microbacteriaceae > Curtobacterium > Curtobacterium sp. MCLR17_059. The sequence continues at coordinate 11,370 of NZ_QKSU01000009.1, read as the reverse complement.
ACGCGGCCACTGTGCACGGGGTCCTAGGGAGATCGACGCCGATGTTGCAGCGATGAGTCGGTGGCAACTTGACTCTCCGGCCACGCAGTGCGCCGCCTTCTAGCCCGGCTGAGACCGGATCAGTTCACCGCGAAGCACCGTCGCCTCCGAATCGGCGGCGTCCGATGCCAAGGGAGAATTTAGCGAGATCGTCGTCACGCAAGAAACCGGCTAGGTCGATCGAACCATCCGGTCCGACTCGCACCTCGACTGTGTTCGACCACGGAAGTTGCCCGACGTACCGATCGGTGAGGTGGATGAATCGCTGATTCTCCGATCCCACGAGCGGCCGGCGGCCTTCGGGTCGCTCCTTCATGTACGGTCCGTCAACCAACAAGTCCACGTTGCTGAGATCGACACGAGCTGCAAGCTCCGCGTGGGTGTACCCGGAGAACGCGATTACGCCGAGACCTGCCCGTCGGGCCGCTGCAGACAGCTCGCTGACGGCTTCGGCCTGGTCAAAGGGCTCGCCTCCAAGGAGTGTGAGCCCTTCGTCTCCTGAAGCGAGTGCAGCTTCGACGATGGTCGTGATTGCGACCGCGCGCCCGCCACGAGTGGTGAACAAATGGGGGTTGATACACCCGGCGCAACGGATGCTACAGCCCTGTGTCCAGACAGCGGTGCGCCGACCAGGACCCTCGGCGGTGGTTCCCGACAGGAGTCTCCCGACCTGGAGTCTCGTCAAAGGTCGAGCCGTCGACCGGTGGTCGCTCCGGGACCACCGTGGGTTTCGGTCGCCGCCCCGGCAGTCGATGGGTCACCTTGCATCTGGCTTCCGAGAACAAGGAGGTGCTGCAGGTTGAGGTAGACATGCGGCGGCAGGCCGGCAGCGGTCATCAGCTGATCCTTCGACCTGAAGCCGCCCAGCCGATCACGAGCGAGCACGATGTGCTGTGTGTCTTGCGGCGTGAGGCCCAACGAGCGGAAAGCGTCGACGCCTGCTCGATTCACGTCGACGGGCTGCGGAGGTCGCCAAGCGCCCGACGGCGGCGCGTCCGCGTGCCTTCCCCCGCCCTCCGGAGCGGGCGGCGCAGACCGCAAGCGGTAGTCCGCTGCCTCGGGATTACGCAGGACGGAATCGGCTTGCTGGCGAGACATCGGCATCGGCTGATGAGTTGGGGCCCCTTCGCTCCGGTCCGAGCTTGCGTACCAGGCTCCAGGCTGGTGGTGTGCGCGCCAGCGCAGCCAACTCTTCCGAAGAAGAAACGCGTGCACGATCCCGCCAGCCCAGTTTGCAAGGACGAACAAGCCAACCAGGGTCGATTCAATCGAATCTGATGGATCAGCTTTCGTCCCCGTGTCTACGACGGAGGAGAGCACCCAGACGAGTACATCGATGACCGTCCACCCCACTGCGATGAGAATCCAAGCGAGACGCTTCGTCTTCGCGGCAACAATCCAGAAGCCCACAGCGTTCACCAGCCCGAAGGTGAGAACGGACCAGAGAACCCACGAACTGTGTCGGAGACGCCACGATCGCGAACAAAGGCGTTCCTCGGGGGTGTTCATGCCCGGTCCTCAAGATTCCTCGTAGTGATTTCCGAGACGCTTGCCGGTTGTTCGTACTCCGCCGTCAACCTGGACTCCTGGAGAACCGCGTGCGGCGTAAGAGACGTCAGAGTGCTCATCTCGTCGAGACACGCTGGTCCCGAGACCCCGGCGGCCCGGCTCACGATCGAGCCGTCGGCATCGAGTGTCACGACTATCCGTTTTGTCATGCGCGCTCCTCGAAGACCATTTGCACTGAACCGTCGGCTGCAACTTCGCTCACGAGGTTCAAACCCATCTGAGCAGCACGCTCCCTGATGAGCTCTACGTTTCGCGCCTGGACGATGGACCCGACCCGCTTTTCAAGGTGGGCCAGGAACGCTGCGGTCACATCATCAGCGACACCGTCGATGCGACCGAGGAACACTTCACCGACACGCTGGAAGGTGAACGTGTTGGCGCCGATGGTACCGGTCACGCGGCCGTCGCCTTCTTCGACGTGCGCCGATCCGAGGGCAACGACCGCCTCTACGAGGAGACGCTGATCAGTGAGCCGCGTCGTTTGACACTTCTCGCACAGGTCGGTGCTGCGACTCTCGCGCCACGCGCCGTAGGCGGCGATGCCGAGCGGGATCAGGAGGACCTCAAGGCTCATGTCAGAACTCAATCGTTCGGCCGCCACGTGGCAACTGGTTGGAATGCGTGACGAGTACGGGCGAGAGCGGCGCCGCGGTTTCCGGTGGTGTGGCTGCGACCGCACGCGTCGCCGCCCAATCGCGAACGGCGCTGATCTGCTCGGCCTGCGTCACCGAGAGCGGGACGGTGTTCCGAACGGCCCGTGCGAAGTCAGCGAGGACGACTGCACGACGATCCGCGAAGGCGTCGAAACACGCGGAAATGACGGCCTCTGCGATCTCGGCGCCGGAGAACCCGTCCGTCGCTGCTGCGAGTTCGTCCACTGCATGTTTATCGAGAGTGAAGGCTCCAGCAGCTTTCGGACCGCTGCGGAGGCGACTCTCGATGTGAAGCTTCCAAATGTCGGCTCGTTCAGAACGGGTGGGCAGGTCGACGAAGAACACCTCGTCGAAACGCCCCTTCCTGAGGAACTCAGGCGGAAGACCATCGATCTTGTTGGCCGTTGCGATCACGAAGACGTTCGACGCCTTCTCCTGCATCCAGGTCAGGAAGGTGCCCAGGACTCGGCCGCTGGTACCGGAATCTCCCGCTCCGGTGCCAAACCCCTTCTCAATCTCATCGATCCAGAGGATGGACGGCGAAACTGCTTCGGCGAGGCTGAGGGCCTTTCGCATGTTCTGCTCACTGGACCCCACCAGTCCAGCGAATATCTTGCCGACATCGAGACGCAGGAGCGGAAGCCCCCATGCGCTCGCGATGCAGGTCGCTGTCAGACTCTTCCCGCATCCGGGAACCCCGGTGATGAGGACACCCTTCGGAGCGGGCACCCCCCACTCCGCGGCCTCACCGAGCCAGGCTCCGTTCCGCTTGAGGAGCCAACGCTTCAGATTGTCCAGCCCACCGACATCGTCCAACGTTCGCGACGGCGCGATGAACTCGAGAAGTCCGGACTTCCTGATCGTCTGCCGCTTCTCGTCCAGCACGAGCTTGATGTCTTCTGCGTCGAGTACCTTGTCCGAGGCGATCGCGCGTGCAAATGCGTTCTCCGCCTCTCCGAGCGTGAGGCCTTGCGCCGCCTGGATGAGGCGGTGCCGCTCCTCCGCTGACAACGCGACCGTGATGCTGTTTCGGTTGGCCGCGACGATCTCCTCGAGCACGCCGTCGATCTCGGCGGGTCCCGGGAGCGGAAGATCCACGACCGTCACAGCCTTCTCCAGCTCGACAGGGAGTGCCAGCGCAGGAGCAACGATCACGAGTGTGTGCGGCACGTCCCCGGTTCTGAAACGAGCGGCCACGTCCAGTACCGCGCGAACGACGCCGGGCTCGGCAGGACGACCGCCTGCTCCGAGGAAATGGTGGAGGTCGTGGAACACGAAAATGGTGGGCTCGGCAGCATCCATTGCGGCTGCGAGACCCTCTTGCGCAGGAAGCGGCTTCCCGCGCTCGCCCGCCACATGAAGCCCCTTCGAGAGGGTGAAGTGGACGACCTGCCGAGGACGCTTCAGCTCGCTGGCGAGTGCGACGCGCTCGATCTCGGCGGTCACGCGCTCGGCCTCGTGACTCTCGACCAGCAGGACCGCATGTCTCGCCCTGATGAGATCAATGAGCTTCGTTCTGAAGACGGCTCCGTCAGCTTGCAATTCGAGGTCCCCTTTCCACGCTCGGAGGTTATTGGACAACCATTGCTCTGCTCTAGTGCGACGCGCACCCCAGACCGGGGGCGAACGAATGATGCGGTTTTCCGCGTCCTAGCGTTCGTTGGCTGGGTTCACCGCTGTGCTGGCTCGACGAGCTCGATGAAGCGGGACAGCAGGGACAGGCCCGCGATCGACGGGGGCAGTCCGGTGGTCAGCGCCGGCGAGTGCACGAGGTAGGCCGCCCACTTCGCCCGCGAGATCGCCACGTTCAACCGGTTCGGCATGAGCAGGAAGTCGAGGCCGCGGGGGATGTCCGCTGCGCTCGACGCTGCCAGGGACACGATCGACACGACGGCTTCTCGTCCCTGGAACAGGTCGACTGTGCCGACCTGGGTGCCGGTGAAGCCAGCGCGGTCGAGTTCCTGCCGGATCAGTGCCCCCTGCGCGTTGTACGGCGCCACCACGATGACGTCCTCGTCGGTCAGGGCGCGGGTGTCGGAACCGTCGGTCCAGGTGCGACCGACGACGTCGCCGACGAGGGCGACGACCCGGGCGGCCTCCTCAGCAGAGGACGTCGTGTTGCCCGCGTGCAGGACCGGCACGGGGTGCACACCCGCGTCGATGCCGTCGAGGTGCCGCCCGGAGACCATCGAGGCGAGCTGCCCGTCGTAGGACAGGGCCGAGACGGATTCGGTCAGCGCGGGCTCCATGCGGCGGGTGCGGGCCAGGAAGTAGCCGAACTCGGGCGGCAGGACGTGTTGGCCGTCGGCGAGCCAGCCGAGCGCGGACTCATCGACGGGCTCCGGGTGGGAGCCCTGGGACACCTGGGGCAGCTGCTGGGGGTCTCCGAGCAGCAGCAACCGCGTGGCGGCGACGGACGACGCGATGGTCGGGGCGAGGGAGAACTGCCCGGCCTCGTCGACCACGAGCAGGTCGAGGGAACGGCGCTCGATCGTCGACTCGTTCGCGAAGGTCCACGCCGTGCCCCCGACGACACCGCCGGTGCCCGAGGCCTCGCACGAGGACAGGAACGCGGCGACCGCGGCACCGTTCTTCACCGGGGTCCAGGCTGCGGATTCGAGCTCGTCCTCGGTCGCGCCGGACTTCGGCACCTTCACGACCCGGTCCGCGGGGACGCCGGCCTTGACCACCGAGGCCAGGAAGTTCTCCGACGTCGCGTGGGACTGCCCGACGACCCCCACGCGCCAGCCGTACTCGCGGACGAGCCGGGCGACGACGTTCGAGCCGACGTAGGTCTTGCCCGTGCCGGGAGGGCCCTGGATCGCCAGGTACGACCGGTCGAGGTCGAGCAACGTTGACACCACCGCCGACACCGTGTCGTCGCCCTGCACCGGGACGATCGGGCCACGCGGGGGCACCCGACGCAGCAGGTCGAGCGCCGGGTCGGGCAGCATCGCCGGCAGCTCGTCGAGCACGGCCTGACCCCACCAGGCGATCGCCTCCGGCTGGGGCTTCGCTCGGGGCGGTGCCGACGGGGCGAGGGCCACCGGGAACTCATGGTGCGGCTCGCCACCGACGGGCAGGCCCTCCTTCAGCAGGATCTCGACGGCATCTCCGTTGTCCCAGACGTCCACGATCACGGCGCGCGACGACGCGCCCTTCGACCCGGGGCCCGGTGAGGCGACCGATGGCGGAAGTGGGTCGTCGTACACCAGGTGGGGCGTGCCTCCAGGCCGGAGCCGCGAGCCGGGCGCGAGCGTCCCCGACAACCGGAGTTCCCGCGACTGCGAACGGGCACGCGGCAGCGTGTCCCAGTCGCGCTCGACGGACGCACGCTCCACGACCAGGACGTCACGCGTGTCGGCCCAGTCGTCGACCGGGTTCCGCAGGCGGTCGAAGTGGTCCTGCCAGAAGGTCTTGGCCTCGCGGCGGTGGTAGTCGATCGCGGCTGCGGCGAGCGCCAACGCGGTCTGGTCAGGGGTGCGGTCGAGGGCGTCGACGTCCTCGAGCTGCGAGGCCAACGCGACGGACACCGGGTTCGGCTCGCGCTCGACGGGGATCGGCGGGACCTCGAGCTCGAGCGCGGGGTCGGCCGCATCGGGGTCGTCGGGACGCAGCGAGCGGAGCCAGTCGCGCAGGCGCAGGGTCGAGCGGCAGTCGTAGGCGTTGTAGTCGGCGACCTGGTCGAGCATCCGCTGCCCTTCGGCGGCGTCGCCGTTCCGGAGTTCCTCGATCGCGTCGACGTAGGCGGTGATGCTGTCCGCGGCGTTCGTGACGTTGCTCTCGCGCAGGTCCGAGCCCATGTACAGCGGTTCGAGCTTCTTGATCGAGTAGCTGTGGCTGCCGACGACCAGGGCCTTGCGGACGATCGGGTACAGGTCGACCAGGACGCCGGCACGCAGCAGGTCGTCGACGGCCTCTTCACCCACCCCGTGCCGGGCGGCGAGCGACAGCAGGTGCGTCCGCTCGTAGGCCGCGTAGTGGTAGATGTGCATCCCCGGGTACTGCTGTCGCCGGGCCTCGATGAACTCGAGGAACTGCTCCAGCGCGACTCGTTCGTCGCGGATGGTGTGCGCCCAGAACGCGGTGAACTCCGCGCGGTCGTCGACCAGGCCGAACAGGTAGTCGAGGCCCCAGTGCACGCCGTCCTCGGTGTGCAGCGGGTCGCCCTCGAAGTCGAAGAACACGTCGCCCGGGTCGGGTGCCGGGATCGCGTCGAGCGCACGGGCATCGAGGACCTCGAAGCGCGGCTTCACGGGCTGGCCCGGCGCGTCGGCACCCGTCCGTCGGGCGTCTTCCGACTCGATCTGGAGGCTCCCCTGACGTACCAGCCGATCCTGCGTCGCGCGGGACAAGCCCGGTACTGCCCGGGTGCGGACCGCCAGGTCGTCGATCGTCCGCACCTCGTGCTTGATCAGCTTCGCTCGTTGGTCGAGGCGCATGCCCGCGACGAGGACGAGGTCGCGGTGCTCGGCCACCTGTGTGGAGCAGACGGCGCATCGGCCACACGACGAGTAGCGCGGGTCACCCCACTGCAGGGCCTCGTCGGCGGCGATGCGCTCGGCGATGACCCGCTGCAGTTCGGCGCGCTGCGTGCGGTACACCGGCGCGATGTCGGCGAGGTCGTGCGTGGTGGTCGTCCGGTCGCCGAGCACCAGGTGCACTTGCTGCCCGGTGGGGATGCCGTGCGCCTGCATCTGCTCGGCGTACGCGGCGAGCTGCAGCAGGGCGCTGATCTTGGCGTGCCGGGCGAGCTTGGTGTCGTAGACCTCGTACTCGCCGCGGTCGTTGCGGATGATGAAGTCCGCGAAGCCGATGAAGCCGGGGGCGTCTGCGGACGGTGCTGCGTGGAACGTCGGCTGGTACAGCACGTCGGCACCGTCGGCGAAGGCCTGTCGTGCTTCGGCTGCGGCGCGTGCGTAGTCCGGCGGGGCGGGGCGGTCGAACTCGACGACGTTGCGGGTCTGCTTGAGGATGTCGAGGTAGTCGAGCTCGTGCTGGTCCCCCAGCCGAGCCGTGCGCTCGAGCATGTCGTCGTGCGTGTCCGGCAGGGCCTCCCCGCGGCCGAGCTTGGCGTCGAGGCGGCGGAGGAACGCCCACTCGCAGGCCGACCACGTCGACAAGTCGCTGGGGCTGAGGACGACGCCACCGTCACTCGTGATCTGCATCCTGCTCCCCCGTCTCGTGTGGTGCCCTGCGAGCCTAGGGGCGGCCGCCGACACGGTCGGCGATCGACGTCACGAACGACGAGCGGGCTGCTGCTACTGTCCCGCTGACGACAGGTGACGTCGCGACGGACCGAAGGGCTGAACGGTGGGGTTGTTCAAGACCGCAGAGGAAAAGGAGCGAGCCCGAGCGCAGGCTGTCGCGAAGAAGGCAACGGACGCGGAGCGAGCCGCACAGCGACGTCACGACGAATCCCCGATCGGACGCGCAGAACTCGCACTCGCCGCAGGGAAGGCCTTGTTCGAGCTCTCCTTGCCCGTCGAGAGCGACGACGGCCGAACGCTCAGCGACATCGAGGCGATCGGTTGGCGGCTGCAGCACACCGGGTACGTCCATAAGGTGTCGATCTCGTCACTCAGCAACACGCAGAACCAGCTCGATCAGGTGTTCTCGAGCGGGCGAGTCGTCGGCGTGTACGTCTTCCGACGGGACGCTGTCGCACCGACGGACGCTCATGACTCCGTAGGCTGACCGCGGCTAGCCACGACCGCGAGGACACAGATGCCAGAACGCCCGACCCTGCTCTTCCTCCACGGTGTCGGGAAGGGAGACCCTGACGGCGCTTGGCGCGTGGCCCTCTCGGGCGCACTGGTGCGCCTCGGCTACCCGGCGATCGGAGCGGACGCCTACATTGCGCCGCGCTACGCGCACCTCCTGAACGGCACTGACGACGCCGATCGTGTCCCGCCGATCACGAGCAAGCCACTCCGGCGCGAGGATGCGCGGAGAAACCGGCGGGAATTCGAAGGCCGAACTGCGGCGATGGAGTTCCGCGTCGGTCAGAACGATCTCGGAACGGGCTACGACCAGGCGGAGGCGGTCATCGGGGCTGCGACCGAGCTGCCGCAGTTCAAACAGGCCAGGAACTACCTGGAGCATGATGACATCCGCGCAAGCGTTCTCGTCCGAGTACTCAAAGCGCTCCCCAAGACAGGACAGCTGCTGATTGTCGGGCACAGCTTGGGATCAGTTGTGGCGGCAGACATCGTCAGACGGCTACCGCCTGCGATCGAGGTCGTCGGGATGGTCACGATCGGCAGCCCCTTGGCGAGCCGACGTTTTTCGATCGACGACCTCACCAATGCGATGGACGAGCCGCCGACGAACCTGGGGTGGTGGGTGAACTTCTGGAACCGCCTGGACCCGGTGGCCTCACACCGCGGTCTGTCATCGGTGTTCCCGTGGCTCCTCGACCACCAAGTCGTGACGGCAGCGAATGTGCACGTCCACGATGCGGTCGAGTACCTGAGCGACCCCGCCGTCGCGACTGCCATCGGCTTCGGACTCTTCGGTTCCCACTCGCAGGAGCTCGTGCCGGCTGCCCGCGGAGTGGACACCCCGGTCGATGAGACTGAACTGCTCGGCCTGCTCGCATTGCGGTACGCCACGCATCTCCGGAACGGGCTCGACGGCGACGACCGCGAGCGTTTCGAAGGTGCCCTTCGTCATGTGCAATCCACGGTCGCGCAGGGCATGTTGACCCGTCGCGCAGCCGAAGGTCGCCCCGCCCCCGCGCGCATCACTGAGCTCACGTTCGACCTGGCCGACGTGCACGCTGCCGTTCCGGAGCCTCCCGTCGTCACGTTGCGTGACCGGAGCGCGGCGGTCGTCCCGCTCATCGTGCTCACTTCGGGAAACGTCCTGCGGCCGTTCGAGATTGATGTTTCGAAGAAGGTCCGCCAACAGGCGATGCGCGACCTCGCTGCGGAGTCAGGTCTGGGGAGTCCGTTCGGAGATCTCGTGCTCGAGGCCACCACAACCGCTCAGAACGTGCTCAACCCTGGCCGTGGTGCTGCCTGGTGGAAGCTCGGCGCAATCGGCGTCGGTGCGGCAGCGCTGGTGGTCGCAACTGGCGGGCTGGCACTCGCGGCTGCGCCCGGTGTCGTCGGAGCGGCCGCTGTCACGAGCGCCCTCGCCGCGTTCGGCCCCGGCGGCATGATCGGCGGCCTCGTCACCGCTGGAAGCCTCATCGCAGCTGGTGGCGGAGGCATCGCGGTCGGCAGCAGCAGCCTCGCCGCCGGACTCGCCAGCCCTGACACCTCCGCTGAGGCGCTCGAATCCATCGTCACCCGACAGCTCACCGCGGTGGTCCTCCGACAAAAAGCCGGACTCGAGCAAGATCCCGCGGTCTGGCGAGCGCTCGCAGAGACGGAGCGTCAAGTCCGTCGAGAACACGAACGTCTCGATGAGTTCTCGGACCCTTCGGCACCGTCACTCAAAGAGCTGCAGCGGAAAATCTTGGCGATCGAGCGAGCGCTCGAATACATGCGAGAGCACGGCCTCGACCCAGTCAACTGAACTGCAGGAACGTCTTTGGGGCGCTCAGACCTGTGCGGTCTCGACACGCACGAACCGCGGCCCGTCGTACCCGTCACGTGTCACGTGTGCTGTGAAGTCGGCGAGCGTGCGAACCCAGTGCCCGCGTTCGCCATAGAGCGCCTGGTACACGACCACGGGCTCCTCGGTCTCGACGTCCCGGGCGACGAGCAGCACCTCGTAGTCGTTGCCCTTGAAGTGTCGGTAGCGGCCCGCGGTCACGTCGTCAGTCACCCGACCGAGGGTACGGCGCGAGCGGAGGGACCACGACCCCGCGTTCTGCTTGACTGAACAGCACGGGGAACGAGCACCACGGGGGAACGACATGACCACATTGAGCACGCGCGAGCGGGACCGTCGCGCACAGCGCGTCTTCTTCGTCGTGATGGCGGTCGTCATGGCGGGGGTGGACGTCTGGCTGCACTTCCACGCCGGCGTCATCCGCCCCTCGGCCTTCTGGGTCCCCACGGTCGTCGGACTCGTGTACGGCGCCGTGGTGTGGCCGCTCGGCCTGCGTCAGGAGTCGAGGTGGTGGCCGAACCTGGTCGGGGCGGGGTTCCTCGGTGGCTTCCTCGTCCTCATCGCGACGAAGACGTTCTCGCCGTACGCCTGGTTCCTCGCGGTCGTGATCGGGTCGTTGCTGTTCCAGGCCGCCCTCCCGCGGAAACGACCCGCGGCGCGGGTCGCCGCCAGGCTCCCCCTGACCGAGGTGCAACCGTGGACCGGGTCGGGAGTCACGGCCACGGTGGTCGAGCATCCGTTCGGCAAGAGCCGGACGAAGCCAGCCGTCGCCCTCACCACGCAGGACGGGGCCACCGCGTTCCTGGTGATGGAGCTCGCCTCGTTCTTCGACGGTGAATCGGCGATCGCAGAATCGACGAACGGCGAACAGCTGACCTTCCTCACCAGGAAGGGCGTCGCGGCGAAGTCGTCCGTCCTCGACGACGCGACGCCGGGGATCGCCGACGGCATGCTTTTCCTGCACTCGGCGAAGGACGAGTCGCGGCCTTCCGCCGTCTTCAGCAACGACGACGCCGCCGCGTTCGAGCAGTGGGTCCGCACGCTCCCCGAGGGCTGAGCACCCGCCAAGCCCGGCGAGACGCGCACACCTCGCGGTCACATCCGGTCACGTTCGACAGCAGTTCGTCAGCCGGGCGTATCGTCGCCGTGTGAACGTCGGAACCGCAGTGGCCGTGCTCGTGGGGGTCCTCGCGCTCGCGACGGTCCTCGGTCTCCTGCTCCGCCACCGGACCGGACGAGCCCGACCGGTGGGCACCGCCACGTCGTCGAGGCAGGACGCAGACGGCCTCGCGCTCGACAACGACTACGGCGCGGCCGCGACCCTCGTCCAGTTCTCGACGCCGACGTGTGCTCGTTGCCCGGCCACGCGCCGGCTGCTCGCCGCCGTCGCCGGTCAACACGAGGGCGTTCGCCGCATCGAGATCGACCTCGCGGAGCGACCCGAACTCGCGAGCCGCTTCGAAGTCCTGCAGACCCCGACGGTCCTGCTGCTCGACGCCGACCGCTCGGTCCACACCCGCTTCGGAGGCCCTGTCTCTTATACACA
>NZ_QKSU01000008.1:0-187234 GCF_003234665.1 Curtobacterium sp. MCLR17_059 | reverse complement strand
CGAGGGGGCGCGGCGGACGCGGGGTGGGGCTCCCGGCTGGGCGGCCGAGATCGCACGAACCGTCGCTCGACAGGCGCTTTCGAGTGCCAGACCGCCTCGGTTGCACCACGCAACTTTCGTGCGTGACGCGCCGCTCGACTCCGGCGGAATCATGCATCACGCGGCGGGCCCGTGCATTACAGCGGTGTAAACAAATCGCCCCCGGTTCGTTCTGTTCCGTGACAGGGTGATACCAATGAGCGTTCCTGGCCGGGCACACAGACGTTCCACCCTCCGGCTCAGGACTCTTGCAATCATGACCAGAGAGGCAGCGGACATGGCATCCGTGACCAAGTGGGGCAAGCGCGGCATCGCGCTCGGCGCCGGTGCAGCAGCGACGGCGCTGGTGCTGACCGGCTGCGCGAGCAGCAGCGTGAGTGACACCGAACTGAACGGCCTGAGCATCGGGACGACGGACAAGATCACGTCCCTCGACCCGGCCGGTTCCTACGACAACGGCTCCTTCGCCGTGCAGAACCAGGTGTTCCCGTTCCTGATGAACACGCCCGTGGGGAGCCCGGACGTCGAGCCGGACATCGCCACGAAGGCGGAGTTCACGAACCCGACCACCTACGAGGTCACCCTCAAGGACGGGCTCGAGTTCGCGAACGGCAACAAGCTCACGTCGAGCGACGTGAAGTTCTCGTTCGACCGCGAGCTGAAGATCAACAACGAGAACGGTCCGCAGTCGCTGCTGGCCAACCTCAAGAGCATCGACACCCCGGACGACACCACCGTGGTGTTCAACCTCGACCACGCCGACCAGACCTGGCCGCAGGTGCTCTCGAGCCCCGCGGGTCCGATCGTCGACGAGGACGTCTTCAGCGCGACGAAACTCACCAGCGCCGACGACATCGTCAAGGGCAAGGCCTTCGCCGGGCAGTACCAGATCAGCTCCTACAAGGAGAACGACACGATCCAGTACAAGACGAACCCGAAGTACGACGGCCTGCTCGGCAAGGCGAAGACCGACGAGGTCACCGCCAGCTACTACACCAAGGAGACCGACCTCAAGCTCGCCGTGCAGAAGGGCGACGTCGACGTGGCGTACCGCTCCCTGACGCCGACCGACATCTCGGACCTGCGCAAGGACGACTCCCTCAAGGTCACCGACGGCCCCGGCGGCGAGATCCGCTACGTGGTCTTCAACTTCAAGACGCAGCCGTTCGGCACCGGGCAGGACGACGCCGACGAGGCGAAGGCCCTGGCCGTGCGCCAGGCCGCGGCCGACGTGGTCGACCGTGCCCAGCTCGCGAAGGAGGTCTACAACGACACCTTCACCCCGCTGTACTCGATGGTCCCGGACGGCCTGACCGGCGCGGTCCAGCCGTTCAAGGAGATGTACGGCGACGGCGACGGCGGCGCGGACGTGTCCAAGGCGAAGAAGACGCTGTCGGACGCCGGCGTCAAGGGCAAGGTGCAGCTCGACATCCAGTACGCGCCCGACCACTACGGTTCGGCCTCGGACGACGAGTACGCGCTGCTCAAGCAGCAGCTCGAGGACTCCGGTCTGTTCACCGTCAACATCCAGTCGACGGTCTACACGACCTACGCCCAGGAGCGCACCAAGGACGCCTACCCCGTGTACCAGCTCGGCTGGTTCCCGGACTTCTCCGACGCCGACAACTACCTGTCGCCGTTCTTCACCAAGGAGAACTTCGTCCAGAACCACTACGACGACCCGGAGATCCAGGACCTCATCGCGAAGGAGCAGGCCGAGTCCGACCCGGACAAGCGTGCTGACCTGATCGAGCAGGCCCAGGAGCGCGAGGCCACCCAGATCTCGACGCTGCCGCTGCTGCAGGGCAAGTCCGTCGCGGTCGCCGGCAAGGACGTCAAGGGCCTGACCCTCGACGCCTCGTTCAAGTTCCGGTACGCCACCCTGAGCAAGTAGCACCAAGCCCCACGTGCAGGCCGCGGGCGTTCCCACGAGGGACGCCCGCGTGCCTGTGCAACGGCGACGAAAGGCACACACCCCGTGACCCTCAGCACTCCCGAGGCGACGCAGGACGTGAACGGCACCGATCCCACCAAGCCACAGGCACAACGCAGTGCCAAGAACAGTGGTGGCGGACTCGGCCGGTACATCCTCGTCAGGTTCCTCCTCATCATCCCGACCGTCTTCATCCTGGTGACGCTCGTGTTCTTCCTGATGCGCGTCATCGGGAACCCGATCACCGCGTCGGTCGGCGGTCGACTCACGCCCAGCCAGCTGCAGGAACGCCTGCACGCGGCCGGGTACGACCGCCCGGTGCTCGTGCAGTACTTCGAGTACCTCGGCAACATCCTGCGCGGCGACTTCGGCACCTCGTCGACGGACAACCGTCCGATCACCGACATCATCGTCACGTACGGCGGTGCGACGGCGGAGCTCGTGTTCTACGCGCTCATCGTCGCGCTGGTGCTCGGCATCCCGCTCGGCATGCTCGCCGCGTACACGCGTGACAAGTGGCCGGACGTGCTGCTCCGCGCGCTGGCGATCCTGACCTACGCCACGCCGGTGTTCTTCGGTGGTCTGCTGCTCAAGCTCGTGTTCTCGGTGTGGCTCGGCTGGTTGCCCCTCGGCGACCGGGCCTCGACCCGGGTGTCGCTCATCCTGGACGGCATCCCCGGCGCGAGCGGCATCTACATCATCGACGCGCTCCGCACCGGCAACGCCCAGGTCATCGGCGACGTGCTCCAGCACGCCGTCCTGCCCGCGCTGACGCTCGGCCTGCTCACCGCCGGCATCTTCCTGCGCCTGGTGCGCGCGAACATGATCGGGTCGCTCGGCTCCGAGTACGTCGACGCCGCCCGGTCCCGCGGTGTGCGCGAGTCGCGCTTGGTGCGCACTCACGCGTTCCGTCCGGCACTCGTGCCGATCATCACCGTGATGGGGCTGCAGATCGCGATGCTCCTGGGCGGCTCGGTGCTCACCGAGACGACCTTCGGGTGGCGCGGTCTGGGCTTCGAGCTCAACCAGTACCTGTCGGCCCGTGACTTCGTCGCGGTGCAGGGCATCGTCGCGATGCTGGCGGTGATCGTCGCGGTGACCAACTTCATCGTCGACGTCGTCGCCGCCCTGATCGACCCGAGAGTGAGGTTCTGACGATGGCCGACACCACCCTCGTCGACCGCCACGAGCCGCTCTGGAAGCGGCTCCCCGTGGTGGTCCAGCTCCGCCGGAGCACCGGCTGGCAGCGCGCCATGCTCATCGTCGGCGTGGTCATCTGCGCCCTCTACCTGCTCGTCGCGGTCTTCGCACCGCTCCTCGCCCCGTACGGCTTCGGCCAGCTGCAGGGCGCGGACGGGCAGAGCTTCCCGCGCACCGGCGCACCGAGTGCCGAGCACATCTGGGGCACGACGGTCGGCGGCTTCGACGTGTTCAGTCGCGTGCTCTACGGCGCCCGCACGGCCGTGCTCGTCGTCATCGTCGCCGTGATCGTCTCGATCATCGTCGGCGTCCTGCTCGGCATGGTCTCCGGGTACCTGGGCGGCTGGCTCGACCGCGTCCTGGTGGTCGTGGCCGACGCCATCTACGCGTTCCCGTCGCTGCTGCTCGCGATCATCGTGTCGATCGTCATCTCCGGCGGCAACTCGAGCTACTCGGGCGGCATCATCGCGGCGGCGATCTCGATCACCGTCGTGTACGTGCCGCAGTACTTCCGCGTGGTCCGCGCCGAGGCCGTCCGGCTGAAGAACGACGCGTTCGTCGAGTCGGCGCGCGTGATGGGCACGAACCCGTGGCGCATCATGACGCGTCACGTCCTGCGGAACTCGACCCGTTCGCTGCCGCTCATCCTGACGCTCAACGCGAGCGACGCGATCCTGACCCTGGCCGGCCTCGGCTTCCTCGGGTTCGGCATCGGCCCGACGTCCGGCGCCGAGTGGGGCTACGACCTGAGCCGTGCACTCTCGGACGTCGCGAGCGGCGTCTGGTGGACCGGTGTCTACCCGGGTGTCGCGATCGTGGTGCTCGTGCTCGGTGTGACCTTCATCGGCGAGAGCCTGAACGACATCTCCGACCCCCGCCTGCGTGCACGCCGACGCCTGAAGCAGCTCGTGTCGACGCGCGACACGCGCAACCCCGAGGCACCGCGCACCGCCGGGAACGACACGGAAGGGACGGGCGCATGACCCCGACCACCCGCCTGCAACCGGGCGACACCACCACCGAGCCGGTCGTCGTCGTCGACGACCTGACCGTCACCTTCGCGACCGACGGCGGCGCCGTCGACGCGGTCAAGGGCGTCAGCCTCGACGTCCGCCCCGGCGAGGTCCTCGCCCTGGTCGGCGAGTCCGGCTCGGGCAAGTCCGTCACGGCCCGCAGCATGCTGCGGCTCATGCCGGAGACGGCGACACTCGGCGGCGCGGTGCTGCTCGACGGCACCGACGTCGTGTCGGTCGGCTCGCAGAAGCTCCGCGAGCTCCGCGGGACCGCCGGCGCGATGGTGTTCCAGGAGCCGTCGACCGCGCTCAACCCGGTCTTCACCGTCGGGTGGCAGATCGCCGAGGGGCTCCGTGCCCACGGCGGCGTGTCCAAGAAGGAAGCACGGGCGAAGGCCATCGACTACCTCGGTCGCGTCGGCATCCCCGACCCCGAGACCCGCGTCGACCACTACCCGCACCAGTTCTCCGGCGGGCAGAAGCAGCGCGTGGTCATCGCGAGCGCACTGGCCCTCGAGCCGAGCGTCATCATCGCGGACGAACCGACGACGGCACTCGACGTCACGGTGCAGGCCGAGATCCTCGACCTGCTGCGCCGGTGCCGCGACGAGTTCGGCACCGCGATCGTCGTCATCACGCACAACATGGGCGTGGTCGCCGACCTGGCCGACCGCGTCGCCGTGATGTACCAGGGCGAGATCGTCGAGGAAGCGACGGCGACGGCACTCTTCGCGACGCCCCAGGCCGACTACACCAAGCGGCTGCTCGCGGCGGTCCCTCGGCTCGAGGCGTCCACCGGGGTGGCCCGGCGCGCCGCGATCTCCGAGGACGTCACGCCGCTGGTCGAGGCGAAGGGACTCGAGATCGAGTACCCCGGGCGGCTCGGCTCGCCGGCGTTCAAGGCGGTCAAGGGCGTCGACCTGGCGATCCGTCCCGGTGAGGTCCTCGGCCTGGTGGGGGAGTCCGGCTCGGGCAAGACCACCATCGGCCGGGCCATGGCGGGCCTGACGAAGGTCACCGGCGGCTCGCTCAAGGTCCTCGGCGCCGAGATGCTCGGGTACCGCGAACGCGACTTCAAGCACCTGCGCAAGGACATCGGCTTCGTGTTCCAGGACCCGGCGACCTCGTTCAACCCGCTGCTGACGATCGCCGAGTGCGTCGCCGAGCCGCTGGTCGTGCACAAGGAGGTCTCGAGCCCCCGTGCCGCGCGCAAGCGGGTGGACGAGCTGCTCGAGGCCGTGCAGCTGCCGGCCGCCTACGGCGACCGCTACCCGCACGAGCTCTCCGGCGGGCAGCGCCAGCGTGCATCGCTCGCCCGGTCGCTCGCGCTCCGGCCGAAGCTGCTCATCGCCGACGAGCCGACGAGTGCGCTCGACGTCTCCGTGCAGGCCCGGGTGCTCGAGCTCTTCCTCGAGCTGCAGCAGGACCTCGGCTTCGCCTCGCTGTTCATCAGCCACGACCTCGCGGTCGTCGGCGCGCTGTCCGACCGGATCGCGGTGCTGTACCGCGGCGACCTGGTCGAGACGGGCACGACGGCGCAGGTCCTCGGCGCGCCGCAGCACCCCTACACGCAGCGGCTCCTCGCGTCGCTGCCGGTGCCGGACCCAGCCGAGCAGGCGGAGCGACGGCGTACGCTGGAGCGACTGGAGAACGTCGGGTCCTGACCCGACGTGACCCGCCCTGGAGGCCCGCCCAGCGTCGTCGACGCACGCCGGGCCTCCAGGGCGGTCGTCTCCACTGCTGCACGCACGACGGACCTGCCAGGGCGGCCCGTCGCGAACCGCCGCCAGGGGGCGGCGTGGAAGGGGACCCATGATCGCGGTCAACGGACCGGCGGTCGTCGCGGACGACGTGTCGATCGAGTACCGGGGCGGACGCGGGGGCGAGTCCATCCGGGCCGTCGACGGCGTGAGCCTCACGGTCCGGCAGGGGGAGATCCTCGCCCTGCTCGGTGAGTCGGGATCGGGCAAGTCGACCTTCGCCGCCGCCATCGCCGGCCAGCTCGGATCCCACGGCGAGGGCGAGGGCGCCCTCCGTCGGCACATCGTCGGCGGCGAGCTGACCGTGCTCGGCCAGAAGACCCGGGGCCTCCGTCCCTCGTCGCGCAAGCTCGAACGGCTGAGCGGCCGGATCGGGTACCTGCCGCAGGACGGCGCCGACCGGCTCAGCCCGGACCTGACCGTCGGCGAGGCCGTCGCCGAGCCGATCTACGCCCGCGACCGCCGGTTCGACCGGCGCGAGGCCGGGCTCATCGTCGCCCGGCTGCTCGACGCGGTGCACCTGCCGCTCGGGGCGATGCGCCTGAACACCTGGGAGCTCTCGAGCGGGCAGCGTCAGCGTGTCGCCCTGGCGAAGGCGCTCGTGCTCGAGCCCCAGCTGCTGGTCGCGGACGAACCGGCGCGTGGCGTCGACGTACTCGTGCGGCAGTCCGTGCTCGAGGCCCTGGCGACCCTGCAGCGCGGCCGGCAGTTCTCTGCCGTCGTCGTGTCCAGCGACCTGCGCGAGGCCCGCGCCCTCGCCGACCGCGTCGCCGTGATGGCCGATGCCCGGCTCGTCGGGCTCGGCACCTTCGACGAGGTCCTCGACAACCCGGTCGACCCCTACGTGAAGACCCTCGCCTCGACCGCGGCCCGCGGCGTGAAGCGTCGTCCGGCACCGACGACGGCCCGCCGTTCGTCCGCGCCGCGCCGTCCGCTCGCCGCCGGCACCGGCCCGCGCACCGACCGTCAGGAGAACGCGTGAGCACCACCGACCAGCGCCCCCGCGGCCACCGCGCCGTCGTCCCCACGTCGGGTGCACCGCTGCCGATCGACGCTCCGCAGCCCGGGCCGGTCGCCGTGCTGCCGGAACCGACGGACCTGCACGTGGACGCCGTGACCGAGGCCGGCGGCACCGTCGCGCCGCTCGACGCCGACACCCGCGGGGTCGTCTGGCTCGACCCCCGCGACCCGGCCGGCCTCGCCGACGCGCTGTCGTCGGCACCGGGGGTGGGGTGGGTGCAGCTGCCGTTCGCCGGCGTCGACGCCTTCGCGCACCTGATCCAGGAGCACGGCGACCGCGTGCTGTTCACCTCGGCCAAGGGTGCCTACGCGGAGCCGGTCGCCGAGCACGCGCTGGCGTTGACCCTCGGCACGCTCCGGGTCCTGCAGAAGCGCGCTCGTGCGTCGTCGTGGGCGACCGAGCCCGAGGGTGTCTCGCTGTACGGGCGGAACGTCGTCGTGATCGGTGCCGGCGGGATCGCCCTCGAGTACCTCCGGCTGCTCGCGCCGTTCGACGTCGACGTCACGGTCGTGCGCCGCTCGCCCGAGCCCGTGCCCGGAGCCGCGCGGACCGTCACCACCGACGAGCTCGACCGGGTCCTGCCCGACGCCGACGTCGTGATGATCGCGGCGGCGATGACCTCGGGCACCGCGAAGCTCTTCGGCGAGCAGCAGTTCCGCATCATGAAGCCGTCCGCCCGGCTCGTGAACATCGCCCGCGGGGGCCTCGTGGACACCGATGCACTGGTCGCCGCCCTGCGCGCGGGGGAGATCGCCGCGGTCGGCCTCGACGTCACCGATCCCGAGCCGCTGCCCGACGGGCACCCGCTGTGGTCGGAGCCCGGCGCGGTCATCACCCCGCACCAGGCCGACACCCCGGAGATGGTCGCACCGCTGCTCGCCGAGCGCGTCCGGCTCAACGCCGCGGCGTTCCTCGGGGGCGACGGCGAGGGCTTCGTCGGCGTCGTCGACCCGGTCGCCGGGTACTGACACGGGGGCCTCGGGGCGCGGCGCGCCCGGGCGGCGTGTCCGATGCGGTGGAGGGCCTCGGCGTCCTGCTATGCTGTTACCCGTTGTTCGCACGTCATTCGCCAGCGGACAGTGATCCTCGATAGCTCAATTGGCAGAGCAGCCGGCTGTTAACCGGCAGGTTGTTGGTTCGAGTCCAACTCGGGGAGCGACAGGTCCTCATCCCTTCGGGGGTGGGGACCTTTTGCGTTGCGGACGGTGAGGAAGACGCCGGCGTCTTCGATGCACCCCGCCCCGTGCTCGAGACGCCTCCGGATTCGGCGGTGTCTCGCCGGTTCGGGTGCGTCCTGACAGGACGCCGGCGTGTGCGCGGGACGCCGGCGTCTGCGCGGGACGCCGGCGTGTGCGGGTCAGCGGTCGTCGGGCTCTTCGGGCTCGATGCTGAGGGTGCCGTCACGGTTGTTGTCGTTGATCACGCCGGTCTTCGTGACGTAGACGTCCAGGTAGTCGAGCCGGAAGTGCTCGAGCTGGTCGTCGTACTCCGTCAGGAACGTGCGGACCTGCTTCGGCATGGGGCGCCGGTCGTCGTGGCCGACCACCACCGCGTCGAACGGTCCGAGCTGCGGCTTCTGCGTGCCACGGTCGCCGAAGTAGATGCGCCAGGTGTTCGCGCTGAACCGGGCGAACAGGACGTTCTCGTCGTCCTTGCCACGGACCTCGAGCGCGTCCGTCAACATCGCGATCCCGCTCGGACGGGTCTGCACGACGGCGACGCCCAGCCGTGCGACCGGGATGAGCAGCGCGGCGACGAGCACTGCCGCCGCAATGCGTCCGACGGGCGGCCGGACGGTCGCCAGTCGCCCGTACCCGATCGCCGCCAAGGCGATGATGAACGGCATCCACGCGTCGTAGTAGTACGGCAGCGAGACGTTGGCGACGATGACGTAGAAGACGAGGAAGACACCGAGGGCGATGCCGAGGTACGCGACCAGGCGGTCCGGTCGGACGACGAGGGCGGCGACCACACCGATGGTCAGGACGGTGAGCAGCAACCAGCCCGTGCCGTCGGCGAGGAAGGCGAAGTTCGCCCACCACGGTGCCGCCGGGTAGATCGTCCCGAGGATGGTCGTCGGGTGCCCGTGGGCGTTCTGCTGCGCCTGGAACCGGAGCATCTGCCCGATGGCCCCGAAGAGCCCGACCGGCAGGTAGACGACCACGAACACGACCACGAACGCGATGCCGCCGTACAGCGCACCGACCCCCAGGTCGCGCCACCGACGGAACAGCAGCGGGAGTGCTCCCACGGCGAGGACGAGCACTGCCGTCGACACCTTCGAGGTCACGGACAGTGCGAGCAGCGCACCCGATGCGGCCACCCACCACCGGTTGCCGGTCCGCATCCAGCGCCAGGCCGCGGCGAGCGAGGCGACGGCGAAGAAGACCATGAGGGGTTCGAGCATCGCGAACCGGTCGATGCGGACACCGATGACCGACCCGGCTTCCGCCCAGGACGAGCCCGAGCCACGCGGCGTCAGCCACCACATCGCCGCCGCGGTCAGGCCGGTCCAGAAGCCGACTTCGCGTCGCAGCCAGAGGAACAGGACGACACCCGTGCCGAGCATCGCGGTCGCAGCCACCAGCCTCGGCCCGAGCGGCCCCTGTCCCACCAGGAGCTGCGCCACGCCGTACACGTACTTCGCGAGCGGCGGGTGCTCGAGGTTGAGCGAGAAGTTCCCGTGCACGTAGGCCCAGCTCGCGCGGAGGTACACGAACTCGTCGTTCACGATGGTCGGACGGCCGAGGTGCCAGTAGGCGACGAACACAGCAGCCAGGGCGACGACCACGAGGGCCGTCGCACGGACGGGGCGGGAGTGCAGGCGGGGGATGAGGACCTCCAGGACAGGGCGATGCCGGACCATCATCGCAGGAGCCGCCGTACGGGTCGTCCGCAGCGCTTGCTGTTAGCGTTCACAGGTGCACCGTTCCCGTTCGCCTCGACTCACGCTCCTCGGCGTCGTCGTCGCCGTGACGGCGGTGCTCACCGGCTGCAGCAGTGTCGGCCCGGACACCGACGCGTCCGAGGACCCGACGAGCTCGGACACCGGCCTGGGCTCGGGCGCGTCGCCCGTGGTCTTCGCGTTCGTCTGCGCCGCCGACGGATCGGACAGCGAGACCTACACCACCTACTCGGCGGTGTGGGAGGCCGAGCGCGCCGACTGCTCGGCGAAGCGCCTGACCGGGTCGGTGCCGTCGAGCCAGCAGCAGGCCGCGGTGGCGGCGGCGCGCGGTGACGCGACCCTGGTCGAGCTCGCGAGCACGTGCGCGGTCCGCGGCTCGGCGCCGTGGACGTCGGCGGTCGCCGACGCGCGCGGTGCGCACGTGGCCGCCGGGCTCCTGCGGTACTGCCCGGGGCACCCGGAGACCGACCGCCTGCGGGACGCACTGGCTGCCTACCGGGGCTGAGCCGGGCCTCCAGGCCGCCCGCCGGACCAGCGACGGGCTGGACGGCACCGGGTGCCGACGCCGACGGGCGTCAGCCCTCGGGGTGGTCGCGACCCGGCAACCAGGACTGGCCGGGGCCGCCCCAGCTGCTCTTGCGGATCGCCTTGGCGACCTGCTTACCGTAGGGGTGCACCAGGCGGTCGGCGTAGAGCCAGCCGTCCAGGTGGTCGTACTCGTGCTGGAAGATCCGGGCCAGCCAGCCGTGCGCCTCGACCTCGAACGGGGTGCCGTGCTCGTCGAAGGCCCGAAGCAGGGCGCCCTCGGAGCGGCGGAGCGGGAACCGCTCACCAGGGATCGACAGGCAGCCCTCGGACTCCTCGTCCTCGTCGAGCTCCTCGACGGACTCGGGGACCGGGGGCGTGATCCACAGGACGGGGTTCACGGCGGCGCCCCGGTGCAGGACGTCGTCGTCGTCGGTGTAGGAGTACACGAACAGGCGCTTGCCGACGCCCACCTGCGGACCGGCCAGGCCGACGCCCGGTGCCAGGTCCATGGTCTCGAGCATGTCGGCGACGAGGGTGCGGAGGTCGTCATCGAACGCGGTGACCTCGGCTGCACGCTCGTGCAGGACGGGTTCGCCGGTGATGCGGATCGGGAGAACGGCCATTCACCCAGGTTATCCGGCGGGGGACGGTAGCCTCGACGCGTGACGACGGACCTCCAGCTGCCCGACGCCGTGAGCAACCTCACGCCGTTCCAGGCGCTGATGATCCCGGTGGCGCTGATCGGTGCGGTGTTCCTGTCGCTCGGGGCGCAGTTCCAGAGCCGCGGGGTCCAGCGGGTCGAGGCGCGTCTCGGTCGGCAGTCGAAGGGGCTGAGCGTCCGACACGTCGTCGGGCTCGTCTCGAGCGGCTACTGGGTGCTCGGCACGCTCATGCTCGGCATCGCGGTGGTGCTCCAGCTCATCAGCATCACGTTCGCGCCCCTGATCGTCGTGCAGCCCCTGGGTGCTGTGGCCCTCGTCATCACGACGTGGTTCTCGTCGCGGTCGTCGGGTGTGCCGCTCGGTCGGCGTGCGCGGCGGGCCGTGTGGACGTGCATCATCGGTGTCGGCATCTTCGTCGGGATCGCGGCGTTCGTCGGGCACGAGAGCGCGATCACCCGCCAGCAGCTCGTCACCGTGCTGGTGATCCTCGCCGTCGTGCTGGTACTCGTGCTGGTGTCGTTCCGGTTGGTCGCCAAGCACCGCAGTGCGCTCTACTACATCGTCGGGGCGGGGGTGCTCTACGGGTTCGTGGCGACGCTGGCCAAGGTGGTGCTGAACCGGTTCGTGAACGGCACCTTCGACTGGTTGACCGTGCTCGCCATCGTCGGGGTGGTCGTGGCGGCGTCGCTCGGCGGGTACTTCGTGCAGAACGCGTACTCGAGCGGCTCGGCCGACCTCGTGATCGCGGGGTTGACGGTGATCGACCCGATCGTCGCGGTCGGCATCGGCGTGATCGTGCTCGGCGAGGCCTCGGGGGCGCCGTGGTTCGCGGTCGCGGGCTTCGTGGTGGCCGCGGGCATCGCCATCACCGGGGTGTTCCTGCTCGCCAAGCACCACCCGCAGAGCCGGGGCTGACGCAGCGCGTCCGGTGGTGCCGCCCTCATCCGCGCGGCTGACGCGACCGTCGATCCTGGTGCGATAGCGTCACTGCCGACCAGCCATCGCCCACGAGAGGACGAACTCAGCCGTGTCAGGAGACGCCACCACCGCCACCGCCGGACCGACGGAAGCGACGGGCGGTCACCGACCGTTGCGCGTGCTGATCGCAGCGGACACCTTCGCCCCCGACGTCAACGGCGCCGCCACCTTCGCCGAGCAGCTCGCTGTCGGCCTGGCCGAGCGCGGGCACGAGGTGCACGTCGTGGCCCCGGCCTCGAGCCGCCACTACGGCACCTTCGACGAGGAGCACCACGGCGTCACGCTCGTCGTGCACCGCCTGAAGTCGTACAAGTGGCCGCTGCACCCGTGGCTGCGCTTCGTGTGGCCGTGGAGCGTCCGGAAGTGGACCGCCCCGATCCTCGACGCCGTCAAGCCGGACGTGCTGCACATCCAGTCGCACGTGGTCATCGGCCGCGGCATCGTGCACGAGGCGAACGACCGCGGCATCCGGGTCATCGCGACGAACCACTTCATGCCGGAGAACCTGCTCGAGTACACGCCGTTCGGCAAGTGGACGCTGCCCCTCGCGCTGAAGATCGCGTGGAGCGACGCCGCCAAGACCTACCGGCTGGCGGACACCATCACGACGCCGACGAACCTGGCCGCCGACTACCTGCGGAAGGCCATCGCCGGCCAGCAGGTCCTCGCGATCTCGTGCGGCATCGACGCGTCCCGGTACGTGGCGCGCGAGGGACGCCCGGTCAACAACGACATCGTCTTCGTGGGCCGTGTGGCCCCCGAGAAGAACCTCGACGTGCTCGTCCGCGCGGTGGCGCTGCTGCCCGCCGAGCTGTCGGCGACGCTGACCATCGTCGGCGACGGCGAGATGATCCCGAAGCTGACCGCGTTGGCGAAGGAGCTCGGGCTCGAGGACCGCGTGCGGTTCCTGGGGTTCGTCTCCGACGAGCGCAAGCAGGAGGCCCTGACCAACGCGACGGTGTTCGCGATGCCGTCGACGGCGGAACTGCAGAGCATCTCGTCGCTCGAGGGGATGGCGTCCGGGCTGCCGGTCGTCGCCGCCGACTCGATGGCGCTGCCGCACCTGATCGACGGCAACGGGTACCTGTTCACCCCGGGCGACGTGGACGACCTGGCGGCGAAGCTCACGACGGTGCTCACCGCGCCCGAGTCGGAGTACGTGGCGATGCGGGATCGCAGTCTGGCCATGATCGAGGCACACGACATCAACCGCACGCTGTCGACGTTCGAGTCGCTGTATCGTGGTGAGCCGGTGGCCTGAGGGTCTCCGGCGAGGGGCGGTAGCCAAGCTGGTCAAGGCAGTCGGCTCATAACCGAACGATCCGCGGGTTCGAGTCCCGCCCGCCCTACGTGCACATGCCAAGGAAGCGCGACACGTCGCAGGACGACCACGCACCGACACCGAACGTCACCTTCGAGGTGACCCGTGGCGGTACCGGTGTGCGCGTGAACGCCTTCCGTCTCGGGTTCATGGGTGCCATCGGGGTGCTCGTCGCGCTGCTCGCCGGTGCGATCATCAACGAGCTCAGCACGGTCCTGGTCTACATCGGGGTCGCGCTGTTCCTGGCACTCGGCATCGACCCGCTCGTGTCGTTCCTGGAGCGGATCATCCCGCGCTGGTCCGCCATCACGATCGTCGTGGTCGCCGTCCTCGGGGCCTTCGCCGGCATCGTGTTCGCCGTGGTGCCGATCCTGGTGGAACAGGCGTCGAACCTGATCCAGAACTTCCCCGACATCGTGCAGGACATCTCGCAGCAGCAGTGGGTGCAGGACCTGTCGAAGCAGTTCGCCGGGTCGTTCGACATCGACCACGCCCTGCAGTCGCTGCAGTCGTTCGTCGAGAAGCCGGGCAACCTGCTCAGCGTCGGCGGCGGGATCCTGGCGGTCGGCAGCGGCATCCTGTCCGGCGTCACCGGGGCGCTCATCGTCATCATCCTGATGCTCTACTTCCTCGCGTCGATGCGGGGCATGAAGCGTGCGACGTACCGGTTCGTGCCGGCGTCGCGCCGCCAGAACTTCATCGACGTGAGCGAGCAGATCACGCAGGCCGTCGGCCGCTACGTCGTCGGGCAGGTGTCGCAGGCGCTCATCAACGGCATCCTCAGCTTCATCTTCCTGATCATCATCGGGGCGCCGCTGCCCGTGCTGCTCGCGTCGTTCGCGTTCCTCGGTTCGCTCATCCCGCTCGTCGGCACGCTCGCCGCCGCGATCGTCATCTCGCTGCTCTGCTTCTTCGCGTCGCCGGCCACCGCCCTCGCCGCCGCCATCTACTACCTCGTCTACATGCAGGTCGAGGCCTACCTGATCTCCCCGCGCATCATGTCGCGGGCGGTCCAGGTGCCCGGCGCGCTCGTGGTCATCGCGGCGGTCGCGGGCGGCACGATCGGCGGCGTGCTCGGCGCACTCGTGGCGCTGCCCGTCGCGGCGTCGGTCATCATCATCGTGCAGAAGGTCATCTACCCCCGCCAGGAGCAGGCGTGACGAGCGGCACCGGCGCACCCGACGACGCGGTCGTCGCCGCCTTCGCCGAGCACGTCCACGACCGTGACCGCTGGGCGCGCAGTGTCCGTGGGCCGCTCGCCCTGGTGAACGCCCAGCACGTCGACCACCCGCAGCCGGTCTGGCCGGTCCCCGGGACGTGGGCCCCGGCCGTCGGCGGACTCACCGTGACGGCCGAGGCCTCCGACGGTGTCGTCGTCGACGGCGTCCCGGTCGACGGTTCGGTCCTGGTGGCCGGGGACACCGCCGTCGTGCCGTCGACCGTCGCGCTGCCGGACGGCTTCGCCGGCACCGTCAGCGGCGACACCCTGCGCGTCTGGGACCCGTCGTCCGAGGCGATCGCCCGCTTCGCGCAGATCGCCCGCTTCGCGTGGTCCGGCGACTGGGTGACGTCCGGCACGTACGTCCCGCTGGCGGGAGACGACCTGGAGGCCCGTGGCAGCGTCCGCGACGCCGCCGGCGACGCCCTGCCGGTCGCCGGACACGTCGAGACCGTCGTGGGTGGTGCAACGGTGCGGTTCGTCGCCGTCCGGTCGGCTGCCCACCGCGGAGCCCCGCGGCTGCAGCTCATCGTGCAGGACGCCACGAGTGCCCTGCCCGAGGACGACCCGGGCAGCACCTACTCGATGGGTCGGTTCCTGTACCTCGACGACCCCGGCATGCAGGCGACGGTCGAGCTCGACTGGAACCTGCTGGTCCTGCCGCCGTGCGCGTTCTCGTACCAGTACGCGTGCCCGATCCCACCGGAGGACAACCGCGTCCCGGTGCCGATCACGGCGGGGGAGCGACACCCGGTCGACGCCAACGGTGCCGTCCTGCACTGATCGGGGTCGGTTCCTTGCCGTTCCCAGCCGCAGCGCTGCATAATGGGCGTGTCCCGTCGGGACATCACAATCGCATACCGATGGTTCCGTGGCCCCTCGGGTCAGGATCCTCCGCACCAGGTCGATGGGGAAGTCGCACCTGACGTATCGGAGGAACCGTGAACGGAACGACGACAGGAGTGCTCTACGTGCACTCCTCACCCCGCGCGCTCTGCCCGCACGTCGAATGGGCAGCAGGTCGCGCGATGAACCGCGCCGTGAACTTCTCGTGGCTCGACCAGCCCGCGCAGGACGGTGCGCGCCGGACCGAGTACACGTGGACCGGTGCGGTGGGCGCCGGTGCCGCGATCGCGTCGGCCCTGCGCGGGTGGGAACACCTGCGGTACGAGGTCACCGAGGAGCCGACGAGCGCCTCGGACGGCGGTCGCTGGATGCACACGCCCGACCTCGGGGTGTTCTACGCGCAGACCGACGTCACGGGCAACATGGTCATCCCCGAGGACCGGGTGCGCTACGCGATGGAGGTCGCGGGCAGCAACGCCCTCGAGCTGCACCGTGAGCTCCGGCTCGCCCTCGGGCAGGCCTGGGACGACGAGCTCGAGCCCTTCCGCCACGCGGCCGAGGGCAACCCGGTCGTCTGGCTGCACCGCGTCGGCTGAGCCAACTCGCAACACGCCGGCGTCTCGGGTGCGCCGGACGCCGACGTCGGGTGCGCAACACGCCGGCGTGCTGTCCTGACGCCGCCGAAGACTCGAGACGCCGCCGAATACGGCGGCGTCTCGTCGTTTCCGGGGCGCCTCAGCGACACGACGGCGTGTTGCCGGGACTCCAACCGGCACCGGAACGACGGAAGCCCGCCCCGACGACGCGGGACGGGCCTCCTGGCAGGGTGGGACGGATCAGACGCTACGGAACGCGACCACGGCGTTGTGGCCGCCGAAGCCGAACGAGTTGCTGACCGCGAGCAGGTCACCCTCGGGCAGCGCGCGCGGCTCGCGGGCGACGTCCATGACGATCTCCGGGTCCTGGTCGTGCAGGTTGATCGTCGGCGGGGCGACGCGGTTGTGCAGCGCGAGGACGGTGAAGACCGCCTCGATCGCACCGGCACCACCGAGCAGGTGGCCCGTCGAGGCCTTGGTCGCGGACACCACGACGTCGTCCAGGTGGTCGCCGAAGACCCGACGCATCGCGTGGTACTCGGCGACGTCACCGACGGGGGTCGAGGTGGCGTGCGCGTTGACGTGCACGACGTCCTCGATGCTCGCGTCGGCGTGCTCGAGGGCCTGCAGGACCGCACGGGCGGCGGCGCTGCCCTCGGGGTCCGGCGCGGTGATGTGGAAGGCGTCCGAGGTGATGCCGGAGCCGGCGACCTCGGCGTAGATCGTCGCGCCGCGGGCCTCGGCGTGCTCCTTCGACTCGAGGATGAGCGCCGCTGCGCCGTCACCGAGCACGAAGCCGTCACGCGTGACGTCGTAGGGACGCGACGCGGTCTCGGGGGAGTCGTTCCGGCGCGACAGGGCCTGCATCGCGGCGAACGCGGCCAGCGGGAGCGGGTGCAGCGCGGCCTCGGCGCCACCGGTGATGACGATGTCGGCGTCGCCGTCGGCGATGTGCCGGTACGCCTCGGCCAGCGACTCGGTCGACGACGCGCAGGCGGACAGGTAGGTGCGGGCACCACCACGGGCGCCGAACTCCATCTCGATGGCGGCGGCGGGGCCGTTCGCCATGAGCATCGGGACCGTCATCGGCAGGACGCGACGCGGACCCTTCTCGCGCAGGGTGTCCCAGGCGTCGAGCAGCGTGTTCACGCCGCCGATGCCGGTCGCCCAGTCGACGATGAGGCGCTCGGGCACGACCGACTCGTCGTCGATGCCGGCGTCGGCCCAGGCCTCGCGCGCCGCGACGAGCGACAGCTGCGACGAGGGGTCGAGGCGCTTCGACTCGGGGCGGGTGAGCTGGTCGGTGAGGAACCGGCGCGCCTGGCCGGCGAACTCCACCGGGAGTTCCAGCTCGGCGTAGCGGGGGTCCTCGATGCGGGTGATGCCGGACTTGCCGGCGAGCAGCGCGTCCCAGGTGTCCGGGGCGGTCGCGGCGAGGGGTGAGATCGCACCGATCCCGGTGACGACGACGGTCTTCTTGGTCATGGGACGACGTGCTCTTTCGTTGGGGTGAACAAGATGAGCGCCACGGCCCGCAGGGGTCCGCGGGCCGCGGCGCTCAGGAAGCTCGTGTCAGGCCTGGGCCTTGACGATGTAGTCGACCGCGTTGCCCACGGTCTTGAGGTTCTTGACCTCTTCGTCCGGGATCTTCACGTCGAACTTCTCCTCGGCGTTGACCACGATGGTCATCATCGAGATGGAGTCGATGTCGAGGTCGTCCGTGAAGGACTTGTCGGCGGCGACGGTGTCGGTGGCGATACCGGTCTCGTCGTTGATCAGCTCGGCCAGGCCGGCGAGGACTTCTTCGTTGGACAGGGCCATGAGTGTTCTCCTTGAAGGGGGGTGTCGTTTGACCGTTGACCAGCCTAGGGCACGCGGGGTCCGGGTGCGCGGAGGCTCGTCGGGATGGGGGCCGGGCGCGCGGTTGCGCGACCGGACGGGGATCAGGGGAGGACGACCACCTGGGCACCGAACACGAGTCCGGCGCCGAAGCCGATCTGCAGGGCGAGGCCGCCTGACAGGTCCGGGTGCTCCTCGAGCAGGCGGTGCGTGGCGAGCGGGATGCTCGCGGCGGAGGTGTTGCCGGTGGTGGTGATGTCGCGGGCGATCGTCACCGTCTCGGGCAGGCCGAGCTGCTTGGCGAACTCGTCGATGATGCGGATGTTCGCCTGGTGCGGCACGAACGCGGCGAGGTCCTCGGGGCGGACGCCGGCGGTCTCGAGCGCCTGGCGAGCGACCTTGACCATCTCCCAGACGGCCCAGCGGAACACCGTCTGCCCGGCCTGGCGCATGGTCGGACGCGGTGCGCCGGCCTCCCACTCGTTGTAGGTCGCGGTCATGCCGATGGCGTCCCACTTCGAGCCGTCGGAACCCCAGATGGTGGGGGCGATGCCCGGGAAGTCGCTCGGGCCGATCACGGCGGCGCCGGCACCGTCCCCGAGCAGGAACGAGATCGAGCGGTCGGTCGGGTCGACGACGTCGCTGAGCTTCTCGGCCCCGACGACCAGCACGTGGTCGGCGAGCCCGGACTTGATGAACGAGTCGGCCTGGGCGATGCCGTAGGCGTACCCGGCACAGGCGGCGCTGATGTCGTACGCGGCGGCCGGGGTGGCGCCGATGCGCTCGGCGAGCAGCGACGCCATCGACGGGGTCGCCACGGTGTGCGTGACGGTGCTCACGAGCACGACGCCGATCTGGGACGGCTCGATGCCGGCCTTCTCGATTGCCTCGCGCGCAGCGGCCTCGGCGAGGTCGACGGCCTCGACGTCCTTGCCCGCGCGCTTGCGGGTGATGATGCCGGTGCGCTGGCGGATCCACTCGTCGGACGAGTCGATCGGGCCGACGAGGTCGTCGTTCGGCACGACGTTCTCGCCGCGGGCGGCGCCGAACGCCAGGATCCGGGTGAACTCGTGGCCGCGGCGCTGCTGGAGCAGCGGGCGCGCGGATCCGGTCGGGAGGCCCGTGGGGGCGTCCGTCGGGGTGGTCGGGTCGGTCATGCGGTTGCGTCTGCTTCCTGGCCCGCGCGCTGCAGCAGGTCGATCGCTGCAGGCAGGTCGTCGGGGGTCTTGATGGCGACGGTCGGCGTGCCGCGGAGGCCGCGCTTCGCCAGGCCGACGAGGGCACCGGCGGGTGCGAGCTCGA
This sequence comes from Curtobacterium sp. MCLR17_059, assembly GCF_003234665.1. Classification (NCBI taxonomy): domain Bacteria; kingdom Bacillati; phylum Actinomycetota; class Actinomycetes; order Micrococcales; family Microbacteriaceae; genus Curtobacterium; species Curtobacterium sp. MCLR17_059. Next base: position 168,072 of record NZ_QKSU01000008.1, on the reverse strand, counting down.
TGATGCCGGTCACGCCGGCGGCGGAGAAGGACTCCATGACCGCGTCCCAGTGCACGGGGCTCGCGATCTGCTGGACCATGAGGTCGACGAAGCGGCGCCCGTCGTCGACGCGGGAGCCGTCGGCGTTGGTCCAGATCGGCAGGGTCGGGTCCTGCACGGTGGCGGCGGCCGCGACCGGGGCGACCCGCTCGACGGCGGGGGCCATGTAGCGGGTGTGGAACGCACCGGCCACGGCGAGCGGGATCACCCGGGCCTTGGCGGGCGGGTCGGCGGCGAGGGCCGCGATGGCGTCTGCGGCACCGGCGACGACGGTCTGGCCGCCACCGTTGTGGTTCGCGGGCACGAGGCCGTGCTCGGCGAGGGCTGCGGCGACCGCGTCGGCGTCGCCACCGAGGACGGCGGCCATCGAGGTCGGCTCGAGCGCTGCGGCGTCGGCCATGGCCCGGCCGCGCTCGGCGACCAGGGCGACGGCGTCGGTCGGCTCGAGGATCCCGGCGACCGCGGCGGCGGTGAACTCGCCCACCGAGTGTCCGGCGACCCCGCCCACCAGGGCACGACGGCCCTCGGCGAGCAGTGCGTCGGCGGTCACCAGGCCGGCGGCCACGATGAGGGGCTGTGCGAGCGCGGTGTCCTTGATGGTGTCCGCGTCAGAGTTCGTGCCGTGCTCGGCGAGGTCGACGCCGATCGACTCCGACCACTGCCCGACTCGTTCACGAACGGTGGCGTCCTCGAGCCAGGGGGCGAGGAAGCCGGGGGTCTGGGAGCCCTGTCCGGGCGCGACGACGACGATCACCGGACAATCCTCGCGTTCTCACCCCGCGGGGCCCGTGTGGACTTCCCACACGAATCCCCGCGGGACATTGTCGGTTCTCTACCGTCCGGAGCGCTCTAGCGTCGGGGCGTGATGCGGCGACGGCCGGTCGCGGACTCGGACATCGCGCCGAGGATGAGCGCCGACTGCACGATCAGGGCGTCCCGGGCGTGCGTGGCGTCCCACCCGATGATGTCGGCGACCCGGCGCAGGCGGTAGCGCACGGTGTTCGGGTGCACGAAGAGCTCGCGCGCCGTGGCCTCGAGCGACCGGCCGGTGTCCAGGTAGCACCACAGCGTCTGCAGGAGCTCGGTGGACTGGTCCTTGAGCGGGACGTAGATGCGCTGCACCAGGGCCGACCGGGCGAGCGGGTCGCCGGCCAGGGCACGTTCGGGCAGCAGGTCGTCGGCCAGGGCCGGGCGGGGCACGCCGCGCCAGGCACGCGCGACGGCGAACCCGGCGAGGGCGGCCTTCGCGCTGGTCGACGCGTCGACGACCCCGGGGACCTCGTTGCCGAGCACCAGGTGCCCCTCGCCGAACAGCGGTTCGAGGGCCTGCGCGATGGTCGTGAAGGAGACGGGCTCCTCGCCCTCGGGGACGTCGTCGCGCGGGGTGGCGCGGCCGATCACCACGACGAGCCGCGACCCCTGGACCCCGACGAGCACGTCGGCGTCCATGTGCCGTGCGGTCCGCCGGACCTGGTCGACCTCGAGCTGCTTCGGCGCGGTGCCGACGAGCACCGCGACCTCGCCGTGGCCGTGCCACCCGAGGGCGGCGATGCGGGACGGCAGTTCGTCGTCGTACTCGCCGGAGAGGATCGAGTCGACCACGAGCGCTTCGAGCCGGGCGTCCCACAGGCCGCGGGCCTCGGCTGCGCGGGCGTAGACGTCGGCGGCGGCGAACGCGATGTCGCGGGAGTACTTGAGGATCGCCTCCTGCAGCATCTCGTCGTCGGCGGCGCGTTCCTCGACCACGGTGACCACGACGCGGATGAGCTGCAGGGTCTGCTGCAGGCTCACCGAGCGCAGGAGCTCCCGCGGGGCGGACCCGAAGACGTCGGCCGCGGCGATCCACGGCGTCGACGCGGTGCCCTCGAGCCAGCTGATGAACGAGGTGATGCCCGCCTGGGCGACGAGGCCCACGGCGGAGCGGCGCCCCGGGGGCATCTCGCTGTACCAGGGGAGCGTGTCCTCGAGCCGCTTGATCGTGGCGGTGGAGAGTTCTCCGGACACCTGACGGAGCCAGGAGAGCGCACGCTCGCGCGCGCTCTCCTGGCTCTCGTGGTCCGGGCGGACCGTCGTCACGGGTTGATCAGCTCTCGCCGCCCGCACTGCCGGTGGTGCCGGCGGTCACGTCGTGCAGGCGGTACTTGTCGATCGCCTGCTGGACGAGCGCGCCGTCGACCTTGCCCTGGCGGGCGAGCTGCTGCAGCGTCCGCACGACGACCGAGGGGCCGTCGATGTGGAAGAAGCGGCGAGCGGCCGGACGGGTGTCCGAGAAGCCGAAGCCGTCGGCGCCGAGGGTGGCGTAGTCGGTCGGCACGAACGGGCGGATCTGCTCCTGCACCAGGTGCATGAAGTCGCTCACGGCGACGACCGGACCCTCGGTGCCGAGCAGCCGCTCGGTGACGAACGGCGTGCGGGCCGGCTCGTTCGGGTTGAGGAACGCCTGCTGCTCGGCGGCCACACCGTCGCGGTAGAGCTCACCCCAGCTCGTGACGCTCCAGACGTCGGCCGACACGCCCCAGTCCTCGGCGAGGAGCTGCTGCGCCTCGAGGATCCACGGCACGGCGACACCGGACGCGAGCAGCTGGGCCTTCGGGCCGTCGTGCTCGCTCGCCTTGAGCAGGTACATCCCCTTGAGGATGCCCTCGACGTCGACGCCCTCGGGTTCGGCCGGCTGCACCAGCGGCTCGTTGTAGACCGTCAGGTAGTACATGACGTTCGGGTCGGCGTGCTTCGGCGAGCCGTCCTCGTTCGTGCCGTACATGCGGTCGAGGCCGGCCTTGACGATGTGGCCGATCTCGTAGCCGTACGCCGGGTCGTACGAGACGACGGCCGGGTTCGTCGTGGCGAGGAGCGGCGAGTGACCGTCCGCGTGCTGCAGGCCTTCGCCCGTCAGCGTGGTGCGGCCGGCGGTCGCGCCGATCATGAAGCCACGGGTCATCTGGTCGCCGGCGGCCCAGATGGCGTCGCCGGTGCGCTGGAACCCGAACATCGAGTAGAAGACGTAGACCGGGATGAGCGGCTCGCCCTGCGTCGAGTACGAGGTGCCGACGGCGGTGAACGCCGCGAGGGCACCCGCCTCGTTGATGCCGACGTGGATGATCTGGCCCTGCGGGCTCTCCTTGTAGGCCAAGAGGAGCTCGCGGTCGACCGACGTGTAGTGCTGGCCGTTCGGGTTGTAGATCTTCGCCGACGGGAAGTAGGCGTCCATGCCGAACGTGCGTGCTTCGTCCGGGATGATCGGGACCACGCGGTCGCCGAAGTCGGGCGAGCGCAGCAGGTCCTTCAGCAGGCGTGCGAACGCCATGGTGGTGGCGACCTCCTGCTTGCCGGAGCCCTTCTTGACGACCTGGTACTTCGAGTCGTCCGGCAGCGTGAACTGCGTGTACTTCGTGCGACGTTCCGGCACGTAGCCACCGAGCGCGCGACGACGCTCGTGCATGTACTGGATCGCCTCGTCGTCGTTGCCCGGGTGGTAGTACGGCGGCGTGTAGGGGTTCTCTTCCAGCTGCGCGTCGGAGATCGGGATGCGCATCTCGTCGCGGAACTGCTTGAGGTTGTCGAGCGTGAGCTTCTTCATCTGGTGGGTCGCGTTGCGGCCCTCGAAGCTCGGGCCGAGGCCGTAGCCCTTGACCGTCTTCGCCAGGATGACGGTCGGCTGGCCCTTGTGCTCGGTCGCGGCCTTGAACGCGGCGTAGACCTTGCGGTAGTCGTGGCCACCGCGCTTGAGGTTCCAGATCTGGTCGTCGGTGTAGTCCTTGACGAGCTCGAGCGCCTTCGGGTCGCGCCCGAAGAAGTTCTCGCGCACGTAGGCACCGTTCTCGGCCTTGTACGTCTGGTAGTCGCCGTCCGGCGTCTGGTTCATCAGGTTGAGGAGCGCGCCCTCGGTGTCACGGGCGAGCAGGTCGTCCCACTCGCGGCCCCAGACGACCTTGATGACGTTCCAGCCCGCACCGCGGAAGAACGCCTCGAGCTCCTGGATGATCTTGCCGTTGCCACGGACCGGACCGTCGAGTCGCTGCAGGTTGCAGTTGATGACGAAGTTCAGGTTGTCGAGGCCGTCGTTCGCGGCGACCTGGAGCTGCCCGCGGGACTCGACCTCGTCCATCTCGCCGTCGCCCAGGAACGCCCAGACCTGCTGGTCCATGGCGTCCTTGATGCCGCGGTTCGACAGGTACTTGGCCTGCTGCGCCTGGTAGATCGCGTTGATCGGGCCGATGCCCATCGACACGGTCGGGAACTGCCAGAAGTGCGGCATGAGGCGCGGGTGTGGGTACGACGACAGGCCGCCGCCGGCGTGCGACTTCTCCTGCCGGAACCCGTCGAGCTGGTCCTCGGAGAGGCGACCTTCCATGTACGCGCGGGCGTACATGCCGGGGGAGGCGTGGCCCTGGAAGAAGACCTGGTCGCCACCGGAGGGGTGGTCCTGCGCGCGGAAGAAGTGGTTGTAGCCGACCTCGTACATCGCAGCGCTGGACGCGTACGTCGAGATGTGCCCGCCGACCCCGATGCCGGGACGCTGTGCGCGGTGCACCGTGATGGCCGCGTTCCAGCGGATCCAGCGGCGGTACCGGCGCTCCAGCTCTTCGTCGCCGGGGAACTCCGGCTCGTTCTCCGGCGCGATGGTGTTCACGTAGTCCGTCGTCGGGACCATCGGCACACCGAGGTGCAGTTCCTTGGACCGCTTGAGCAGGCTCAGCATGATCTCGCGACCGCGCTGGTGTCCGTGGGTCTGGACCAGCCCGTCGAGGGACTCACGCCATTCGGCGGTCTCCTGCGGATCCTGGTCGTTCGCCCCGGCGCTGTACGGGTCCTGGTCGTTCACCGTCACCCTTGACCTCGTTCGTTCTCGTGGTGGTGGACATGGTGGCTCCGGTGGTCGGGTCGCGACCGGCTGGGGCCCCGTCCACTCTAGGCCCCAGGACCGACGCTGATGCTGATGGTGACGTGCAGGTGGACGGGTGCTTGCATTCGCGTGTCGTCGGCGTAGCATGGCCGATCGTGCACACGCGATCCGCGGCGCACGGACCCGACGGGCACACCCCACGCCCGAGGAAGAAGCACACGTAGCGATGGCACTGGAGATCGGCTCACTCGCGCCGGACTTCGAGCTCCCGAACCAGTTCGGTGAGCACGTCCGACTCAGCGACTTCCGTGGCAACCGCCCGGTCGCACTCGTCTTCTTCCCGCTGGCGTTCTCGTCCGGGTGCACGAGCGAGCTCTGCACCCTGCAGGACAACATCACGATGTTCCAGGACCAGCGCATCGAGCTGCTCGGCATCTCGGTCGACTCGAAGGCGACGCTCCGCTCGTTCGCCGAGACGAACGGCTACGACTTCGAGCTGCTCGCCGACTTCTGGCCGCACGGCGCGGTCTCGAAGGAGTACGGCGTGTTCCTCGAGAACAAGGGCTTCGCCACCCGCGCGACCTTCGTCATCGACGTGCAGGGCCGCATCAAGGCCTCGATCATCACCGAGCCCGGTCTGCAGCGCGACGTCGCCGAGTACAAGGCGGCCCTCGACCGGCTCGCCGCCTGCTCGGCACCCGTCCCCGTCGGCTAGCGTTCCGAATCCCTCCTGACGGACGCGTCCGCGTCGACGGTCGGACAGGAGGCCCGGTGCACGCCATCGACACCGACCCACGTGATCACGGGGTCACCGCTGATGCCTACGCCCCGTACCCGGTGCGCGTCACGCCCGGCGCATGGGGGCTGACCCGCACGGTCGTGGAGGCCCCGACCGGGCCAGTCGTGGTGCACCACCGCGCCGGCCCGGACCCGCTCCTGCTGCTGCACGGCGTCGCCGGGTCCTGGTCGACGTGGACACCGTTGCTGCGCGCCGCGGACGGGATCGGCGACCGCGGGCTGGTGCTCGTCGACCTGCCGGGCTGGGGGTCCTCGCCGGCTCCCGACGGTCCGCTCGGGCTCGACGCCGTCACGGGTGCCGTGTCGGCGGTCCTCGGTGCGCTGGGCGTCGGCGCGGTCGACGTGGTCGGGCACTCCATGGGAGCGTTCGTCGGGTTGCACCTGGCGGTGGTGGCGCCCGAGCGGGTGCGGTCGCTCGCCCTGGTGTCCGGTACCACGGTCGCGACCGCCGGCGCGGCTCGGCACCCGGTGCGGGCGCTCGGCACCCTGCCGGCGTTCACCCTGCTGCGTGCGGGCCTCACGGTGACCGGTGGCTCCGCTCGTCCGCTGCTCCGGTGGATCGCGCGGATCGGTCTGTTGCCGCTCGTCGCGGCGCCGGTGTTCACGCACGTTCGACGTCTGGACCCGAGCGTGCTCGAGGCCTTCGTCGAGGAGCTCCGGCCGGAGCAGTTCACCGAGGCGGCACGGTCGGCGGCGGTGTACGACGTCGACCGGTGGCGCGCGATCACCTGCCCGGTGACGGCGATCGCCGGGCGCGACGACGTGTTCGCCCGGGTCACGGACCTCGAGGCGCTGCGGGCGCTCGTGCCGCAGGTCCGGACGGTGCTGCTCGAGGACTGCGGGCACTTCGCCCACGTCGAGCGTCCCGACGCCGTCGCGCGGGAGCTCGGCCTGCGCTGAGCCGGGCGGGCGCGTCAGGTGTGGACGGGGAACGTCGCCGCGACGCGGGAGCGCACCTCGGCGACGACGGCCTCGCGCATCGTCGGGGAGAACAGCGAGTGGTCGCCGTCCTCGACGCGGACGACGGACACCGATCCGCGGCGGTCGTCGCCGGGCCAGCGCCGGACGGCCTTCTGCCCACCGAGTCGGTCGAACAGGGCGGCGTCCTCGGGAGCGACGATCACGACGACGTCGGTGCCGTGCTCGACGAGCGGGCGGACGTGGCCGACGACCCCGCCCATCCGGTCGCGACGGGCGATCCGGTCGCGGACGGCCTTCGGCACGAAGCGGTTGTAGCGTTCACGCACCCACATCCGTGCGGGCGACGGGGCGTCGATGGCCCGGACCCCGTCGGCGTACGAGCCGGGCTCGGCCGGGACGCGACGGTAGTCGTTCGGGCTGATCTCGACGACCAGGCGCGGGGCCTCCTCGACGGCGCGGCCCGCGACCCAGGCGCCGGCGCACATGCCGACGAGCACGAGCCGGTCCGAGGGCGTGGCGAGTGCGGTGACGACGGCGGACTGGTCCTCCACCCACTCCTGCGCGAACAGGAAGCTCCGCTCGTCCTCGTGCACGCCGGTGCTCTCGCCGGTGGCACGACGGTCGACCCGGACGACCCGGGCGCCGTCGCGGGCGAGGGCGCGGGCGAGTTCGACCTGGTAGTCGGTGGCCCCCACGCGGTGTTCGGCGCCGCCGCTGTGGAGCACGACGACGGGGGCGTCGTGGTGCTGGGCGGACGAGACGGTCTCGATCCCGAACAGGCCCTGAACGCCGAGGTGGACGATGCGCTCCGACACGCGGCCGTCGACGTCGAGGACCTCGTCGAGGACGGGGGTGCGGACGGGCACCGCAGTCTCAGGTGCCCAGGTGTCGAGCCAGGCCACGACGGTGTCGACGGCGGCTCCGGGGATGCGGGCGTGGATGCTCGTGCCGTCGAGGAGCTCGGCGCTGCCGGTGACCTCGGTCACCTCGACGCCACCGAGCGGCTTCGGCGGCCGGGCACCCGGACGGACGAGCGCGACGGTGGGCCCGGTGCGCGGGGCGAAGGCGAGGTCCGCGAGTGCGGCGGCCTCGTCCGGCTCGACGTCGAACCCGATCAGGCTCTCGACGCCGTCGACCACGCGGTCGGCGCCGATCGTGATGGTCGCGAGGGCGCGCTGCCGGCGGAGCCACCCCTTCCCCGAGGCCGGTGCGTCCCAGACGACGAGGCCGTCGGTGTCCGCGGCCGCGTTCGCCGCGACGAGGGCCGCCGAGGCCAGCCCGACGAAGGCGACGTGCTGCACCCCCGTCGTGCGGAGCACGGCGGCGGCGTGGCGTGCGGACCGGACCTGCGCGTCGGGCGCGGTGTCGGGTGCGCCGTCACCACGTCCGGACGGGTCGTAGCGCACCGAGGCGATGCCACGGGCCTCCAGGCGGTCGGCCAGCAGACGGAGCGTGCGGTACGCGATGACGCCCTCCTGCCCGAGCGGCGGGCAGATCACGACGCCGGCGCGCGCGGCGGCGGGGAGCTGGACCGCTGCGCGGATCGCCGGCGATCCGGACCAGCCGTGCAGCGTGGTCACAGGGCGAGGGCGGCGCGGGCGGACGCCGGCCAGGCGTCGAGGTCCGTGCCGTGGGCGGCGAACAGGGCGATGGTGATGCGCTCCAGGCCGAACGCGATGCAGGCGCTGTGCGCGACCTCTCCGTCCTCGGTGCGGAGGCCGAACGAGGTGCCGAAGTGGTCCTCGTGCAGGTTCGCGGAGCTGATCGCGGTGGCGTCGTGGTCGGGGCCGTAGACCTTCGTCACGAACTCGAACTTGAGCGCCTGCTCGACCTGGTTGCGGGCGAGCATCTGCCCGACGCGGCCGAAGAAGGGGTCGTTGGCGGGGACGACGTCGATCTCGAGCCCGAACGACTCGAGCAGCGCGCGCATCACCGGGATGCTGCCGTCCCGGTGGGCCGCTGCGGACGCGGGGGCGCCGACGTGCACGAACTCGTGCATGTGGAAGGCCTGCAGGCGCATCGGGTCGAGCGAGGGCTCACGGCGGAAGGAGTCGCCGAGGACGTCGAAGAACCGGCCCTGCTGCGGCACGGTGTCGCCGATCAGGCCGTAGACCGGGTGGCAGACCGCGGGGGTGAGCATGAGGTCGGCCGGCTCGAGGAACCCCTCCCAGCGCTCACCGCGCTCGCGGGCGGCGAGCAGTGCGCGGTGGGTGCGGTCGTCGCCGGTGAACCCGGAGATCGACGCGGCGAGGTCCGGGAACGACGCGATGTAGTCGGTGCGCTCGAAGGACGCGAGCGGCTCGACCGGCGGGAAGCGCAGGACCTCGGCGCCGAGGTGTTGCTGGCTGCGGACCGCAGCGGCGTCGACCGCGGCGTACACGCGCTCGAAGACCCCGGTGCGGCCGTAGAGGCCGGGCGTGCCGAGGTCGAGGAGGACGCCGTCGGTGAGCAGGCGGGCGCGGAGGGCGGCGCGGGCGGCGTCGAGCGCGGCGGTGGTGTCCGCGGCGGCGCTGTCCGCGGTGGTGGTGTCGGTGGTGTGCGTGGTGGTGTCCGTGATGGTCACAGGATCACTCCCGTCATGATGGCCAGGTCGGCGTCGTTCTTGAGGAGACGGTCGTTGCTCACCATGACGGCGGCACCGTGGGCGTCTCGGAGGTGTCGGGCGATGCTCATCGGACCCGAGGCGGCGTAGCCCGCGATCCCGACGATGCGCAGCGCCTTCGTGACGATGTCGGTGACGCGCTCGGACGCACCGATCTTCAGGGCGTTCGCGGCCAGGGCGTACGCGCTCGAGGCCAGCACGTCCGGGTCGTCGGCGGCGGCGTCGAACCGTTCGGCGGCGTGGCGCACCGAGTCGGCCAGAGCCTGCAGGTCGACCAGGAGCTCGGCCAGCCGCAGGGCACCGGGCGGGGTCGTCCCGACGGCGGCGCGGGCCTGCTTCCGGACGGCGCTGCGGGCACGTTCGGCGGACGAGACCGCGATGCCGAGCCAGACCGAGGCCCAGAGCACGTGCGACACCGGCAGGACGGTCTGGGCGGAGATCGCGGCGTAGTCGTCGCGGAACACCCGGTCGGTCGTCGTCTCGGTGTCGAGGATCCACCCGTTGCTGCACGTGCCGCGGAGCCCCATGGTGTCCCAGGTGGACGTCTGCGACAGGACCATCGTGTCGGTGCGGCAGATGAGCAGTCGCTGGTCCGACGCCGGGGCGTCCGGGTCGCGACGGGCGGTGACGAACACCGCGTCGGCCTCGGTGGCGTACGAGATCACCGGCGCGTCCTTGCGCAGGCGGATCCGGCCGTCGTCGGTCGGCTCGATGGAACACGTGGACCGCCGGGCGTCGCCGCCGACGCCACGCTCGGTGGTGGCCGACGCGACGAGCGCACCGCCACGGACGGCCTCGATGGTCTCGAGCACGCCGGCACCGTCGCCGCCGTGCCGCCAGAGCGCCATGACCTGGCCCTGGTGCATCGCGAACACCATGCCGGTCGCGGCGCAGGCGCGGCCGAGTTCGGTCGCGATCGCGGAGAGCTCCGCCACGGAGGCACCCTCGCCACCGTGCTCGGTCGGCACCGCTGCCGCGAGCAGGCCGTACTCCCGCATCGCGGCGATGGCCTCGCGCGGGGGCCGGGCGTCGCGGTCGACCTCGTCGGCGAACTGTGCGGCGACCTCGGCCACCGCGCTCGCACGCTCGGCGAAGCGGTCGACGACCGACGGTGCCGGCAGGACCAGGGTCACGAGGCGAGCTCCGCGGCGAGCTCCGCCGCGGCGACGATCGACTCGACGGTCGCGAAGGTGGACCGGTTCAGCACGGAGTCGGGGAACTCGACGTCGAGGTCCGACTCCACCGCGAGCATCACGTTGACGGTGGCGTGCGAGGTCATGCCGAGGGCGTAGAGGTCGGCGATCGACGCCACGTCCCACGCGTCGACCGTCAGCCTGCCGTGCTCGGCGAGGGCGCGACGGACGGCCCGGTCGGTGGCCGGGTCGGCGATCGTCGCGGTGGTGCTGGAGGGGTTCGGGTCCTGTTCCATGACTGCAACCGTAAAGAGGAACGGCCCTCGGGAAACCGCCGTGCCGGTGCGGGAAACCGCACCCCTGTCCGGAGCGCCGGGTCAGCGCTCCGAGAGGGCCACCGCCGTCGCCACCGCGAGCCCCCGTTCGTGTGCCAACGAGACCGCGATCGGGCCGCACCCGATCGACTCCGCCAGGGCCGCGGCCGCCCCGGACAGCTCGACCGTGGGGGCACCGCCGGCGTCGAGCACGACGGCGACGTCACGCAGCGGGATCGCCTGGTCCGGAGCCGGCCGGAGCAGTTTCACGACGGCCTCCTTGCCCGCGAACCGGGCAGCGAGGCGCTCCGGGTCGTCGCCGGTGTCGGTGCGCTCCCGCAGGGTGAACACCCGGTCCAGGTACCGCTCGCCGTGCGCCGTCACGGCGTCGACGACGTCCTCGACCGCGGCGAGGTCGGTGCCGGTGCGGATGGTCATCACGAGGAGCAGGCTACGCACGAGTTCTCCACAGCGCATTCCCCGAGGGGCATGGGGCGCCGAGGGGGTTCGTATGATCGTCGCCAGGGACCACCGAGGGGGAACGATGGCATCACCGTGGACGGGCATCATCGAGGACGCGCGGCACTACCCGTCGCCGCACAACTCGCAACCGATCGTCGTGCGCGTCGAGGACGACCGCACCGCGACCGTGTTCTACGACCTGCGACGGGGGTTGCCGGCGGAGTCGTTCGGCATCCCGTTCGGCCACGTCTGCGCCGGGGTGTTCCTGGCCGGGCTCGACGTGGTGGCACGAGCGCACGGGTTCACCGTGCAGGAACGGCTCGACCACGCCGAGATGGACTTCGGTCGGCTCGACGCTGGTCCGGGGCACGACGCGACGGCGGACGACCACCTGCACCGGCTGGGCACGGTGACGTTGCGTCCGCACGTGGTCACCGCGGACGACCGGGAGGCCCTGGCCGGCTTCCTCGCACGGCGCACCTCACGCAGGCCCTACGACGCAACGCTCGTCGACGCCTCCGCGATCGAGGCCGCGTCCGCCATCGCGTCGGCGGCCGGGCAGCGCTTCCGCACCACCGACGACCGGGCCACGGTCGACGAGATCGTGCGCGTCAACCAGGAGACCCTGTTCGACGACCTGCAGCACGACGCCGTGCACGACGAGATCCTGCACTGGCTGCGGTTCTCGAAGCGACAGGCAGCGGCCACCGGTGACGGGTTGTCCGCGGAGACGATGCTCATGCCCGGCCCGGTGCTCCGGTTCGCCATGGAGCACCGCGGACTCTGGCAGGCCCCGGGCATCGGCGGGGTCTTCCGCAGGGTGTACCTGTCCACCATGCGGGGCGTCCGACAGCTCGCCTGGCTCGAGGGACCGTTCAGCACCCCGGCCGAGTACGTCGAGGCCGGACGGGTCTTCATGCGCATCTGGCTGGAGTTCTCCGCCCGCGGCATCGCCATGCACCCCTTCGGCACCGTGATCACCAACCCGCGGTCACACGCCGCGTTCGTGGAACGTGCGGGCGTCGACGAGTCCGACGGGCGGATGGCCTGGATGCTGTTCCGCTTCGGGCACAGCGACCCACCACCCCTGGCACACCGCCGACCCGCAGCATCGATGACCGTGGGCGGTGACCGGTGAAGCGCGCAGCGGTGTTCTCGGTGGTGTGGGTGGTCGAGACCTTCGTCGCACTGTTCATGCCCCGGGTCGGCACCCACAAGCTCCTGCTCACGCCCGGCATCGAGCCGCTCCGCTGGACCCTCGGACGCTGGCGCGCCTGGCGGACCGCGGAACGGGCTGCGAAGCGGGTCCCCGCGTACCGCGCGTTCCTGGCGGAGTCCGGACGGGCCTCCCGGCTCGACACCCGTGGTGGGATCGCCACAGCGATCTCGGGACTGCCCGAGATGGACAAGGACTCCTACGTCAAGCGCTGGAGCATCCCCGAGCGCTGCATCGACGGACGCCTGCCCCGACGCGGCGTCGTCGTCGACGAGTCCAGCGGATCGAGCGGCACCCCGACCAGCTGGGTGCGCGGCCCCGACGAACGCCAGGCCACCCGACAGCTGCTGCAACTCGGGTTCTCCCGCACCGCGAAGGACCTGTCGAAGCAGCCCTTCGTGCTCAACGCCTTCTCGCTCGGGGCCTGGGCCACCGGGATGAACGTGACCGCCTCGCTCACCGAGTCCTCCATGATCAAGTCGATCGGCCCGGACCGCGACAAGATCGTGCAGACGATGCGCGAGTTCGGCACCGACTTCACCTACATCATCTGCAGCTACCCGCCGTTCCTGAAGGCCCTGTTCGAGGACGACCGGCTCGACTGGAGCCAGTACACGATCGTCGCCGCGTTCGGGGGCGAGGGCATCAGCGAGAACATGCGCGCCCACATCGAGCAGTACGCGCAGGCCGTGCTCGGCTCCTACGGGGCGAGCGACCTCGAGATCAACCTCGGCATCGAGACCCCGTTCAGCGTGCAGCTGCGCCGGGCGATCGCCGCCTCACCGGAACTCTCCGCCGCCCTGACCAAGCAGGGCGAGTACGGGGTACTGCCGATGGTGTTCCAGTTCAACCCGTTCGGCTACCTGATCGAGACGAACGACCTCGGCGAACTCGTCGTGACCATCGCCCGCTCCGAGAACATCAGCCCACGCATCCGCTACAACATCCACGACCGCGGACACGTGGTGCGGATGAAGGAACTCCGCTCCGTGCTGCGGGCGACGGGGCACGCGGCGCTCGCCGCCGAGGCCGAGCTCGACCTGCCGCTGCTGTTCCACTACGGCCGGTCCGACCTGTCCGTCGACTACAACGGGGCCGTCGTCGCACCCGACGTGGTGCGGGACGTCGTGTACGGCGACCCGGAGCTGCTCGAGGCCGTCGAGAACCACCGGCTGATCAGCTACGAGGACGACCACGGCGACCGGCAGCTGCACATCGCGTTCCAGCTCGCGTCGGGCGCCGGTGAGTTCGACGCGGACTCCGCCCGGGGCGACGTGATCGCCGAGCTGCGGCGGCTGAACAAGGACTTCTCGAACGCGATCCGTACGGCCCCGCCCGGCACGCTGCCGACGGTCGCGTTCTACCCGTACCGGACGGGGCCGTTCCGCGAGGACGGCAAGAAGCTCAAGAACGAGTACGTGTGGCAGCTGCCGGCCGCGTCGGTCGAGCAGTGGGAACTCGACCTGTCGTGGGTCGCGGCGAAGGAGGCCTGAGTCGAGCCGGCTCCGGCGCTAGTCGTACTGCGGGGGCCAGTCGAAGGGGGCCGGCAGGTGCGGGACCTCGCCGACGGTCGTGACGACGAGGACGATCTGGCGGAGGTCCGTGAGCTCGATCGAGCGCGGGTTGCCGATCCTCCGGTGCCCGTCGACCCACACCGTCAGTTCGCCGCGCAGACCACCGACGTGCTCCGGACCGAGCGAGACGCCCCACTCGTCGAAGAACTGCCCGAGCGTGAACGTCTGCTCCGTCGGGGACTCGACGTGCACGATGCCCGACGTGTCGTGCGTGTGGATCTCCGCGGCGAACTTCCGGTCGTCGGAGTGCCCGATGTTCGCCGGGACGGTCACCGGCTCGTCGCCGTCCAGGATCGTCAGGTGCGTGTGCACGTGCTCGGCCAGCCGTTCGCCCCAGACGTTCCGGAGCCCGGCGGACTCGGCGCGGGCCGTCAGGTCGGACGGCCGTGGCCAGGGTGGAGCGTCGCGGGTGGTCACCGCTCCGGGTGCGGCGCACCCGGACAGCAGCAGGAGTGCGGCCACCGCGACCGCGACGCTCCGCAGGTTCACCAGCGGTCGTGGACGCTCGCGCGGAACCACGTGTCGTACAGGTCGTGCACGGTGGCGTCGAGCCCCTCGATCGGCGGCAGGTCGCCGGCCGCGGCGTTCGAGCGCGCCTGCTCCGGGTTGCGCGCGCCCGGGATCGCCGCGGTGACGCCGTCCTGCGCGATGATCCACGCGAGCGCCGCCTGCGGGACCGAGACGGCGTCCGGCAGGGACGCCGCGAAGGTCTGCGCGGCGCGCACGCCGTCGTCGTAGTCGACGCCGCTGAAGGTCTCGCCCTGGTCGAAGGCCTCGCCGTGGCGGTTGTAGTTGCGGTGGTCGCCCTCGGCGAACGACGTGTCGGTGGTGTACTTGCCGGAGAGCAGACCCGAGGCCAACGGGACGCGCGCCAGGATGCCGACCCCTGCCTCCAGTGCGGCCGGCAGCACGCGGTCGAGCGGCTTGAGACGGAACGCGTTGAGGATGATCTGGACGCTCGCGACGCCGGGTCGGGCGATCGCGGTGAGGGCCTGGTCGGCGGTCTCGACGCTGACGCCGTAGGCGGCGATCGAGCCGTCGGCGACCAGCGCGTCGAGGGCGTCGTAGACGGCGTCGTCCTCGTAGACCGGGGTCGGCGGGCAGTGCAGCTGCACGAGGTCGAGGGTGTCCTGCCCGAGGTTCTTCCGCGAGCGGTCCACCCACTCGCGGAAGTTCGCGGCGACGTAGTTCTCGGGGACCTGGTCGGCGCGACGGCCCATCTTCGTGGTGATCGTCAGCGGCACGTCGGGGTTCGCGGCACGCCACGCGCCGATGAGCTGCTCGCTCCGGCCGTCGCCGTAGACGTCGGCGGTGTCGAACAGGGTGACGCCCGACTCGACGGAGGCGTCCATGACGGCGTTGGCGTCGGCTTCGGAGACGGGACCCCAGTCACCGCCGAACTGCCAGGTGCCGAGACCGATGGGGGAGACGGAGCGGCCGGTGCGGCCGAGGGGGCGACTCTGCATGGGTCCGAGCGTAGTCAGACGCGGACGGGCGGGGTTCAGCCGATCGTCGAGACGCCGCGGCGCAGGAGCGCTCGCGCTGCCCGCGCGCGGGGGATGACCCAGACGGCTGCCCACAGGGCCATCGCGCTCCAGAGCAGGATGAGCATCGTCGTGATGAGCGTGCCGTGCTGGTCGCGCATCGACCAGGTCATCGCGATCCACAGCACGCCGAGGACGACCTTGCCCCAGCCTGCGCCCTCGCGGTCGGCCTGGGCCTGCACGAGCGGGATCCACTGGTCCGCCGGCACACCCGCGGGCACCTGACCGTCGGCGATCCACTCGCGGACGACGATCGACCGTTCGTAGCCGCCCTCGGCACGCCAGGCGCGGCGCTGCAGGACGACGGCGATCGCGGCACCAGCCACGGCGGTCGGGATGCCGGCCGAGACCAGGACGGTGGTGGTCGCCTCGGTCCACGAGGACAGGACCAGCATGACCAGGACGACGGCGAAGGCCGCGCCCGTCACACCGGCGCCGAGCAGGCGGAGCCGCCCGGCTTCGTCGAGGACACCGACTCCGACACCGTTCACGGGGGAGAGCGTACCTGCGGTGATCGGGGGCCGGGGGCGTTCGTCAGCCCAGTGCCAGCAACCAGCACATGCCGGCGGCGGCGAAGGCCATCGCCCAGCTCACCAGGCTGCCGATCAGGAAGTACTCGGCCTGGTACCCGGTCGTCTCGCGGCGGATCTCGGGGAACCGGACGATCCCCTTCGCGGCGATCAGTGCGGCGACGACGGGGAAGGCGCCGGCCAACGAGAACCCGGCGAGCAGCAGGCGCTCGATCGGGCCGATCATGCGTCCGCCCTTGAGGGTGACCGTGCGGTCTCCGGGTTGGTCGTCGTCTTCGTCCGACGCCCTGCCGGTGCGTCGTCGGCCGAAGCGTTTCGGTCGGCCGGCTGCTGCTGCTGCCGCCGCCGCCGCTGTGCGCTGGTCGTCCGGGGAGAGTTCTGCTGGCAGTGCCTGGGCGACGACCACGTTGGCCGAGTCGACCAGGAACAGCGCCGATCCGATCCCGGCGACGATCGCGGCGAGCGGCACCGCGCCGACGAAGGACGGGCCGACGTCCCGGCGCCAGTCCACCACGAAGCCGGAGGCGTCGGCAGCCGGTACCCAGAGCAGCAGCACGGCGACGGCGACCGCGAGCAGGACGGCCGGCCAGGACCCGGAGCGTCGGAGCCAGGGGAGTGCCCGACCACGACCGCCGGGTGCGCCCCCGGACCGCACCGGGATCGTCGTCGCGACCCACAGGGCTGCGAGGACGACCGTGACGAGCACCGACCAGACGGCGAGGCCGAGGCCGAGCACCGCCACGGCCGTCACGGCGGCCCAGAGCAGGACGATCACCGTGGCGGTCAGCCCGCGCCGTGGAGCCGCATCGGTCCCGGTCCGTGCGCGGACGACGTCGGCGAGCCCGACGAGGGTGAGGAGGACTCCGGCGAGCATCAGCTGCCCCCGTCCCCGAGGACACGCAGGCCCTCGACCAGGGCGGCGACGCCCGACTTCTGCACGGACTGGGACACCGCCGACGGGGTGATCCCCTCGTCTGCGGCGATCTGCGCCTGCGTGCGGCCCTGCACCAGACCGAGTGCGATCCGGCGGGCGCGGGGTGCGAGTCGCGAGACGACGTGGTCGCGGCTGAGGAAGTAGGCGTTCACGAGTCGCTCCGTCGTTCCGTGGCGGTCGTCGGCGTCGTGGTACCAGGACCGCAGGAACGCGGTCCGGCCGTCCTCGCGCCGGTGGGTCTCGTTGATGGCGTCCCGAGCCGACCACCAGCCCGGGCCGTCCTGCAGCGGGCCGGCGCCGCCGGTGCCGATCGTCCGGACCTGCCCGCGGCCGATGCCGAGGCGGATCTGCACGGTCGGGGGGAGTGTGAGGGTCGCGGCCGTCGTGGCCAGCAGCGCGTCGGTGAGCGTGGCGTAGATGACCTGGAACTCGTCGCCGACCGTCGCGCGCAGGGGGTCGAGCGCGGTGACGCCAGGGGTACTGTCGAAGGCGTGCTCGACGTCCTGCTGGGCTGCGGAGCGGTCCTCGAGCGTGCGGGAGTCGACCAGGTCGACGATCACGGCGATCACGGGCTCGGGCTGCATGGGTTAAGCGTAGAGCTTCATATCGTCGAAAGTAAGCCTGGGGCTAAACCATTTGGGGTGGGCACTCTCGCCAGCGCACGGGTCCGCGGCTGAAATGTCACCTTCTGGACGTCTGGCGTCGAACCTGCCAGCATGGGCGGACGCTGTCGGAGGGGGACGAGCAGATGGATGGTGCACGACCGGGGACGGGTGTCGCCAGGACGGGTTCGACCGAGACCGCGGTGCGGCGGCAGGACGGTCCACCACCCGTGCCGTCGATCGCATGGAGCGGGGGCCGCGGGGTGCTCGCCCTCGTCGTGCCGTTCACGGCCGGGCTGCTGCTGGCCGGGGTGGTGCTCCTACTCGGCGTGCCGGGCGGTCGCGTCGCCCTGGTGAACGGTGCGTTCGCGGCGCTCGAGGGGGCCGGGGTACCCGTGGCCCTGCTCGCCGTGGGCACGGTCATCGCGGCGCTCGGGCTCGGTTTCGGGGTGACCGCAACCACCGTGGTCATGCTCGCGGCCACGGATGATGCGACCGCGGGGCCGCGCGACGCGTGGCGGTGGTCGGTCCACCACTGGCGGCTCGTCGTCGAGGCCGCTCTCGTCGCGTTGGTGGCGGTGGCGGCGGGGACAGCCACGGCCGTGTCGTGGCGGGCAAGTGTCAGGGGCACCGTCGTGATCGTCGTGGTGCTGGCGGTCGGTGTCGTCATAGGGGCGCCGCTGCTGCTCGGGTGGGCGTTGCTCGTGGCCGGTGTGCCCCGTCGATCGGCCTTCCGTCGCGCCTGGGGATCTGGTCGGGTCATCGTCCGTGGTGGGCACGAGGCGACGGCGACGCCGCGCCGCGCGCTCGTCGGGGGAGCGGCGCTGATGACGGTGCTCGGGGTCGGCGTGCTGCTGCTGCGCCTGTTGCCGCCGTCCGTGCTCCGGAGCAGCGTCATCGTGGCCTGGTGCTGCGTCGCCGTGACCGGTCTGGTGCTGGTCATCGTCGCGATCGCGGTGCGTGGGGCCGCAACGCGGAACGAAGGCGGTCGGCTTCGGTCACCGCTGGCGGTCGACCCGGCCGATCCGATGGCCCGGGGACGACGGGCGCGGCCTGGACTCGTCGGAGCGGGCGTGGTGCTCGTCCCGGCGGTGGTGTTCGCGGTGATCGTCTCGAGCAATCCGCTCGGCGTTGTGCAGTACGACGCCGCCCCTGCCGACGCGCGCGCCCTGCTCGGCGGCGACATCGCGGACGTCGGAGGCCGGACGGCGGTCGTGAGCACGCCGTCGACACCGCCCAGCCGTCTGCGGATGTGTGGGCATGCGTCGTGCGACACCCCCGTGGAGATGCCCGGCCTGACCGGCGGCTCCGCGATCGGGAGCGCCGGCGACGGCGGGCTGCTCACCGCCCAGTGGAAGGTGCGGTTCGAGGACGAGGTCGCGCAGGAGTACGAGCTCGAAGTCGTGCACTCACGCGCGGATCAACTCGATGCGGCGCCGAAGTCGGACGGTGCCGCCTGGCCCGCGGGGAGACGGGCGGAGCAGCGTGACTCCGCCGACGAGGCACCCGCCGTCGATCGCCCGGAGGGGCGCCGCACCACGGTCGCCGCCGTCGACATCGTGGAGACCGATCAGGGGCGCGTCAGCTACTGGATGACCGACGTGGCAGTCGCGAGTTCCGGCGACCGGCCGGTGGTGGTCGGGATCGCCCGCGGCGGTGAACCGGAAGGACGCTCGCACCTGGTCGCCGTGTTCTGCGAGGACGTGTCCTGCGTCGAACACACGGTTCGGCAGGTGGCGCTGCCGTGGATCCCGCCGCTGGACCACCAGGGTGTGGACGTCGCCGTCGCGCCGGACGGCACCGCGGTGGTCTCGCTGGTGTCGGAGACCGACGCTCGTTCGCCGACCTTCACCGCCCTTCGGCTCGTGTCGTTCAGCCCGGACGGCGGCCAGCCCGTCGTCCGCGACCTGTCGCACGCGATCCCGCCGGGGGAGCCGGTCCGGGCGTGGGACGAGGCGTACGACGCACGGGTGGCGATCGGCGGCGACGGGAACCCGGTCGTGCTCGCGCGGTCGAACGGTGTCTCGACCCAACGGCTGACGTTCTGCGCGGATGCGTCGTGCTCGTCTTCGTCACACACGGACATCACGCCGAAGGGGCCGACGAGCCTCCTTCCGGCGTTCGTCGTCGACCGATCGGGGCGGCCACTCGTCGCGGTCCGTGACGAGGAACGGGGCACTCTGGGACTGCTCTCGTGCCGTGACGCGCGGTGCACCACTTCCGAGCAGACGACGATCGCCCGGTTCCCGCCGGTGCAGGACGAACGGTCGGGCACCAGCACGCTGGCGATCGGCCTCACCGCCGACGACGCCCCGATCGTGCTGTCCGGTGGCGTTCCGGAGGACCGGGACGAGGACGCGAAGGGACTCGTGATCCGCTGCGACCGACCCCGGTGCGGGGTGTCGTGACGTGCCCGCCTGGTTCGACGACGATCGAGCGCTGACGCCCTAGGATCGTGGTGAGGGCCTTTAGCTCAGCTGGTAGAGCGCCACGTTTACACCGTGGATGTCGTCGGTTCGATCCCGGCAGGGCCCACCGAGCCACCGCTGGCCGGTCTCCCACCGGGACCGACCAGCGATCCGTCAGTCGCCGAGGGGCCACAGCCATTCGGCTTCGAGGTCGCCTTCGACGAGTTCCGCGAGCTTGCCGAAGTAGTCCTGCATGTGTGGCTGCTGCACGTGGCGCGCGATGTCCGCCCCGGAGGACCACCGCTCGTAGAACGCGAACGCCCCGGGCTGCTCCTTCGTGGTGTGCACCGAGTACTGCTCGTAGCCGTGCTCGGACCGCACCGTGGGGATGATCGCGCGGATCGCGTCTTCGAGTGCCTGCTCCTTGCCGGCCCGGGCGCGGGCGAACCCGTAGACGGCCACCGGGGTCGTCGAGGCCAGGACGTCGGCGGGCATCAAGCCATCGGGGACGGTGTCTTCGGTCGTGCTCATGGTGACTGCTTTCTTCGTGTCGTTGCCGTCCGAGTGCTCCGGACGTCGCCAACGCTAGGAGTGGCCGGTGGGACGTTCAATGCTCCTGCGGACCAGGTTCATGTCCGCGAGGACCAAGCGGAGTGCTTCCATGGTCCATCTGGAAAGACCGGCGTACGTTCGTCGAAGTGGACGTCCTCTCCGAAGTACTCGACGTCTCCGGAGTCCGGGGAAGTGCCGGCGCCCGGATCGCGGCCGCCGGCGACTGGGGCGTGGAATGGGTCCGGGATCGCGACGCCGTCGTCTACGCGGTCGCTGCCGGTGTCGCCTACTTAATGGTCGAGGGCGGTGCCCCGAGGCTCCTGACGACGGGCGACGTCGTCGTCCTGACCACCGGCGCCGCACATGCGCTCTCCAGCGCGCCCGGCGTCGACATCCACTCGTGCGACGTCGCGGCCGCGGACGAGGCACGCCGCAACGGTGGCCTCCTGCGTCTGGGTGACGGGGACGAGCAGACGCAGATCCTGGGCGCGTCGTACTCGCACGACCCCGCTGGATCCACACCGGTCTTCGCCCTGCTTCCTCCGGTGATCCACCTCCGGGCCCAGCAGCTCGACGCGAGCCTCGCGGACATCGTCCGACTCATCGGGCACGAACTCGCTCGTCCCGGCCTCGCGACCCACCTCGTCCTCGATCGTCTCGTCGACGTCCTCCTCGTCGCGATCCTGCGGACCTGGCTCGCCTCCTCGCCAGAACCCGGCGCCTCGTGGTGGGGAGTGCTCCGCGACCCGCTCCTGATGCGGGCTGTCACGAGGATCCACGAGGCTCCCGGTCACCCCTGGACGACCGAGGCGCTCGCACGTGACGTCGCAACGTCGAAGCAGACGCTGGTGCGCCGCTTCCGGACGTTCGCGGACACCACGCCGGGGGAGTACCTCACCCGCTGGAGGATGGACCTCGCAGCGCGTCGACTCCGTGACACCGACGACGGCCTCCAGAAGATCGCCGCCGACGTCGGGTACACCTCTGTCTACGCGTTCAGCCGAGCCTTCAGCCGCGAACGGTCGGTCCCGCCCGGGCGCTACCGAACGGTCGCCCGCGCAGGTGAGCGCCCCGATTGACGGGAGCACTACTCGCTGATCGTCGATGTGCTCGCCGCGCCCATGGAGAGCAGGATCAGCGCGCGCGCCGTTGCAGACCCGGCCTCGCAGCCGTAGACGACCAGCTGCAGGCCGGGTGACCCCTCGACGATCACCGACCCCTCCGCCGCGGCCGCGATGGTCGACTACCGTGCCGAGTCGATCTCCGCCGACGCGATCGCCCGCGCCGTTTCGTACGCGGTGGCCGAGCGACCCGACGTCGACGTGAACGAGATCGTCGTGCGGCCTGCGGCCCAGCGTTGAGTTGCTTCGCAGCGTCGCAGTGAGCCGTCGGGCGCGGCTTGACGCGTTGCCGTCGCACCGGGAGGGCCATGTCTCGATCGGTGATCGTCATCGAACGCGAGAGGCTCTGCGTGCCCGGTCGGCTGGGCAGGACCTCGACGATGCCGTCCGCGGGTACGAGGACCGGAGACCACCCGGGCCGCGTGAAGCTGATCGCTCGGTCACGTGCCTGACGACGCCGGTGTGATCGGTGCTCAGGGACGCCACTCGGTCAGCTGGAGCTCCGGGAAGGCAGCCAGCAGCGCGGTGGGATCGCCAGGAGTGACCGGGTTGGCGAGGAGGTCGTCGATCGCTGGCGGGAGATCGTCCCGCCGGGTCGTGGGAGTCGGGCCGCCGTGGGCGATGTCGACCCATTCCTGCATCGTGTGCTGCTGGGGCCCGACGAGGTCGAACACGCCACTCGGTGCACCGGGCCGGGTCGCGAGCAGGATCGCCTTGACGACGTCGTCGATGTGGATCGGACGGAAGACCTGGGAGCCGTCCCCGGCGATCGGGACCGGATCGCCGTCCGTGCCGCCACGCACCATGAAGTCGAACGGCTGGGGGTTGTCTCGGCCGCCGACGATCGCGCTGATGCGGAACACGGTGGCGTTCATCGGGGCGAGGATCTCTTCCGCCATGCCCTTGGCGCGCTCGTACCAGTTCTCGGCGGAGGAGTCCGCGCCGAGTTGGGAGAGGTAGACGATGCGGGTGCCTTCGCTGACCGAATCCGCGACCAGGCGGGTGGTCTCGACCGTGCCGGCGAGGTAGTCCTCCCAGTGCGGCGCGCCGAAGTTGCCGGCGAGGTGCGCAACGGCGTCGACCTGGCCGAGGGCGGTCTCGGCGGCAGTCGACGTCGTCCAGTCCGTGATCACCGTGGCGGCATCGACCCGGCCACTCCGGCGAACGAGCGCGATGGCGTCTCCGTGCAGTTCGGCGAGCATCTGCTGACCGGTGCGACTGTTCGCGCCGGTGATGGCGAGGCGAGGGCGATTCATGTGCGATGTCATCATGTGCTACAGCATATGCCTGTTGTGGGAGGATCGGGGGATGGATGACCTCGAACGACTGGGATTGCTGACGAAGGCTGTCTCGCGGGAGTCGGACAGGCGCCTGACCGAGCTCCTCAAGCCGCTCGGCGTGACGCCCAGCCAGGCGGAAGTGCTGCAACTCCTCGACCTGTACGGACCGATGTCGTTGGGAGAGCTCGGCGGGCTGGTGCTCTTCGAAGGCGGGCACCCGAGCAGGCTCGTCGACCGCATGGTCACGGCGGGGATGGTCGATCGCCAGGAGAGTGCGGATGATCGGCGCCGGATCCAGCTCAGCTGCACGCCTGCGGGACGGCAGCTCGCCGCGGCGGCCACGGCGGCGAAGGAACAGTTTCGAGTCTGGCTCCGTGCGCAGCTGGAAGGTGTCGAACTCACACCGGCCATGGACGCCCTCGCAGCCGTCATCGTCGGTACGTCGATGCAGGACACGGTGTCGTCGCGTGCAGCACGTTCGCTCGTCCGTTCCGACAGCACCCAGACCTGAAGCAGGCACGAGCGGTCACTGTCTCGACGGGGTCGTGGCGATGCTGGTGGGGACGCGCGGGGAGCTGATGCCAGCGCGTGCCGCGCGGTTCCTGAGGCCGTGCAGCAGGAGCCGGCGCGCCGGGACCTCGACCGCGTCGTGCAGGACGGTCGCGACGGCCATCGCGACCACCAACGCGAGCAGGGCCATGAGCGCGCTGCTGACGCCTCCGGCGGCCGCGCCCTGGGGCCGGAAGGCCAGCACGGCGTCGATCGTCAGGAGATGGACGAGGTAGAACGCGAACGACCTGCTCCCCAGGTGCACCAGCAGCGGAGACGACAGGCCGGTGGAGCGTCCTTCGGTGTCCGCCCTGGCGAGCGCGGGCAGGAGCAGGGAGAACCCCACGACCGTGCAGCCGGTCAGCGCGAAGCCCGAGGTGGGATGCAGGTCTGCGGCGAGGAGTCCTGCGACCGTCAGCAGGACGGGGACCGCGAGTCGTGGTCCGCGCCAGGCGCCCGCGCGCACCAGGGCAGCGCTCAGGACGCCGAGCAGGAACTCCGGGAACCGTGCCGGTGGCCAGCTCGCCGGGACGGGAGAACCGGGCAGGTGCGGCACGAGCACCGGTGCGACCAGGACGAGGACGGCTGCGAGCACGGCGAGGGCCGTGAGCACGGCTGGGTGGGCGTGTCGGATCGGTCGGATGAGGAACGGGAACGTCAGGTAGAAGAACGCTTCGCAGGCGAGAGACCACGACACCGGGTTCCCGGCTTGCCACCACGGTGTGTGCCAGGCGTTGACGAGCAGGACGTTCGCCACGAGGGCTGCCGGCGACGTCGTCCGGATGCTCGGCATCAGTGTCGCTCCCACGACGATCGCGGCGAGGACGGCGACCAAGTGCAGTGGCCAGATCCGCGAGGCGCGTCGGCACCAGAAGGTCAGAGCTGCTCGGACTGGTCCTGCGCGCTCCCCGTCGGTGCGGTCTGACCAGGCCAGGACGAAGCCGGAGAGCATGAAGAACAGCGAGACTCCGGTGTCGCCGCTGCCGACCACGGCGCTCAGGGTGCTCTGCGCGTTCCCGTCGAAGTACCCGAGGTTCCGCACGTGGTAGGCGAAGACCCCGAACGCAGCGACCCAGCGCAGGCCGGTCAACGACGGCAGGACAGGGTTCTCGAGCGCGGGGTCGGTTCTGGACATGCCCTCATCGGAACAGTCGGCACGTCAGCCGAGCGTCTGGTCGAGCGCATACGCTCCGCATACATCCGATCTGCTGTGCTGACCGGGTCCGGATCGGCCGGGGCAGCGAGGAGCGACGTGCGGGTACTGGTGGTGGAGGACGAGCCGTTCCTGGCGGAGGCGATCCGCGCGGGCTTGCGGCTCGAAGCGATCGCCGCCGACACGGTGGGCGACGGCTTCGCCGCGCTCGATCAGCTGGCCGTCCACGCGTACGACGTGGTCGTGCTCGACCGGGACATCCCCGGTCTGCACGGCGACGAGGTCTGTGCCCGGATCGTTGCTGATCCGGAAGCGCCGAGCGTCATCATGTTGACCGCGTCGACGACACTCGCGGAGCGGGTCCACGGCCTCCAGCTCGGGGCCGACGACTACCTGGGCAAGCCCTTCGACTTCGAGGAGCTCGTGGCACGGCTCCGCGCGCTCAACCGGCGAGCGCGTCGCGCGGTCGCGCCGGTCCTCGAGACGGCTGGCCTCCGGCTCGACCCCTTCCGACGTGAGGCCTACCGCGACGGACGCTACCTGCGCCTGGGGCGGAAGGAGTTCGCGGTCCTCGAGGTCCTGCTGCGTGCGGACGGTGGCGTCGTGAGTGCCGAGCAGCTGCTCGAGCAGGTGTGGGACGAGCACGCTGACCCCTTCACCAACGCGGTCCGGCTGACCATCTCCACGCTGCGCAAGAAGCTCGGCAGTCCCGATGCCATCCGGACGCTGCCCGGTGTCGGGTACGCGGTGGCACAGGGGCCTGTGCGCGAGGGTGACGGAGCATGAGGATCCCTGCGCTACACCGTCTGTCGATCCGGACGCGGCTCACCCTGACCTACACGGCCCTGATCCTGCTCACCGGCGCCGTCATGCTCGCGGTCGTCTTCGCAGTCCTCGCCATCGTCACCGGCTACGCGTTCACGGCAGGCCCGTTCCCCTACGGGTCGACGCACGACGTGTACGAGATCACCGGCCGCGACGACGTCCTCCGCCTCTTCGTCATCGTCTCGGTCCCGGCGCTGCTCGTGGTCGGGGGCATCGGTGGTGTCGTCAGCTGGCTCGTCGCGGGCAGACTCCTCCGCCCGCTACGCGACATCATCACGACCGCCGACCGGCTCGGTGCCGGGACGCTGGACGCCCGCGTGGACGTCTCCGGGCCACCGGACGAGATCCGCGACGTCGGTGCGACGCTGAACCGGATGCTCGACCGCCTGGAGACCGCCTTCGTCAGTCGGTCGCGGTTCGCGGCGAACGCCTCGCACGAGCTCCGGACCCCGCTCGCCACGATGAAGACGATGCTCCAGGTCGCCCTCCGCACACCCGACGGTCCGGACCGGACGCAGACCCTCGAACGACTGCTCGTCACCACGGACCAGATGATCCGGATGACGACGGCGCTGCTCGACCTGGCACGGGGGGACGAACCCATCGACGCGCGCCCGGTGTCGCTCCGCGACGAGGTTGCGGCCGCGCTGCTGGCAGTGGACGCGGAACGCCTCGCCCGGCGGATCGTCGTGTCGGTCCAACTCGACGACGTCGTCGTGCTCGGCAACCGACCGCTGCTCGGGCAACTCGTCGGCAACCTGATCCGCAACGCCGTGGTCCACAACGTCTCCGGCGGGAGCCTGCGGGTGGTGCTCGACGATCGGTCGTCCGAGCTCCGGGTCGAGAACGATGGCGAGGTGATCCCGGCCGACGAGGCGCACGAGCTGACGGAGCCGTTCCGCCGCCGCCACCGCACGCGGACGAACGGGAGCGGGCACGGACTCGGCCTGCCGCTCGTGGCGATGATCGCGACCGTGCACGGTGCGGAGCTGACCCTGACGCCGCGCGCTGCCGGCGGGTTGACCGCTTCGGCCCGCTTCCCGGAACGGCAGCCACCAGATCCGGAAGGATCCAACCGATCGTCGCCCCGGGTCCTCGGCGATCACCCTGGCGTCCGGTAGCGTCAGCGCCATGACCGAGATGCAGCGACGCACTCTGCTCGAACGGCTGATCGGCAAGCCCCTGCCGTGGCTCGCCTGGGTGTGGGCGGTCATCGCGCTGGTCTGGCTCGTCCTGGCCGTCGTCGAACCGTCCCGGTTCCACATGCAGATGGCGGTCCTCTGGATCATCCTCGCCGCCGTGCAGATCGGCTCGGTGTCCTACGCCCGTGCGCAGGCGCGGAAGCGTGCTCGGAACGCAGGCGACGACTCGTAGCCGGCCCGACGCCGGCGCCCAGAGCACGCCCACGCCCGCCCAGTGCATGAGCGTGCGCAGAGCTCGGCGAGATGCCTGTGCGCTGCGTGAGAGCATGCGGTCGTGACAGACGAACCCCTGCTCGAGATCCGGTCGGCGTCCGAGACGGACGCGGCATCCGTCGCTGCGGTCGTCGTCCGTGCGTACGCCAACCAACAGGGTTGGGTGAGCGACGCCGAGCTGGTGACCGGGGAGCGGACGAGCCCGGACCAGGTGCGTGCGATGATCCGTGCCCCGCGGTCGGTGGTGCTCGTCGCGGTCCACGACGCCACCATCGTCGCGACGTGTCACCTGCGGGCCTCCGACCGGGCGACGGCGCACCTCGGCATGCTCGCTGTGGACCCGGCGTGGCAGTCCCGAGGCATCTCCCGGCGGCTCCGGACCGCGGCGATCGCGTACGCCGAGGAAGCCATGGCGTGCGAGTCCGTCGAGCTCGAGGTGCTCAGCGTGCACGAGGGACTGCGACGCGTGTACGAGCGAAGCGGGTTCATCGCGACGGGGGAGACCCGACCGTTCCCGGCACACGTCGCTCGCGTCGCGGGGCTGCACTTCGTCGTGCTCCGGAGATCGCTCGGCGCTTCTGGACAGAACCCGGACGTGTGACCCGAGCGGCGCGCCGCCGCCGGGACCCGTAGGCTCCAGGCGGACCCACCGGTGCACGGGGCGCACGGCGGGATCCGAGGGGGAACCACATGTCCATCACATCCAGGATCACCACCGCGGGGACGGCGACCGTGATCGTCGTGCTCGCACTCTCCGGCTGCGCCGGGACCGGCACCACGGCACCGGGAGTGGAGCGGGCCACACCGCGGTCATCGACACCGACACAAGCGCCGACCCAGGCACCGACGGAGACGCCGACCGCGCCGGCCACCGTCGACTCGGCAACGAAGGACCTCACGTTCGAGGACGGCGACGCGCTCTCGGCGAGCACGCTGCCCGCGTTCGGGCTCCAGGTCTCGGCACTCGACGGCTGGGAGCAGACCGGCGAGGACCCGACCACCGGGTCGCGGGAGTACACGAACGCCGACGGCTCCGTGGCGACGATCACGCAGCAGCGGCTCACCGACCTCGACCCGACGATCGGGGACCGTGCCGCCACCGAGCAGCTGTTCACGGCTGCGGGGCTCCCGGCCGACCGGCTCGAGGAGCAGCTGCTGCCGACGATCACCGGCGGCACCGCGCAGTTCCTGTCGATCGCCGGGCACAACACGGACGGGTCCTGGTCGGCGACGGTCGCACGCGCCTTCGCGAAGCCCGGAGCGGCGCTCATCGTGAAGGTCCGGACGACCTCGCAGGATGCGCTCCGTCCCGACCTGCACGACATCCTGGTCAACGCGCAGGTGGTCGTCGCCTAGCGAGTCGAGCTGGTGCGTCGGGGGCGCCGCGACGGGTGCCCCCGACGGGTCCCTATGCTGAGTCCTCGTGCGCCGCTCCGTCCGTCTCCTGACCGTCATCGTGATCGTCGCCCTGTTCGCCGTCGGGGTCCTTGCGGCAGTGGTGTTCATCCAGCGTGTGCTGGCAGATCCGGCAAGCGACGTCGCGTGGGTCGGCACCGTCCGGGCGATGGGGTTCATCGTCATCGGGGTCATGCTGACACTGCTCGGACGGCGAGGGCTGCCCGCGGCCGTCGACGCGATCAACTTGCTCGCCGACGCCGGTCCGGTGCGGCCGCTCACGGTCGTGGTGTGGGTCGTCCTCGGCGCCACCATCTACTCGATCCTGCGCGGCTGGACGGTGATCGTCCCCGTCGCGGCCGTCATCGGTGCGATCGTGGTGGCGTTGCCGTTCGTCGAACGCTTCCTGGACGCGGCGCTGGCCCGACAGGCTGCGCGAGCCGACGCCGACGCCGAGGCCGACGCCGACGCCGACGCCGACGCCGACGCCGCCGACGCCGCGACCCCGGTCACACCGGTGGCACCCGCCGGGACCGCCGCCGACGCGTGAGACGACGAGCGAGACGGCACGCGGGACGGACGTGAGACGGTCACGAGACGCGACGGGAGGCCCGGTGCCAGCTGGCACCGGGCCTCCCGTCCGTCGTCGACGCGGCCTGACCGCCCCTGCCGACCCACGCGGGTCGGCCCGCCTCAGCGCTCCGCGCGTCCGGCGAAACGGTACCGGAACCCGGGCACACCGTCCGCGGTGACGACCACGTCGTAGTACCCCCACTCGTCGAGCGGCCAGTGCATCGTCTTGTGCCCGGAACCGCGGACGTGCGCGGTCTCGCGGTGCTCCACGAAGTCGTTGGCCACGAGCACGAAGCGGAGCTCGGCCCGGCCGGTGTTCTTGAGCAGGAGCTGCAGGGTGCGCCGACCGCGGGTGTCCCGGACGACCGAGACGTGCGGGATACCGCCGGTCGCCGGACCACCGACCTCGACGGTGCCGGCGAAGCGCCGGAGGAACCGGTCGGGTCCGTAGACGCTCACGTCGTAGGCGCCGGCGGTCGTCGTGGTGTCCCATGCCCAGTCGGCGGTGGCGCCCACGGGGACGGTCTTCGGGTGGGCGGCGAACGGCATCGCGGTGTTCGGGTAGACCAGGAAGTTGACCCCCTGGCGACCGTCGTTCGCGAGGGTCACGGTGACGCGACCGGTCCGGTGGTCGACGCTCGCGTCCGCGTGCTGCCGGTAGGGCAGACTCCGGCGGCGGACGGTGCCGGGCTCCTGGACGGGCACGGTCTGCGCGCCGATCGCGGGTTCCTCGATGGGCGGCTTCGCCTGGTCGGCGTCGGCGGCCGCGACCAGCGCGCGGGTCTGCTCGATGCCGGGGACCACGTCGGCGCCGGGGATGCTCGCGTCGGGGGCGCTGAAGTCGAAGCAGCTCGTCAGGTCCCCGGAGACGGTCCGTCGCCAGTCGGAGATGTTCGGCTCGCGGACGCCCGTGACGTGTTCGAGGAACTGGATCACGGACGTG
This sequence comes from Curtobacterium sp. MCLR17_059, assembly GCF_003234665.1. Taxonomy (NCBI): domain Bacteria; kingdom Bacillati; phylum Actinomycetota; class Actinomycetes; order Micrococcales; family Microbacteriaceae; genus Curtobacterium; species Curtobacterium sp. MCLR17_059. The sequence continues at coordinate 138,346 of NZ_QKSU01000008.1, read as the reverse complement.
TGGTCCGCCACCTGCGAGTTGACCCACCCGCCACGGCTCCACGGCGACACCACGGTCATCGGCACGCGGGCGCCCATGCCGATGGGCAGTCCGTCGACGTACTCGTCGGGGGTGCCGGGTTCGGCGAACGGGGGGACGACGTGGTCGAAGTACCCGTCGTTCTCGTCGTAGTTGATGAGCAGGACGGTCGAGGCCCAGGTGTCCGGGTTGCTGAAGAGCGCCTGCACGACGGCGTTCGTGTAGTGGGCGCCGTAGTCCGGGCTGGCCGCCGGGTGCTCGCTCCAGCCGTAGGGGGCGACGACGTACGACACGGTCGGCAGGCTGTTGGTCGCGCAGTCCTGCCCGAACTGGCTGAGCAGGTGGGTGACGTCGAGGCCCTTGCCGGAGTTCGGCTTCCACCCGTCGTGCAGCCCGGCACGCGCGGCGAGCTCCTGCTGGGCGGGGTCGGAGGACGCGAGCGCGCGGTGGTACTGCTCGAACAGCCAGAGCGGGTTGTCGCCGTAGTCGCCGACGTACGGGTCGGCGGAGCTGTCGCCGACCTCGTCGTTGGCGTAGGTCTTCCAGGTGACGCCCGCCGCCTGCAGTCGTTCGGCGTAGGTGGTCCAGGCGAACACCGGTTCGTAGTCCGCCGGGTTGTCGGTCGCCGGTCCGCCCTGGGCGCCGCGGGGGTCGATGGTGCCGGACCACTGGTACAGGCGGTTCGGCGTCGTCGGACCGTTGAGCGAGCAGTGGTAGTCGTCACAGACCGTGAAGGCCCCGGCGAGTGCGCGCTGGTAGGGGATGTCCTCGCTGGTGAAGTAGCCCATCGTCTGGGCGCTCTTCGCGTCGACCCACCGGTTCCAGGCACCGCCGTTCCAGGCGGTGTGCCCACCGCCCCAGGAGTGGTCGAGGCCGTCGGCGTTCTGCGCGTTGAACCGGGTGGTGTCGAGCCGGAACGGCAGCATCGCGCCACCGTCGGTACGGGCCGCTGCCGGCTGGTGGAAGACGTCGTGTCCGGTCGGCAGCTCGAGCGCCTGCTTGTCCGAGAACCCGCGGACCCCGGGCATCGTGCCGTAGTAGTGGTCGAAGGACCGGTTCTCCTGCATGAGCACGACGACGTGCTTCACGTCGGCGATCGTGCCGGTGGGGACGGCACGGGCGGTCGCGGCGCTGGCGCGGTCGGTCGCGCCCGGTCCGAACGCAGACCCTGCGGCGACGCCGGCCATGATCGCTGCTGCGCCGCCGACCAGGACCGTCCGGCGGCTCAGGCCGGGGCGGACCGCTGCGGTGTACGCCGCGTCCGGGGTCAGCGGTGGTGCGGCGTCCAGGCTGACGTCGGGTGCGCCGTGTTCGGGCTTCCTCGTGCTCATCGCAGGCCTTCCAGATCGTGGGAGTGCGGGCACTGCGGGGGAGGAGCGCCCGTCAGCATGACAACGAGGTGCGCTGAACCGTGCCTTGCCCGGCCGTGGCGGCGGGGTGAACGCGTCCGGTGGAGTCGGGATCGACCTGTCCAGGTGTGCCGCGGCGCAGCCCTGTCGTTCCGGTGTCGATCCCGCGGGGACTCCGACACACCTGGACAGCTCGTACCGCGGCGGGGGAGGATCACCGGGTGCGACCACTGTTCCGGGACATCGCCGAGGACCTCGCCGACCGGGTGCTCCGCGGTGAGTTCGACGCCACGGGTGTCCTGCCGGCCGAGCACGACCTGGCGGCCGACTACGCCGTCGCGCGCGGCACCGTGCGGAACGCGCTCGAGCTGCTCCGCGACCGGCAGGTCCTGACGGCACGTGCCGGCTCCCGCTGGCGCGTGCGCACAACGACGCTCGGTCACGACGCGGGCGCGCTCGAGTCCTTCGGCCAACTGGCCAGGGCCCGGGGGCACGAGCCCGGCGGGCGGGTCGTGGCGGTCGAGGAACGACCGGCCACCGTGCGCGAGCGGCGCCTGTTCCGCGCCGCGCACGACGAGCCCGTCCTGCACGTCGTGCGGGTGCGCTCCCTCGACGGTGTCGACGTCATGCTCGAGCGCACCGCCTACGCGCCGTGGGTCGCCGCCGTCATCCGGACGATCCCCGGCGGGCAGACGTCGGTGTCGGCGACCTTGGAGGACCGGTTCGGCATCCGGGTCGGTGCCGCCGTCACCACCGTGGACGCGCTGCTGGCCGACGACGCCGACGCCGCGCTCCTCGGGGTCCGGCCCGGCGCGGCCCTCCTGCAGGTGCGCCGGTCCAGCACCGCCGAGGACGGCCGCCCGCTCGAGGCGGGCGACGACCGGTACGTCGCCGGGACCGTGCCGCTCCGGATCCGGACGGCGTCCGCAACGGCAACGGCACCGCGGACCGGCACCGGGCACGACGACGCGGGATGAGACGGACGGGAGGCCCGGTGCCAGCTGGCACCGGGCCTCCCGTCCGTCTCCACGCGACCCCACGACGTGGGCCGGCAGGCGGGGTCAGCGTCGCTGTGCGCCGTCCGCGGCGGCGGCCGCCGCCAACCCTGCTTCGATGACGTCGACGGGGTCCGGCAGGGCCGCGATCGACGCCGCGACCTGACGGCTGCGGGCGCGGTGGGTCGGCGTCGCCAGGACCTCGCGGACCGCCCGACGGATCGCCGCCGGCCGTGGCGTCCCGGAACGCAGGTTCCGTCCGCACCCGGCCCACGCGACCCGGGTGGCGACCTCCGGCTTGTCCTCGGTCGACCCGGCGACCACGAGCGGCACGCCGTGCGCGAGGGCACGCTGCACGCCGCCGAACCCGCCGTTCGTGACGACGACACTGCACCGCGGCAGCAGCTGGTCGTAGGGCAGGAAGGTCGCCACCCGGGCGTTGGCGGGCAGTGCCGTGCCGAGCGCGCGTAGAACCTGGTCGACGGGGCGGCCACCGGTGGTCGCGACGACGAGGACGTCCTCGTCCGCCAGCGCGCGGAGTGTCGGCGCGATGAGCCGGCCGAGGTCGACGGTGTCGATCGTGCCCTGGGTCACGAGCACCACCGGAGTGTTGGTGTCCAGGTCGCCCCACCACGCGGGCAGGTCGGCCGCGGGCGTCGGTGCCGCGCGGGCCACGACCGGACCGACGAACCGGACCGAGTCGGGGAGCTCGCGCCGGGGGTACTCGAGCTCCGCGACGCTCAGCTGGAACAGGGTGTCGAAGCAGCGGTAGGCGAAGTCGAACGTCCCGGTCTGGGACGGCGGCGCCCCCACCTCGGCGAGCACGGCGTCGACGGCCTGCTGCAGCGGGCGGGTGAGGACGGGGTGGATCGCGGCGGTGAGCAGTCGGTTCCGCACGCGCGCCAGCGGCCCGCGACCCGGCGCGAGCGCGGTGCCGAAGGGGGCGGCGTCGACGCTGGTGAGCGTCACCGGGGTGGTCGCGATCCCGAGCACGGGCAGGCGGTCGCCCCGCGGCAGCGCGAGGTACGGGGCGAGCCCGGTGAACGTCGCCTCGCCGAGCACCGCGTCGAAGCGCCCCGCTGCCAGCAGCGCCGTCAGCGCGCGGTACTGGGACGGGATCGCGCGGACGAACATGGCGATGATGCCCTCGCGGACGACGGCGATCCCGCGTGCCGCACTGGCGTCGGCGAGCCGCTCCTGCAGATCGGCGTCGTCGAAGTCGACGTCGGCGGGCAGCGCCACGAACCGGAGCCCGGCGCCGACGACGAGCTCGCGGTACTTGGACCCCGTCAGCACGGTGATCTCGTGGCCGCGTTCGGCGAGGTCGCGGCCCACGTCGACGAGGGGCGCGAGGTGGCCGTAGACGGGCGGGGCGCAGAGCAGGTACGAGGACACGGGCGCCGCTTCCGTCGGGGGATGGCCGGACGTTCGGAGCGTAGGCGCGGCGAGCAGGCGCGTGGCGCGGCACGGACTGGGAGTGGGTGAGAGTCCTCGAGCACACGACGGCACACACGTCGGCGCCCGGGTGACGTACTGCGTCCGCAGTAGTCGGGGCGCTCCCGCTGCAGTACCGCTCGCGCTCCGGATCGGCGCACGCTGAGGACCACCACACCCCGACGAGAGGACTCCATGGACATCGCAGTCGACATGACGAAATGCCAGAGCTACGCCCAGTGCTGCTTCCTCGCACCCGGCGTGTTCCGGTTCGAGGGGGAGGAAGCGTTGGTCTACAACCCGAACCCGAGCGACGAGGAACGCTCTCGCGTCTTGGAGTCCGCGGCGGCGTGTCCGGTGCAGGCGATCCGTGTCGGGGGAACGCGCCTCCCGGTCCGGCACGCCGACCCCGCCGTGCGCGGTGCCGCGCCGTTGACGTCCAGCGACGCGGTCGTCATCGTCGGTGCATCGCTCGCCGGCCTCCGAGCCGCAGAGACGGTGCGCGCAGCGGGGTTCACCGGCCAGCTGACGATCGTCGGGGACGAGCCGCACCGGCCCTACGACCGCCCGCCGCTGTCGAAACAGGTGCTCACCGGCGTGGTCGGCACCACCACGACGACCCTCCCGCACGCGGCCGACCTGGACGTCGACTGGCGCCTGGGCCACGCAGCGGTCTCGCTGGACACGTCGGGCCGGGAGGTCGTCCTCGACGGTGGGGAACGCATCCGGTACACCCGGTTGCTGATCGCCACCGGACGTCGCTCCCGGCCGTGGCCCGTCGAGTCCGAGGCCGCCCTGGACGGCGTCTTCGTGCTGCGGACGGCAGACGACGCCGCACGGATCCGCACCCGGTTGGAGGACCGACCTGGTCGAGTGCTGGTGATCGGCGGTGGGTTCACCGGCGGCGAGATCGCGTCGTCGTGCAGCACGCTCGGCATCCCCGTCACCGTCGTCGATCGCGGGCCGGCTCCGATGGTGAAGGTCTTCGGGACCGCGATCGGACGGATGATGGCGGATGTCCAGCGCGAACACGGTGTGGACCTCCGGACCGGCACCGGCGTGGTGTCGTTGCTCGACGACGACAGCGGACGGCTCTGCGGTGCTCGACTCACCGACGGTTCCACCGTCGACGTCGACCTGGCGGTCGTCGCTGTCGGGGCCGTTCCCAACAGTGAATGGCTCACCGGGTCCGGTGTCGCACAGGACGCCGGTGGGGTGCTGTGCGACGTCGCGCAACGGGCGCTCGACACCGACGGGCAACCGATGGACGACGTCTTCGTCGCCGGCGACGTCGCGCGGCACCCGAACCCGTCGGCGGGCCCCGGCCCCTGGACGAGCGAGCACTGGGGTGCCGCGGTCAGCCAGGCCGACGTCGCAGCGCGGAACCTCGTGCACGACAGCCACGTGCCGCACGAGAGCACCGCGGTCTTCTGGACGATGCAGTTCGGCAACCTCCTCAAGGCCGTCGGAGAGCCGTCCGTCGCGGACTCCGCGCAGGTCGCCCAGGGGTCCCTCGACGAGCGATCCGGTGTCGTCACGTTCGGCAGGGACGGACGCCTGGTGGCCGCCGTCGCCGTCAACCAGGCGAAGTGGCTGCCGTACTACCGTGCGCAGATCGCCGCTGGTGCGACCTTCCCGCTCGAGGACCCGACCGTCGACCCGTCACGGGATCCCGGAGTGGCCGCAGCACGCTAGCGGACCGCTCCCACCACCACCGATCAGAGCCAGACGACAGGAGCAGAACCCAATGACGAACAACCCGCACACCGCGTCGACGACGTGGGACACGTTGCTCGAGCAGGACAACCGGCACGACCCCAACCCCCTCTACGCGCAGCTGCGCACCCACCCGGTGCAGCAGCTGGACAACGGCGCGTTCCTCGTCACCGGGTACGACGAGGTCGTGCAGCTCATGCACGACCCGCGGATCAGCTCCGACCCCATGGCGAAGCACCGCGCGGAGGGTGCCGATCCGGGCGAACCCGCGCTGACGTCGGCGTTCGTCATGACGGACCCGCCCGTGCACGACCGCCTGCGCCGGCAGACGATGCGCCACTTCGGACCGCCGCACGCCGCCGACTACATCGACGGGCTCCGACAGGACATCGATGCCATCACGAACGACCTCATCGACGGGTTCGCCGGACGCACCGAGATCGACGTCGTGGAGTCGTTCGCGTACCCGCTGCCGGTCGCGATGATCTGCGACGTGCTCGGCGTCCCGCCGGAGGACGAGCCCCGCTTCCACGCCTGGAGTTCAGCCATCATCGCGCCGCCGGAGGCCACGGACGACGCCGACGCCGCGGTCAAGCGGCGCGAAGCAGACGAGGCCAGCCGTGAGCTGGCTGCGTACCTCGGCGCACTCGCCGAGTCGCGGCGCGGCACACCGCAGGGCGATCTGCTCTCCGGACTCGTCAACGACCACGGCCCCGACGGCCCGATGTCGCAGACGGAGGTGCTCAACACGTCGATCATGCTGCTCGTCGGCGGGCACGAGACCACCGTCAACATGATCGCCAACGGCACCCTGACCATGCTGCGCCACCCCGACACCATCGAGCTGATCCGCGACAACCCGCACACCATCGCGCAGGTGTTCGAGGAGCTCATCCGAGTCGAACCGCCGGCGCAGGTGACCCCGAAGTACATCGCCCTCGCCGACGTCACCGTCGCAGGCATCACCATCCCCGAGGGCGCACCCGTGTGGATCGCCTGGGCTGCAGCGAACCGCGACCCACGGCACTTCCCCGAGCCGGACCGGTTCGACCCGCACCGCGCGGGCAACGACCACCTGAGCTTTGGCGCCGGGATCCACGCGTGCTTCGGCGCCCCACTGGCCCGGTTGGAGACCCAGATCGCCCTCGCCACCCTGTTCCGGCGGCTCGTCAACCCGAGGCTGGTGCTCGACCCGCCGCCGTACCGCCGCAACGCGCTCCTCCGGGGTCCGAGTGAGCTCCGTGTCACCTTCGACGGAGTCCTTCCCGCCGCCTGACCGGAGCCGTGTCGGCGTCGCGGAGCCCGGGGGCTAGGGTCGCTGCATGACCACACCCGCGGGGGCGAGTTCGGGCAACGGCTACTGGCGCGGCCAGATCGGGGCGACGGCCCTGTTCGGCGTCGGCATGGTGGCGTGCAGCGTGGTGCTCTTCCGGGTGGACCCCGACGAGCCGGGGCGGGCGGTCCTGCTCGCGTTCGGGGGCCTGCTCTTCCTCACGACGCTCGGTTGGGCGGTCGATGCCGCGACCCGTTCGGACCCCCGACAGCGTGCGCTCTTCGCGTGGGCCATCGCCCAGCACGAGGCTGCGGGGCACGGCAACGACGCCCTCGCGCTGGCCGATGCGGCCCGTGCCCGCGACGGTGCGCTCGACGCCGAACGGATCCGGGCGCTGCAGGCGCTCCGCCCCGACAACCCGTACCCGGGCGCCCCGCTCGACGACGACCCGGACGGCGGGACCGCCGAGACCGCCGGGGCGAACCGGCTCGGGGTCGCGCTCCTCGCGCTGTTCCTCGCGTTGACCGGGTTGTACAGCAGCTGCTGGCCGTCGGTGTTCGTGCTCGGGTGGCCGTTCCAGTTCGTCGCGTCGATCCTCGCGGTGGTCGCGATCGTGCGGCCCGGTCGCGGACGCCGGCTCGGCGTCGTCGCGGCCATCGTCTCGGTGCTCGGCACCCTCGTGACGGTCGGCATGCTCGTGTGGCGCGTGGTCGAGGCGAGCGGCAGCTAGCTGCCCGTGGTCGCGCGTGCGGCCCGCGACGTGGGCGGGTGACGGACTGGAGGGTCGGTGCCAGCTGGCACCGGGCCTCCAGTCCGGTGTTGTGACGCCCCACGGGGTGGGCTGGTTCCCGGCGCCGCTGCGGGTGCGGCGGGTGCTAGATCCAGCAGGATCCTCAGCGGGAGGTCGCCGTTCACCGGCGGCTGCAGGCTGCCGTCCACGATGATCCGAGGGTGCCTCGTCGTCGCGCTGCCGTCCGGACCGCCGTGGTGGTCGTGATCGCGCTGCTGGTCGGTGCCGTCCTCGGTGCCGTCTTCGTCGCCGCTCCGTGGCTCGGTGTCGGGCGGGCTCCGGTGCTCGCCGCCGTGCTGCCGGCCCGGTCCCTCGTGACCGCGGGACTGGTCGCTGCCGGTCTCGCCCTGGTGCTCGTCGCCGTCGTCCTGCGACGCACGCGACTCGTGCGGCTGGTTGCAGCGTCACTCGGTGCGCTCCTGCTCGTCGTCGCCGTGGCGAACACGGCGGTGCTCGGCGTGCGGGGATGGGACGTGCGGCCGGGCGACGGTGCCCGGGGTGCGCTCCGGGTGTTCGAGTGGAACACCAACGGAGGACTCGTCGGTCCGCAGAGAATCGCCCGTGCGGCGCTGTCCGCACGGGCGGACGTCGTTGTGCTCCCCGACGCGGGCGACCGACGGGCCGCCGCTGCGGTGGCGCGGGCGATGGGGCAGCACGGTCGGCCGGTGCGTCTCTTCATGGGTGGTGCCGGCACGCAGGTGGCGGTGCTCGTCGGGGCCGATCGCGCGTCCGGCGCCTCGATGTCGCCCGGCGTCGATCGGGTGAAGACGATGACGGTGTCCGGGCCGTCGATCCCCACGATCGTCGCCGTGCACGCTCCGCAACCGATCGGGCGGGGCCTGGCGGGCTGGCGGACCGATCTGCGGTGGGTCGGCGAACAGTGCGGCCGCGGCGCTGACGTGGTCGTGTCGGGGGACTTCAACGGATCGGTCGACAGCTTCGATGACGGGCGTCTCGGGTCCTGCCGCGACGCCGCGTCCACCGTGCATGCCGCGGGTCTGGGCACGTGGCCGACGTGGCTCGATCCGCGGCTGGCGATGCCGATCGACCACACCCTGGTCGGTCCGTCGGCCGGTGTCGTCCGGTCGTGGAGTGTGCTGACGAGCCAGGACGACTCCGGCGCTCGGCACCGGCCGACCCTGACGGTCGTCGGCGGCAGCTGACCCCTGTTCCGGTGGGCGTGCGGCCCTGTTTCGGTGGGCGTGCGGCCCTGTTTCGGTGGACGTGCGGCGCGGCAGGTGGGAACAGACTCGCAACGTCGATGAAACACGCGCGCGGTGGGGTGGATGCATGGACGTCACCACCACGGATCGTGCTCCCGCTCGCTGGTACCACTCGCTGTTCGTGCAGATCGCGATCGGGGTGGCCCTCGGCATCGCCGTCGGGGTCTGCTTCCCCGCGGCCGCGCCGGTGCTCAACGTGGTGGGGCAGGGGTTCATCCGGCTGATCGAGATGGTCATCGCGCCGCTGGTGTTCATCGTCGTGGTGACGGGCATCGTGCACGTCGGTGACCTGCGCTCCGTGGGACGGATCGCCGGCAAGGCGATGATCTACTTCCTGCTCGCGTCGTCGTGCGCGCTCGTCTTCGGCCTGCTGGTCGGCAACCTCGTGCGCCCCGGGGCCGGCCTGCGGATCGACTCGTCGTCGCTCGACGCCTCTGCCGTGGCGGCGAAGACCGCCGGCGGCACGGCGCCGGACGCGGGGACCTTCATCCTCGACCTCATCCCGTCGAGCGTCGTGAACGCGTTCGCGACGAACGACATCCTGCAGGTGCTCGTCTTCGCGGTGTTCGTCGGCGCGGCGATCGCCGCGATCGGCAGTGACCGTGCGCGGCCGCTCGTGCGGGGCCTCGACCTGTGCCTCGAGGTCGTCTACCGGATCCTGGGCTGGGTGATGCGTCTGTCGCCGCTCGGTGCGTTCGGGGCGATGGCGTACGTGGTCGGGCAGTACGGCATCGACACCCTGGGGTCGTACGGGCTGCTGATCGCGGCCTGCTACGGCGCAGCGGCGGTGTTCATCGTGGCGCTGCTCGTGGGCGGACGGCTGCTGTCCGGGGTGCCGATCTGGCGGTTCGTCTGGCACACCCGCGCCGAGTTCGGGCTGGCCCTGGGCACCGCGTCGACCGAGGCCGTCCTGCCGCGGATGATCACCCGGCTCACCGAGGTCGGCGTCTCACGGAGCGTCGCCGGGCTCGTCGTGCCGACGGGGTACTCGTTCAACCTCGACGGGGCGGCGATCTACCTGTCGATCTCGCTGCTGTTCCTGACCCAGGCGTTCGGGGTGCCGCTGACGCTCGAGCAGCAGGTCGCCGCACTGGGGGTGCTGCTGCTGACGTCGAAGGGCATGGCCGGGGTTCCGGGCTCGTCGTTCCTGGCGCTGTCGGCGACGGCGACGAGCCTCGGACTGTTCCCCGTCGCGGGCGTCGCGCTGCTGCTCGGTGCCGACCGGATCATGGACGCGATGCGGGTGAGCGTCAACCTGCTCGGCAACTGCGTCGCGACGCTCGTGGTGGCGCGGTGGCAGGGCGAGCTCGACCGTGAGCGGGTGGAGGCGGTGCTCCGGCCTGGTCGAGGGGTGCGGCCGTCGTCGGAGCCATCGCCCGCAGCGGCGGTGTCGGCGCCGGTTCGCTGAGGGGTCGGGGCGCGCTCGCGGCACGGTCAGCGTTCGAGGACGGCGCGCTGCTGGTCGTACTGCTGGCGGGTCCGGTGGCCGCCCATCTTGCGGACGACGGCGCCCGAGGGGTCACGCGTGATCCGCCACCAGATCGCGATGCAGAGCGCGTCGACCGGCAGAGCCGTGCCGAGTCCGACCAGGAGCTGCCTGCCGAGGTCCGTCCGCCACGGCAGACCCGAGACCTCGAGCGCGGTGAAGACGAGCAGACAAACCACGATGGTGATCGGGCTGAGCCAGAGCTTCCGCACGGTGCGTTGACGTGCCACGTCGATCTCCGCCAGCTGCGCCAACGGCAGCGTCGAACCGACGTGCTCGCGGGGCTCGCCACCGACGATGACGGCGGCAGGGCCGGGGGTGGTCGCTGTGTCGTCCGCGTCCGTGGCGGGTCGCCACACCACGTCGTCCAGGTGCTCCAGGTCGTCGTCGACGCGGAACCAGCCGCCTTCGAAGCCGTCGGCAGCGGCGTCGGGATCGGCGCGAGGCGTGGTCGTGGTCACGTCGGTCATCTTGGCAGCAACAGAGGCCGCTTGGACACCACCGCTTCGGGGGTGGGGCGGAGGCGTCGCCCGCGGACCCGGGGCTCGTTCTGCTGGCAGGATGGTCCCCGACACCACGGGGGCGGGGGCCGGCATGGGCACGGAACAGCAGGACTGGCGTGACCAGGGGACGGGCCCGACGACGGGGCGAGGGAACGCGATCGCCATCGCACTCGTGCTGCCCGTGCTGCTCGTCGTGAGCTGGGCGGTCCAGATCGGGGCGTACCTGGCGCGCGACTTCGGGTCGATGGACGACCGGCTCGGTGCCGGGGGCGTGTTGGCACGGCTGGTGATCGGCGCCGTGCTCGCCGTGGGGATCCCAGTGGTCGTGCTCGTCGTGCAGGTCCGGGCTCGTCGGCGCGAACCGCGGCACTCGCTGGCCGCCGTGGTCGCGGCGATCGTCGTGCTGGTCATCGCCGTACCGTGGAACGGCCTGGTCCTGACGTCACAGGTGCGGAGCATGGTCGCCGATGCCCGACAGCGCGCGCAGCCCGCGACCGCCGCCGAGCGGCACTTCGCCCACGGTGACGCCCGGGCCACGCTCGAGCGGATCGGGGACCGCACCGTGCGGATCCTCGGCGGCGACCGGAAGTCCGCCTACCGCGATGGCGAGCGAGCCGGTGGTGCGTACAGCGAGGAGTGCCAGCTGTCGAACGCCCACCAGGGGGTGCGGTGGATGTACTGGTACGACCCGGGGGAGTACACCGACGAGCAGGGCAACGAGTTGCTGCCCGAGGACCACACGTTGATCGAGGGTGCGAACCGCGACGTGGACGGAGTCCGGGAGTACTGGGCGTCCGAGGGCATCGACGCGCGGTCGGAAGAGGACACGGTGCCCGACCAGATCGCGCCGACCGCCGACTGGCTCGAGAGCGGCTCGTCGTACACACGGCCCGGTCCGGACGTCGACTTCCGCACGATCTGCCTCGTGCGCTGACCCGGGAGTCGTCGGGTCGTCGCTCCGGCGCAGTGGATCGACAGCTCAGGTGGGTCGGTTGTTCTGGCCGTAGCCGGTTCGTGACCCCTCGATTGCGCTGTCGAGCATCCGGGTCCAGGTGGCCCTGGACTCTGTGCTGAGGTCCCCGCCCTCGTTCAGGAGCCAGTGGCTCGAGGCGACCGTGACGCCGCTCATGAGCGATCCAACGAGCAGATCGACTTCGAGACGGCTCCAACTCGGGTAGCGGGTGGAGACGTGCTCGGCCAGGTGCAGCGAGGTTCGGTCCATGACCTGTCGGAGCAGGGCTTCGTGCCGGGGTGACGCTTCGTCGCCTCGCCCGACGACTGCTCCGACGGACACGATCACGTCGGGCATGCTCGTGGCGCGCAATGACCGAGACACCTCGTCAAAGACAGCGGCACGAGAACCGTCGGTCCCTGGCGCGGCCGCACTCACTTCGTCGAACGTCGCCCACGCAGTCTCGAACTGCTCGACACTCGCCGTCACCAAGACGTCTGACACCGAAGGGAAGTAGTTGAACACCGTCGCCCGAGACATGTCAGCACGCTCGGCGAGTTCTTCGACGGTGAAGGCGGGGCCACCCCGCTCGGCGACCAACGCGATGGCCGCGTCGAGGATCGCGCGTCGTGAGCGGGCCTTCAACATCTCGCGGCGTCCGCGCGGGATTGCAGGGGAACTCATACGCCGAGTGTAACGCCCAAGAGCTAGACGGCGTCGATGTTTAGACGTAGTCTCGATTCACCACGTCGGCTTGCATGAAGGGCACCATGAGCACGAACGAGCAGTCACCCCAGTCCCTACCTCCGCAGGACGAGCGGACTGGCAGAGACCGTCCGGCGCGTTTCCGGTGGGCGCGGACCGTCGCTGCCGTGGTCGGCGCCGTCCTGGGGGGCCTTGTTGTCGTCCTCGCTGCCGGGAACCTCGTTCCCGCGACGAGCAACATCGTGACGCTCGGCGGCTCGATGGCCTGGGGCTATTTCGCGCCACACCTGGTGATCGTCAGTGTCATCGCTGTTCTTCTCTGCGTTCCCCTCTGGCGGGCACGGCGACGACCCGTGATCCGGGGCATCGCCTCTGTTCTCGCCCTTGGGGCGCTGGTCGCCTCGACCGGCATCACCGCAGCCCTGGTGCATTCGGCGACGGCGAACGGCGGTTCCGTGAACTTCGCCCGCACTCTGGCGCTGACGAACACGCCCGTGACCCCGACCAAGATCACGACCTACGTCACGGCTGGCGGCAAGGCCCAGCAAGCGCGCATCTACGAACCCAAGGGCGGCCCGAAGGGCGCGCCGGTGATGATGTACATCCATGGCGGCGGCTGGTACGGCGGTACTGCGGAAGAGTCCGACAGTCTCGCGCAGCGGTGGGCCGATCGGGGTTGGTACGTCGTCAACGTCGACTACCGGCTCGCGGACGCCACGCACGCAACATGGGACGAAGCCCCCGCCGACGTCGCCTGCGCCCTGACCTGGACGGACAAGCTGGCGAAGGACGTCGGCGCTGACACCGGCAAGCTGACCGTCATGGGTGACTCCGCAGGCGGCCACCTCGCCATGCTCCTCGGCTGGTCCGCCGCCGCGGGTGCCGCCCCCTCCACGTGCCCCGGAGCTGGCAAGGTCCCCGTTCCCGACGCCGTCGTGGCCGGGTATCCCGTGAGCAACATCGACTACACGTACGACCACGGCGCCTCACCCCTGCCGAGCTTCAACCCGCAGGAGTTCACGCGGTTCTTCCTCGGTGGCGCACCTGCTGATGTCCCCGACCACGTCCGAGCGGTGTCGCCCTCGACCTACCTCAGCGCCGCGATCCCGGCGACTCTCGTCCTGCAGCCCGAGCGAGATGACTTCATCCCCGCCAAGGGCAACGACGAGGTGATGAAACAGGCGAAACAAGCGGGCGCCGACGCGACGATCGTGCAGGTCCCCTTCGCTTGGCACGGATTCGACGCCACAGAGGACAGCATCGGCGGCCAGGTCAAGATGACCGTCACCGAGAACTGGCTCGAGAAGCGCAACCTTGCCCCCTAGGAAACCTGCTGACGATCCGAGACGTGAGCGGCGAGGTGCCTCGATGGCCGCTTCGCGGTCCTGCATCGGCTGTTCAGCTATGAGCTCGGCGCCGCAGGCATACCGACGGCCGCGGAGGAGGGTCATGCGCGGCCGGACAGCGGTAGCGATGCAGGTTGGGAACTCGCGCCGAACTCGCCCAAGGCCGCAGGCGCCGACAGACCCTCGCTCACCAACGAGCTGACCGTCGGACAGCCGCGCCGCCGTGGTGTGGCGGGACCTGCGCTCCTCACCGCGGGGCGGGCGTCCAGCCGACCAGGCGCTCGACGGCGGCCAGGACGACGGCCGGAGGTTCGCCCGTCGCGATCTCGGTCCGGACCCGTCCGGCTGCGACGCGGAACGACGGCTCGGTCAGGAGTCGCGACGCGGTGGTGCGGATGTCCGCCGGGGTCGCCGTCGCTGCGTCGAGGACGAGTCCGGCGCCCAGGGCCTCGACGCAGCCGCCGTTCGGCAACTGGTCCGCACCGAGCGGCAGGACCAGCAGGGGCACCCCGTGCGCGAGTGCCCCGGTCACCGATCCGGACCCGCCGTGGTTCACCACGAGGTCCACGAGCCCGAGCACCGAGTCCTGCGGGACGTACTGCTCGATCCGGATCGCTCCCGGCCCCGCCGGCACCGGGAAGGTCGTCGGGTCGACCCAGGGTCCGGTCGTCACGAGGATCCGTGCCGGCAGGGCGGCGAGGGCGTCGATGAGCCGAGCGAACAGGTCACCTGACTTCGTGTTGAACTCGGTGCCGAGCGTGACGTAGACGCGCGGTCCGTTGCCGGCGGCCAACCACGCCGCGGCGTCCGACGGTGGTGACGACCAGGTGTCCGGTCGCATCCGGATCACCGGACCATGCAGCTCCTGCCCGGATCGCATCGACGCCGGGAACGGGATGACGGTGAGCGCGCCGCCGAGCATGTGCTGCTGCGGGTCGGGCCCGAGTCCCGCGCGTCGGCGGAGCGCCTCGAGCGGCTCTCGCACCGCGTCGCGCCAGGTCCCACCGGCCGAGGCGAAGGCCAGGACCACCACGCACGGCACCCCGGCTCGTTCGGCGGCGGTCATCGCGCCGAAGTCGAACTCCCCGCAGACCACGAGGTCGGCCGTCCACCGTGTGACCAGCCGTCCGACGTCGACGACGGCCCCGGCGGCCGCGTCTCCCAGGAACACCTGGGGGACGCGGGTGAGCACCGTGCTCGGGTCGATCGGGGTCAGGGTGCCGGTGCCCGGCCTGCTCGCCGGCAGCTCCACGTCCCGCGGCTGCCGGTGCGAGAACCCGGTCTGTTCGAGGACCGCCTCGCGTGCGCCGCTCAGTGCGGTCCGGTGTCCGGCAGCACTGGCCGCGCGGGCGAGCGGCAGCATCGGCGCGAGGTGTCCCCGCCCCCGTGGGAACGAGAACACGATGCGCAGGGGTTCCGGATCCCCGTAGCCGGGCCGGCCGTTCGCAGCAGACACCACAGGGCTCCGATCGTCGCGCGGGCTGCCTGCCCGCTTCGTCAGACAACCGTATGGCGAACGACGGTCGTGCTCCATGAACCCTTGGTCAGCCTCGCGGGGCGCTCACGCGCCGACCGTGCTCACTTGCCAGCGGCCTCGTTGTAGGACTCGATCTGCTTGCCGGCCTGCTGCTCCGCATCGGTCATGGTCGACTCGACGTCGGCACCCTCGACGATCCGGTTGAAGGCGCCGATGACGGTGGCGCGCACCGTCGGGAACGCTCCGGTGATGCAGCCGGCCGCGGCGACGCTCGTGGGGTCGTCGGCGAGCTGCTGGTACATCGTGGCGATGTTCGGGTCGGACAGGGAGCGCTTGCCCACGGTGGTGTCCTGGGCGTCGGTGTTCATCGCGACGTAGCCGGTCGCCTTCGCCCACTCGGCCTGCACGTCCGGCGTCTGGAGCCACTTGGCGAACGTGTACGACGCCTGCTGCTCGGCGGACGAGTGGCCCTTGCCGGAGATCCACAGCGCGTTGCCGCCGATGACCTGCCCGGCGTCGTCGGAGGCCGACGTCGTGGGGAACCGGGCGACGACGGACTTCGAGCCGTTCGGGTCGACCGTCGTGTAGGCACCGGACGAGGTCAGCAGCATCCCGACCTTGTTGCTCGAGAACGCTGAGTTCTGGACGGTCGAGTCGGTGCCGGGGTTCAGGGCGGCGCCGTCCTGGTAGAGCTTCTGCAGCGTGGTCATGAACTGCACCTGGGTGTCCGAGGTGAGCGAGACGCCGGTGACCGGCTTGCCCTTCCGCCCGTTGTCCGGCGTGCAGAAGGGCTGGCCGCCCGAGGCGCTGAGCTCCTCGAGCATCCACGAGTCGCCCATGTTCATGCTCATGCCGTAGCCACCGGTCGCGGCGTGGATCTTCTCGGCCCAGGTCGCGACCTGCGCCAACGTCTTCGGCGGCTTCGTCGCGTCGAGGCCGGCCTTCGCGACGAGTGCCTTGTTCAGGTAGAGCACGGGCATCGAGACCGAGAACGGCATCGCCGCGAGTGCCTTGCCGTCGCTGTAGTAGGTCGCGGCGGCCGGGGCGATCGTGTCGGCGCCCGATGTCGAGCCGCTGATCTTCGCGGGCGACACCGTCTGGCCGGAGTCGATCATGAAACCGGTCGACACGTCGTTCATCATGAGCAGGTCCGGCGTCGAGCCGGACTGCACCGCCGCCGTGTACTTCGTCTGGACGGCCGCGTAGTCGCCCTGGAACGACGACTTCACGGTGATGTGCTGGTCGTTCTCCTTGTTGAAGCGGGCGACGAGCGCGTCGAGCTCGGTCGCGGGCGGCCCGGACATGGCGTGCCAGAAGTCGACGGTGACGGGGCCGGAGCTGTCCGACGCGGAGCTCGACGTGGAGCACCCGGTCAGGGCGAGGACCGCGACGGCCCCGGTGGCGAGTGCGGTGAGGGCGGTGGAACGACGTGCGGGCATGGTGCGTCCTTCGGGTGTGGGGCGGGCGGGGGTCGGGGAGGGGATCGAGCGTGTCGTCACTTGAGCGCCCCGGCGGTGAGGCCGCCGGCGAGGAACCGCTGGGCGACGAGGACGAGGACCAGGACGGGGAGGGTCACCATGGCAGCGCCGGCGAGGACCACGCCGATGTCGGCGGCCTCGGCGTCGGACAGCTGGGCGATGCCGACCTGCACGGTGCGGTGCTCCGGCGAGTTGGTGACGAGGAGCGGCCAGAAGAACCCGTTCCAGGCGGCCGTCGCGCTCACCAGGGTGACCGAGACGAGCGTCGGGCGGGTGAGCGGCAGGAGCATGGACCGGATGAACCGGAAGTGTCCGGCGCCGTCGAGCACCGCGGCTTCGCGCAGCTCGTCCGGGAAGCTCAGGAACGCCTGGCGGAACAGGAAGATCGTCAGCGCCGAGGCCACGAACGGCAGGAAGACGACCAGGAGCGTGTCGATGAGGTGCCACGACGAGACGGTCAGGTAGTTCGCGATCAGGGTCGTCTCGCCGGGGATCATCATGCTGGCGAGCAGGACGAGGAACAGGGCACGGGTGCCCCGGAGCCGACAGAACACCAGGGCGTAGGCGGTGATGATGCCGATGCCGACCTGCAGTACCGTCTGGGCGAGGGTGACGACGACGCTGTTCAGGAACTGCTGCCCGAGCGGGACGACCTGCGTGGCGCGGACGATGTTGTTGAGCGTCAGGTGGATCGGCACGAGACCGGCGAGGCCCTGGTCCAGGTACCGGGTCGGGGTGAGCGCGCCCTCGAACACGTAGTAGAGCGGGAAGCAGACGACGACGACCGCGATGACGAGCCAGGCGTAGACGAAGACGCTCCGAAGCCGGCGCGCGGTGACGGGGCGCATCAGTAGTTCACCCGCTTCTCGAGCACGCCGAACTGCACGAGCGACAGCCCGAGGACCAGCAGGAACAGCACGACCCCGAGCGCGGCGGCGAGGCCGAAGTTCGCGCTGCCGGACCCGAAGGCCTGCTGGTAGATCGCGTAGACGAGGGTCTTCGAGGAGTCGGCCGGACCGCCGCCGGTGAGGATCTGGATCTGCCCGAAGGTCGTGAGTGCCTCGACGGTTCCGGTCACGACGACGAAGAAGATCGTCGGCGTGACGAGCGGCAACGAGATCGACCAGAGCGTCCGCACGGGCCCGGCACCGTCCAGGTGCGCCGCCTCGATGACGTCCTGGTCGATGGCACCGAACGCTCCGAGCAGGAGCAGCACGGTGAACCCGAGCGACCCCCAGATCGTCACGACGATGACGCTCGCCAAGGCCCACTGCGTGCTCGTCAGGAACGGGACGGGCGCGCCGCCGAACTGGGTGATCACCGTGTTCAGCAGCCCGTTGCCGGGTGCGAGCATCGCCGCGAACGCGACGGACCCCGCTGACACGGACACGACCATGGGTGCCGTCAGGAGTGCGCGGAAGACCGGCAGGCCGCGGAGCTTCACGGTCAGGGGGATCACGACGAGCAGACCGAACACGATGCGGCCGACGACCACGCCGACGCAGAAGACCGCGGTGGTCAGCATCGTCCGTCCGAACGCGGGGTCGGTGAACGTGCGGACGTAGTTCTGCAGCCCCACCGAGCCCGCCGGCTGGCCGAAGATGTCGGTGCCCTGGGTGCTGAGGACCAGGACGCGGCCGAGCGGGTAGAAGACGAAGACCGCGAACGCGAGCAGCGCCGGTGCGAGGAGCACCAGACCGAGCCGTCGGTCCGAGCGCAACGAGGACCGCGTCGTCCGGGTCGCCCGGGGTGGACGCGGCGACTGCGGCGACCGCGGCGACCGCGGCGACCCTGCGGTGCGCGGGGGACCGGCGACCAGGCCGGACCTGACGGGGACCGTCATGGGGCGGACTCCTCCGAGTAGGGAACGTTCCCTAACCGGGAACGACTCCACTGTGCGGCGGGGGTCGAAGACCGGTCAAGGCACGTCGACCACCCGCCGTCACCCGTTCACGCCGCGTTCAACCCCTCCGCCGATCGGGTGCCCACGTTCACCGCTGCACGCCCCGCGTTCACCTCGGGTTCGGCCCGTCGACCGGCGTGGTTCGCCGTCCAGGGGCCTCGACGTCGTAGAACCGGGGACCATGCGAACCGTTCCTGCTCCCCAGACACTCCGGGCGATCGCCGAGGAGGCCGCGCGCACCGTCGCGCCCGACCTGCTCGCCGTCTTCCGCGCCCCGATGACGATCAGCACGAAGCGCGATGCGCACGACGTGGTGACCCTGCACGACCGCGCGGCGGAGGAGGCGATCACGGCGGTGCTCACCGCCGCCGTGCCGGGCTCCGTGGTGCTCGGCGAAGAAGGCGGCACCACCGGCGACACCGGTACCGCCGGCGACACCGGCAGCACCGCGGGCCCCGTGGTGCGGTGGATCGTGGACCCGATCGACGGCACCGCGAACTTCGCTCGCGGACTCGCGTACTGGTGCATCTCGATCGCGGCCGAGGTCGACGGCGAGGTCGTCGCCGGTGTGGTGTTCGACCCGGTCGCCGACCACGTGTTCGCGGCGGACGACGACGGTGCCTGGCTCGACGGTGCGCCGATGCACTCGTCGTCCGGGCCCGACGACGCAGCGACGGTCCTGACGAGCTTCCCCGTGCAGCAGGACCTCGACCTGCTCGGCGAAGCAGCGGCGTTTGACCTGCTCCGGGACCTGACGCTCCGGTACCGCCACCACCACAGCCTCGGCAGCGGCGCCCTCAACCTGGTGCACGTCGCCGCCGGGTGGTCGGACGTGACGATGGGCTTCGCCACGCACCCGTGGGACGTCGCCGCCGGAGCGCTGGTGCTCGAGCGCGCCGGCGGGTGGTTCCGGGGCTTCCGTCGGGGCGAAGCCGTCGACCGCGCCCACCTGGCCGACGACTACGTCGCCGCCGGCGCCGGGGGATCGCACGCCGAGCTGGTGCGCCGGGTGCAGGAGCTGTCGGCCACGACCGCCGCCGACTGAGCCGCCGACCGGGCCGCCAGCCGGCCCGCCGACTGAGCCGCAGACCGGGCCGCCGACCGATTCGACGTGGGCGTCGCGAGCGGTCAGCCGAGCGGGTGCCCGGCGACCGCCCTGGCGGTGGACCCACGCGGCAGCAGGTGCGTCGAGAGCACCTCGTGCCGGTCGCCGCGGCGACCCCGGAGCCGCTCGACCACGAGCTCGACCGCCCGCGCGCCCATCCGGACGCGCGGCTGGTCGACACTCGTCAGGTCGAGCCGTTCGCCGAGACCGGTGCCGTCGAACCCGGTCACCGCCGCCATCCGGGGGAGCGCGAGCCCCGCGCCGTCGGCGATCGCCACGAGCCGAGCCGCGGTCGCGTCGTTGGTCGCGACGAACGCCGTCACCCCGTCTCCGAGGTGCCGGGCGATCCGCGCCGGGTCGGCCGCCAGGGCCTCGACGTCGTCGACGCGGTGGTCGCCCGGTGCGCCGAGCTGCGCGGTGACCGCGGCGTGCGCGACGGCACGACGAGTGGTCGAGGGGTGGTCGGACTCCGCCACGAAGCACGTGCGTCGGTGCCCGAGTGCGGCGAGGTGGAGCACCAGCGCGCGCATGCCCGCCTCCTCGTCTGCGCGCACGGTGTCGAGTCCGAGGCCGGCGAGCGCCGACCCGCTCGACCCGAGGACCGCGACCGGCAGGTCGCGCGCGACCGCAGCGAGCCGTGCCGGGGCGAGCCGACTGCTCAGGACCGCGACCCCGAGGACACCGTCGGCCGATCCGTGGGAGGCGTGCAGGGCCTCCAGGCCGTCGGCCAGCCGGGCAGGGTCACGGAACCCGTCCACGACCCGGAGCGCGAACCCCAGGGTCTGCGCGGTCGCGCGTGCGCTCCGGAGCGCTTCGTCGTGGAACGGGTTCGCGGCTTCGGTGACGACCACCCCGAGTACGAGCGGCGCGCCCTGCGCGCGTCGCCTGGCGAGCGAACCGACCGGGAGGCCCAGCTCGTCCGCCGTCCGCACCGCGAGTTCCCGACGTGGCCGGGACACACCGTCGTCGCCCCGCAGGGCGAGTGACACGAGCGATCGCGAGATGGCGCACCGCTCGGCGACGTCGCGGAGGGTCGCGGCCACGGTCAGGCGAGCTTCCAGGTGTGGACGTGCTCCCACGTCATCGTCTGCCACCAGCGACCCGACCAGTCCGGGCTCGCGGTCCGGTAGAGCACGACGGTGTCGCCGCGGAACCCGGTCGGGACGTCGACGTCGAGCTCGCGGATGAACGCGCCGACCTCGTCGTGCAGGTCCGGTCGGCCGTACAGGTCGTGCGAGGCGAGCGAGAGGTGCGCGCGGTACTGCTCCGGGTCGTAGTCGTTCGCCAACGGGACCTGCATCGGCTGCCGGAACGGTGCGACCACGGCCTCGATGTCGGCGGCGAGCCGGACGAGGTCGTCGTTGTGCGAGCCGTCCGGTCGGGTCGCGACGTCGTAGACGAACCCGATGCCCTGTTCACGGACGCCGGCGTTGTGGACGTCGAACGCCGGTCGGCCGTCGAGCAGTGCCGTGACGGCCGCGACGACCTGGTCCTCGTTGCTACCGAACGGCTGGCTGCCGACGAGCGTCGCGTGCGGTGGGAAGGCGCCGGCCGACAGCAGGCCGTACTGCGCCCGGAGCTGGTCGGTGACGACCGTGACGGCCCGGCAGGTGCGGGCGTCCGGGCGCAGGTAGATGCCGTGGCGGTACGGGTCGCTCGGGTCGCGCGGCAGCTTGGCGGTGACGTTCTGGGGCATGGGTCCGTCCGTGGTCGGTCGATGGGGAACGTTCCCGATGGTCGGGAACGTTCCCCATGATCGACCGGACGGGTCCGGATCTCACCCGTCGGTCCGTGACAGGACGGTGAACGATGGGTGTCGGCGGCGCCGAGCAGGTGCCGTCGCTGTCCATGCGGTCAGCCCTTCCAGACGGACGCGGCGCCCGCGTGTCCGATGACGATGACCTCGATCATCGACACGACGCCGGCGGCGAGCAGCAGCACGGGACCCACGACCGCGACCGCGCGCAGCGCCCCGCCGCTCGTCACCCGGTCGGTCGCGAACCTGTGCCAGGCCCACCACAGCAGCAGGAGCGCGAAGACCGCGATCGACCACGGCAGCAGGCCGTCGGCGAGTTCGGTGTGCCGTTCGAGCAGTGCGCTCTCGCGCTCTCGGTGCTCGAGCCACTCACCCGAGGACGTCGCCAGGGGGACCGAGACGAGGGCGATGAGGCCGATGATCGGTGCGCCGACCGCGAGCCACCGTCGTGCCGCGGGCCACACCGCGACCACGATCGCGGTCAACGCCGCGACCGGGACGGCGACCGAGGTCAGGTGGACGAAGAGGGGGTGGAGCGGTATCCCGCCGAACTGCCAGTCCATGACGGCCTTTCACGTCGAGCGCCCGACGGTGCAGGCGCGGTTCGACCAGACAACAGGATCTGGCGGCTCGGATCGTTCGAAACCTCACACGAACAGGGCGTCCCGGACATGGTTCGCTGAGACCATGAGCACCGCGGAGCCGCACGCCGGAGAAGCGCACACCGGCGACCTCGCGGCACGTCTGAACTGGCTGCGCGCCGGAGTCCTCGGCGCGAACGACGGGATCGTGTCGACGGCCTCCATCGTCGTCGGCGTCGCCGGTGCCTCGTCGTCCGTGCCGGCGATCGCGACGGCCGGCATCGCGGCCCTCGTCGGCGGCGCGGTGTCGATGGCGCTCGGCGAGTACGTGTCGGTGAGTAGCCAGAAGGACAGCCAGCAGTCCCTCATCGAGCAGGAACGCCGCGAACTGGCCGACGACCCGGCCGCCGAGCTCGAGGAGCTCACGCAGCTCTGGCAGGCCCGCGGTCTCCGACGAGCAACGGCCGAACAGGTGGCTTCGGAACTGACCGAGCGCGACGCCCTCGCCGCACACCTCACCACCGAACTCGGGATCGACGAGGACGAGGTGGTCAGCCCGTGGCACGCCGCGTTCGCATCCGCCGCAGCGTTCTCGATCGGCGCGCTCCTTCCGCTCCTGGCGATCCTCCTCTTCCCGGAGGCGATCCGGGTGCCCGCGACGTTCGTCGTCGTCCTCCTCGCGCTGGCCCTGACCGGAGCCACGGGAGCCCGCATCGGCGGAGGCTCGCTGCGCCGCGCCACCGCCCGGGTGGTCGTCGGTGGAGCCCTGGCCCTCGCGGCGACCTTCGTCATCGGGTCCCTGCTCGGCACGAGCGGGGTCGTCTGAGATGGCGAACATCCTGGTGGTGGAGGACGACCCGGAGATGGGTGCCCTCGTCGAGCGCGGCCTGACCGGTGAAGGACACGTGGTCACGGTCGTGACCGACGGCATCGCCGCACTCGTCCAGGCCCGGGCCCAGTCGTTCGAGGCGGCGGCGATCGACGTCATGCTGCCCGGGATGACGGGCTTCGAGGTCTGTCGGCGGCTCCGTGAGCTCGGCCAGGACTTCCCGGTGATCCTGGTGACCGCACGGGACGCCGTCGACGACCGGGTGTTCGGGCTGGACTCCGGGGCGGATGACTACCTCACGAAGCCGTTCGCGATCACCGAGCTCAACGCGCGGATCCGGGCGCAGCTGCGGCGTCGCGCCGCGGGTGGGGTGACCATCGTGGAGGCCGGGTCGGTGCGGCTCGACACCCTGGCCGTGCGTGCGTCAGTGCGCGGGCGGGACCTGCCGCTGAGCGTCAAGGAGTTCTCGTTGCTGCGGTTCCTGATCCAGGGCGCCCCTGACACGCGCACCAGAACCGAGGTGCTCGAGGAGGTCTGGGGGAGCCCCGAGCACTTCGATCCGACCATCGTCGACCAGTACGTCAGCTACCTCCGCAAGAAACTGCAGGCCTCGGGCGCTGACGTCGTGATCCGGACGGTGCGCGGCGTGGGGTACGCCCTCGAGGTCGTGTCGGCGAGGTGAGGTTCCTGCGACGTCTGTCGATCCGTGCCCGGATCACCCTCGGGAGTCTGATGGTCGGTGCAGTCGTGCTCTCCGGGGTCGCGGTCGTCCTGCACGTGCAGATCGAACGCGCGACGCTCGCGACCGACCGGTCCCTCGCCTCCGGTGACGCCGCGCCCTTCGTCTCCGATCTCCGGCGCAACCCGGACGAGGCGCCGGACCGTCCGGCAGAGGACGTCCTGGTCGGGATCCGGTCGTCGTCCGGCGGATGGGTCGTGGACTCCCTGCCGCGCGACGTCCGTGCGGCGCTGCCCTCGACGGTGCCGGACGACGGCGACACGCTGAGACTCCACACCGCACTCCGGGTCGTGACGGTCGTCGGTGTGCCGGTGCGGAACGCCGCCGGGTCGTTCGTCGTCTGGGCCGCGCACGACGGTCGGGCCGGAGAGGAGACGGTGGCGCGGATGGACCGGTCACTGGTCGTCGGCACGATCGTGGCGCTGCTCGCCTTCGCCGCGACGGCGTGGTTGCTGTCGACGCTCGCCCTGCGCCCGGTGGGGCGGATGCGCCGGATCGCCGAGCACCTCAGTGCCGGGAACGGTGGTGGACACCTGCCCGTCGGGGCGTCCGACGACGAACTCGCGGCACTGGCCCGGACCCTCAACACCTTCATCGACCGGCAGCGCGAGAACACCGAGCGTGAGCGGCGGATGGTCTCCGATGCGAGCCACGAACTCCGCACGCCGCTGGCGGCACTGACCGCGCGGCTCGAACTCGCGCACCGCTCGTCCGGCGATGCCGTGGCCCTCGAACGTGCGCTGCGCGCAGCCGAGAGCGATGCCGCCCGGTTGGTCGCGCTGGCGAACGCCCTGCTCGAACTCAGTCGACTGGGTGAAGGCGGCGCCGTTCCGTCGACGCCCGTCGCTGCGCTCGTCACGGAACTCATGGGATCGATCGACCGTGCTCGCGCCGTCTCGTCCGTTGGCCTGCGCGACATCGACTTCGCCGTCCGCCTGACTGCGCCGGACGAGCACTACGGGATCGAGCCCGCGGCGTTCGCCCGGGTGGTCGACAACCTCGTGACGAACGCGATCGCGGCCGGGGAGGACGGCGGCGTGATCCGGGTCACACTCGAGCAGTCCGCCGACGGGCGGCTGGAGCTGCGCGTCGTCGATGACGGCCCGGGCGTCCGGGACGACTTCCTCCCACAGGCCTTCGACCGCTTCACGCGTGCGGACAGCGCACGGCGTGCCGTCCTCGGCGGGAGCGGACTCGGGCTCTCGCTCGTACGAGGCATCGCCGAACGTGCCCACGGGACGGCGGACCTTCGCAACGTCCCCTCCGGGGGTGCCGTCGCCAGCGTCACGCTCCCCGCGTGCTGACCGGGATCGCCGACCACATCGTCACTCGGACTCTGGAACGACCGAACGTCGCGGCTGAGGAGCGGGCCGGGCAGGGCCGGGGGCGTTCCGCCCGGCGCTCAGACCCGGGCCGCGGTCCGGCCTGGTACCAGGGTGCCGTCGACCGCGTTGTGGGTGACGCCCGTCGAACGGCCGTCGATCTGGTCGACCACGTCGTCGACGGACAGACGACCGATCAGGCCGAGCGGCTGTCGCCACGAGGTGATGCCGAGCAGCTCGGTGGCGAGTGGGGCGACCCCGTCGTAGCCCGTGACCGACAGGTCGTCCGGTGCACGGAGGCCGCGGCGGCGCATCGACTCGAGCACACCGACGGCCCAGCGGTCGCTCGGTGCCATGATCGCCGTGACACCGCCGGCCCGCAGGACCTGCTCGAGGAACGAGTCGAGGTCCTCGGGGTCTGCTCCGTGGTCCTCGGAGCGGATACGGAGCACGTCGGCGCCGCGCGCACGGAGCCGACGCACCATCGCGTCGGTGCGTGCCGACTGCGTCAGTGACCCGGACGGTGTGACCGTCAGCACGGCGACGCGACGGTGTCCGAGGTCGGCGACGTGGTCGGCGAGCCCGCGTCCGCCGCCGCGTTCGTCGCAGTACGCACTGCTCACCGCGTCGTTCGTCTCGGGGCGCCCGGAGACCACCGTCGGGATGCGTCGGGCGAACGGCAGCACGTCGGCGATCGGCAGGGCGCCGCTGCAGACGATGAGCCCCTCGACGCGCAGGGAGACCAGGGTCTCGAGCGCCCGGCGTTCCTCGCTGACCGGGAACGACCCCGCACCCGTGGCGGTGACGACGCGGTACCCGCGCGCCGCGGCCTGCAGCTGGAACGCGGTCAGCAGGTGCCCGTAGAACGGGGTGGAGGCATCGCGGACGAACACCCCGAGCGTGTGCGTGCGGTGTGCCGACATGCCACGGGCGTTCGCGTTCGCGACGTAGCCCAGGTCGAGCGCGGCGCGCTTGACCCGCTCGGTCGTCGATGGAGCCACGCCGTAGGCGCCGGCGAGGGCGCGGGAGACGACCGACTTCGACACACCGGCCAGGGCGGCGACGTCGTGGATGGTCGGGACGGCGGGGTGTCCGGTCACCGCGGGCGCCGTTGTCTGGAGGACTGCACGAGTGTCACGGTAGCCGGGGGGACGCCCGGACCGGGCGACGGTGGTGGTGAACAGTTGGTCACGCCGACCGCCCGGCGCGGGCCGCGGGCGGTCGGCGTGGGTGCCGGGCTAGCGCTTCGTGGCCGGGCGGCGGACCGTCAGGCGGTACTCCTTCGTCGTGGTGCCGTCCTGGGCGGTGACCGTGATGCGTGCCGTCCGGCCGGACACGTGCACTGCTGCGACCGCGTTCGGGTTCGTCGTGTGCACGTGGACGTCGTTGACGCGCAGCGTCCGGACCGGGGCGGTCACCGTCGCGCCGTGCGACGAGGCAGCGGCGGGCAGGTGGACGCGCACGCCCGCGACCGCGATCGAGGAGACGGTGTCGTCGTTCGACACGAGGAAACGCTCGCGCAGGGCGGCGGCCTCGTGCTTGGTCACGCCGATCGTGTCGGTCAGGTACGAGCCCATGCCGCCGTACTCGGTCGCGATGTCCTGCTCGAAGGTGCCCTGCAGCAGCTGCGGTGTCGCCCAGGTCACCCCGAGCTGCGTGTTCGAGAGCAGGTAGTCGTGCAGGATGTCCGCGCTGTCGACGCCGAGCACCCGGTCGAGCAGGTCCACGACGGTGCCGGTGCGGTCCATGCCGTGCGAGCAGTGGATCAGGACCGTGCCGCTGGTGTGCGTGGCGAGGATCCGGAGCACCCGGCGGTACGCGGTGATCATCGACCCGGGTGTCGCCTGGTCGACCCGGCCCTTGTCGACCAGGTCGTGGTACATCGCGGTGTCGTCGCTGTAGTCGCCGTCCGCGCCGAACATGGAGATGTCGACGTGGCGCGCACCCGGGATCGCGACGTCCGGCTTCGCGGCGATCTGGGACGGGGTGCGCAGGTCGACGACGAGGTCGACGTGGTACTCGTCGGCCAGGGTCGTGGCCCCGGCGGCGGTGACCTTGTCGAGTGACTCGGAGCGGATCAGGCGCGGGGCGTTCACGGTCTGCCCCGACCGTCCGTGGACCGCGGCGAGTTCACGGCCGTTGACCAGCCCGGGGACGTCGGTGATCGGGTGGTCGGCGGCGGTGAGCGCCGGCTGCAGGGCGTCGTCGGCGTGGGCTGCCGTGACGGAGAACGCGGCGGAGGCGACGACGGCCAAGCCGGCGAGGGCGGTCGCTGCGACGCGGGTGGTGCGCGGCGAACGGGTGCGTGGGGAGTGGGTGAGTGGGGAGCGGCGGAGCGGGGACACGGGGCAACCTCGATCTGATCAGGACCCGGGGGTCGGGGGGAGCCGGACGTGGTGGCGTCCGGCTCCCCGCAGGATCGCGGCGCGGGTCGTCGGCGGTGTGGCGGCGAGGTGGCCGGGGCGTGTCCGGGTCATGAGGCAGCGCTCAGTCGCCCACCCAGCGGCTCAGGACGCCGGGGCCAGCCGGTACCGGAACAGCTCGGTGAGGACCTGCCGGGCGGGCGTGTAGAGCAGCACCGTCGAACCCGTAGTGCTCGTCGTGCTGCTCGAGATGATCCCGTACAACCGGTTCGTGGCGCTCATCACCGGTCCGCCGGCGTCGCCCGGCTCGATGCCAGCGCCGGCGCTGGCGGCGGCGAGGTGCTGCACGCCGGGATGGCTCCCTGCCGGCACGCGTGTGGCCGTCCAGGAGCAGTGCAGCCCGCTCGCCGCCCCGCTGGTGCAGAAGGGATCGGCATCTGGCTTGCCGATGCCGGTGACGGCGGCGCGTACCAGGCCCCCGTCCACCCGGTTGAACACACGACCCGATGCCCGGGGTGTCCAGGTCGCGACCGATCGGTCGCACGACCCGGTCGCCGTCCGCGCCCGGGTGCACGCCAGGGGCGGGACGACGGCGAGTTCGAGGTCCGAGTCCGCGGACTGCCAGACCACGTTGCCGACGGTCGCGCCGGCGAGCTGCACGGGTGCCTGCAGCGGCGCGCAGTGCTTCGCGAGCACCACCCAACGGGTCGCTCGCTGGTACTGCTTGCGCTGGCTCCGGAAGCCCTTGGCGGACAGCACGGCACCGACCGTGCAGGACCCGCCGGGGACACCGACCTCGGTGCCGGCGATGATCGGCGCTGCGACCCGGTCGGGGTTGTTCGTGGTGGCCGAGGCCGACGGAGCCCCGGTGAGGGTGGCCCCGACGACGGCGGCAAGTGACACCGCGACGGCCAGGGAGCGGACGAGCGCCGGTTGCGCGTGGCGGGTCACGGGTCAGCCGAGCGTGCGGGTGCCGTTGACGCGTCCGATCACCGACAGGGTGTCCGGGTCGCTGAGACGGGCGTGCCAGTGCAGTGTCGTGGTGCCGCGCGGCAGGTCCGGGAACGCTGCGGTGAAGCGGTAGTGGCCGCTGGCGCTGACGACGTCGTCGCCCGAGGTGACCTCGGCGATGTGCTTGTTGAACAGGCCCCGCGGCTTGCCCGGTGCGTCGTAGTAGACGATGACCAGGGTCCCGGGCTTCCCGGTCCCGGCGAAGGTGATGCCGGTGAAGCTCTTCCGGTCGGGCCCGCCGTGGGTCTTCGCGGTGAACGCCACGGCCGCAGCCCGGGTCGAGGTGGGTGTGGCGTGCGCCGTGTGGGAGATCGTGGCGGCTCCGGCCTGCGCGGGGACCAGGACGCCGGCGGCGAGCGCACCGCCGAGGGTGACGCACGTCGCGAGCACGGTCAGTCGGCGGACCGACGGGGAGCGGTGGGTGGACGGGGTCGAACGCATGGGGACTCCTCGCTTCGTGGGGGGACGGGCCAGGGTGGCCCGGTGTGCGTGAACGCTAACAACGCGCCAGACGATCGTCTAGCGAAATCCTGAAGCTGAGGGGATCAGAGGCATTGCGCCCGGTGGGACCGCTGCCGACTCCTGGTCAGACGTTCGTATGATGAACCAAGACCCGACCGAGGAGTGCGATGAACCAGCGGCAGCAGGCGAAGACCCGGACCCGCGAGCAGATCATCGAGGCTGCGGCGGCGGTGTTCGCGAGCCACGGCTACGCGGGGACCTCGTTCGCACGGGTCGCCGCCGCGATGGACCGCCCGAAGTCGGCGATCGGCTACCACGTGTTCTCGTCCAAGCACGAACTCGCCTTCGCGGTCATCGAGCGGCAGCAGGCGCGCTGGGCGGCGATCGACTCGCTGATCCGGCAGCCTGAGGGGCTCGAACACCTGCTCGTCATGCTCACGTCCGCCTGTTCCGACGCCATACGGTGTCCGGTGGCTGCCGGGGCGATCCGCCTGAGTCACGAACTCCGCGGTGCGGGGGAGGTGATTCCACGGGTCTTCACGTGGGACGACTACGTCCGTCGGCACCTGTCGGCTTCGAGCGGTGGCACCGGACCGGCCACCGACCCCGAGTGGGCACGTGCGGCGGACCTCGTGCTGACGTCGACCTTCGGGGTGATGTGGGCCCGGACGAGCGCCCGGCTGACGCGGGACACCGAGGGGCAGCTCCGGGACCTGTGGGCGGCGCTGTTCACCGGGCTCGGTCTGCCGGGTGTGCACGCGTTGCTCGAGCAGGTGGAGCCCGTGCGCGTGGGCGGGCACCCGGCCGAGCCCGAGGACTGACCCCGGCGGGCGTGGCATCCCTGCCGTCCCGCCGGGGTGCCCGGCCTACTTCTTCTGCTCGGAGCCGTCCGGGTTCACGACGTACCAGACGCCCTTGTCGCCCTGACCCGTCACGTCACCGGCCTTCTTGTCCCCGATGAAGGTGTAGATCGGTCGGCCGTCGATCGTGATCTGCCGTCCGCCGTCCACGCCCGTGATGGTGCCGACCTTGCCGGTGATGCCGGACACCTTCGGTGTCGTGGTCGTCGCCTCGATCGCGGGCCACGCGGTCGCGCAGCCACCGGTGCAGGTGCTCTTCCCGGAGTCCTTGACGTCGGCGTCGAAGTAGTAGGCGGTCATGCCCTTGCCGTCGACGACGACCTTGCCGAGTGTCGTCGCGGCGACGGTCACGTCGACCGACGGTGACGAGTCGGTCGTCGCGGGAGCGTCGCCCTGCGCGGCTGGGGACGGAGAGGGTGATGGCGCTGCGGATCCGGCCGTGGAGCAGCCGGCGAGGCCGAAGGTCAGGAGCAGTGCGGCCCCGAGTGCGATGGACGCGGGTCGGGATGACGGGGTGCGGTGGGGTGTCGACACGGGGGCTCCTCGAGGTCAGGTCTCGCCGCTGACTGCTGGCCAGACGTTCGTCTAGCGAACGTAACCGCAGGACGGGACGGGAGCCAGCATCCTGCGCGCCCTCTCATCGTGCCGGCCGTGGATCGGTGGTCAGTGCTCGGTGTGCTCGACGAGGTGAACGCCCTCGACGCGGCCGAGGACGTCCAGTGACGTGGGGTCGATCAGGCGGGCGCTCCAGGACGCCCGGTCGGCTCCACGGGGCAGCTCGGGCAGCGCCGCCGTGAAGGCGAACCGGCCGGTCGAGCCGACGGCGCTGCTGCCCGGCTCGATCTCCGCGACGCGCTCGTTCCCGGAGTCGTCCCCGGGGCTGCCGTAGTGGACGACGACGACGGCACCGGGGGTGCCCAGTCCGGCGAACCGCACCCTGACGACTCCGCTGGTGCCGACCGTCCGTGGTGGGCGGATCGCGAACCGGTGTGCGCCACTCGTCACGGTCGGTGCCCCGAGTGCGGCGCCGAGTGCGCCGGATGCGCCGAGGCCGATCGTCTCGGGGCCCGGCGTGGTCGGTGACGGCGCGGGCAGGGCGATGGCGACGGCGAGCGCAGCGATCCCCACGGCGAGGATGATCGGAGACGCCCGGACCCGATCGGTGCTCCGCGGCATGGTCGGCCCTTCGTGGACGGTGTGCGGCGGCTGCCGCCACCGCACACGCTACCGGTTCGCCAGACGATCGTCTGCGCTGGTCGAGGTGCCGACGCGGACACCGGTCCATGGGGAGCGGTACTGTTCCCCTTCGTGAGTGTTCGTCGCCGAGCTTCCCGTGTCGTCTCCATCGGGGTGGTCGCAGCCCTGGCAGCGTCGTTGACCGGGTGTGGCGAGGGAGCCGGCGTCGACAGCGACTACGCGAAGATCTGCCGCGACAACGCGACCGAGAAGCGGTTGCCGGACGACGACTGCAACAACCACGGCGGGCACGCCGGCTGGTACTTCCTGCCGCTCTTCGCCAACCGTGCCACGAGGGTCCCCGGCGTGGGGGACGCGGTCTCCGGCGGCACGAGCGCCCTGCCCGCCGGGAAGACCGCGAAGGCCGGCCTCTCGTCCGGTGGGAGCTCCGTCACCAAGGGCGGCTTCGGCGGAGCCGGCGGTCACGGTGGGTTCGGCGGCTGATGGAGCGCATCGAGTTCCCCGAGCGTCCGGACTGGCGGCGCCGGATCCAGCAGACCGGGTTGATCTACTCGCGGTCCGTCCGCGACGACGGCACGCCCGTCGAGTACTGGAACGACACCGCCGCGTACGTCTTCACGCTGCCGGAGGTCGAGGCGCTCGAGCGGCAGACCGAGGAACTGCACCGGATGTGCCTCGAAGCCGCCCGGTACCTCGCCACCGGCGCCCTCGGCACGCTGGGCCTGACGCGAGCCGGGTTCGACCTCGCCTCGTGGTCGCTCGAGCACGATGAGCCCGACTTGTACGCGCGGTTCGACCTGGCGTACGCCGGAGACGGTTCACCCGCCAAGATGCTCGAGTACAACGGGGACACCCCGACCGGGTTGATCGAGGCATCGGTCACGCAGTGGCACTGGATGCAGGACCGGCTCACCACCGGCGAACTGTCCGCCGAGACCGACCAGTGGAACGGCATCCACGAGGCGATGGTGGCGCGCTGGCGGACACTGCTGCACGAATCCCTGCGCGCCGAGGACGGTGGCCGACTGTTCGTGGCGCACTCCGACCTCGACACGGCGGGCGAGGACTGGGACACCGTGGCCTACATGCGCGACCTGGCGGGGGAGGCCGGGTGGGAGCACACCGGCATCGAGATGAAGGACATCGGCTGGCACCCGACGGCCCGCCAGTTCGTCGGCGACCAGGAGCCGGCCGGTTCATCGCGGAGCGTGTTCACGCTGCCCGGGGACGAGCCGGGGACCCAGTACCCGGTGATCCGCAACCTCTTCAAGCTGTACCCGTGGGAGGACCTCGTCTCCGGGGACGACCGGGCGCAGGGCGACGAGGAGTTCGGCGCCTTCCTGGTCAGCGACCGCGGGCGGCTCGGCCGCTGGTACGAGCCGGCGTGGAAGATGTTCCTGTCGAACAAGCTGCTGCTCGTCGCGCTCTGGCGATTGTTCCCTGGCCACCCGAACCTGCTGCCGGCCTTCGCGGACGGTCCGAACGGCATGCGCGACTTCGTCGTGAAGCCCGTGTTCGGGCGCGAGGGCGACGGCATCGCGGTGCACCGAGCCGACGGTTCGGTCACGACGAACGGTCGCGAGTACCGGCGCCCCGGCACCGGGGCCGAACGGGTGTGGCAGCAGTACCACGAGCTCCCGGACTTCCCGGGGTCGAACGGACACAACCACCCGGTGCTCGGGTCGTGGGTCGTGGGCGGCGAGTCCTTCGGAGTCGGCATCCGCGAGTCCGACGGGCCGATCACGGACTACTGGTGCCGGTTCGCCCCGAACATCATCGCGGCCTGACGTCGGTCAGTTGACGATCTCGCCGCGTTCCTCGGGCGGGAGCGCGACGAGTCGTTCGCGCCACTGGCGCAACGCCTCCGGGGTGAGCCGTGTCCACCCGGTCTCCTCGCCGACCACACGGAGCGGGAGGGCACCGCGGTACGACCGGGTCGGGTTGCCGGGGAACTTCTTGTCGGTCACGTTCGGGTCGTCCTCGAACGGACCGGTCGGCTCGACGCGGTACACACGCGGCTCACGATCGCCGGGCACGAGCTCGGCCGCGAGTTCGGCCGCGAGCCCGGCTCCGTCGCGGGTCGCCGTGAAGTACACGTGGTTCATCACGACGTCGGGGCGGTAGTTCGAGCGGAAACCGGGGGAGAGGAACTCCCCGGGTCGCAGGGCCGCCACGGTGCCGTGCCAGAACGGACCGGTCTCGTCTGCTGCTGCCATGGCGTCAGCCTACGAACGGCTCAGCGCCCGCGTCCGACCAGCGCGCGCCACCGCGGCTGTTCCGAGACGACGACGGCGACGCACAGCGCGGTGACGACGATCGCGACCGCCGTCGGCCACAGGACCCAGGCTGCAGCGACGGCCCCGACGAGGTGCGCGAGGACCGACGCGATGGTGACCGCTCCCGGTGCCGCGACCGGCGGATCGCCTCCGGGGCGGTCACCCGGGGTCCCGAACACCGCCGGCGGCACGACGAGGACCAGGACGGCGGTGATCGCGAGCACCGGCGAGTGGGGCCAGAGCGCCCACGGCACGCCCACCCACGCGACGAGCTCCGCCAGGAACCGGAGGCCGCCACGGAGCGGGTCGTGACCGACGGGCCTCGGCGGGCGCGCCGCCGTGGTGACGGTCACCGTGTCGTCGCGGCACGGAAGCCGCGATCCAGGAAGTCGACCATCCACGCTGCACTCGCATCGACGTCGGTGTCCATCTGGAACCCGCCGGACGCCTCGATCGTGGCGAACCCGTGCAGGACGCTGCGGAGCACCCGGAGCGCGTGGACCTCGTCGGCCGGGTCGAGCGGGTAGTCGCGGAGCGCCGCGGCGAAGGACGCCAGGGTGCGGCCGAGTGCGACCGCCAGGGGGTCATCGGCACCGGTCGGCCGGACGCCGACGGCTGCCTGGTACCGCGCCGGGTGCTCCTGGACGCTCCGGCGCACGGTCTGCACCGCCGCCTCGAGCGCACTCCGACCGCTGCGCCCCTGCATGGCGTCGCGGAGCGCGTCACCGAGCTCGTTCGCGCCGAGGATCGCGATCCTGCGGGTGAGGTCGCCGAGTCCGTCGACGTGCTTGTACAGCGACGGTGCCTTCACCCCGAGGCGGTCGGCGACGAGGCTCATGCTCAGCTGGGCCAGACCGATCTCGTCGGCCAGCGTCGCCGCGGCCTCGGTGACGGTCGCCGGGTCGAGCCCCGCCCTAGGCAACGGGACCTGCGACGGGCAGCGTGCGGGCGAGGAACGGCAGCAGCAGGGCGAGGAGCGCCGCCGGCGTCTCGGTGTGGGGGTAATGGCCGGCGCCGTCGATCACGGCGAGTTCGCCGAGGCCGTCCGGCAGGTCGGCGAGGATCCGCTCGCCCTCGGCGCGGGGCACGGCCCAGTCCGGATCGGCGCTGCCCTCGACGACCAGCACGGGGCACCGGACGGCACCCAGCTGCTCGCCGGCGTCGGCGGGCGACGTGCGGGTCATGGCGCGGAGGGCCGCCATCCGCTCCGGTCGCCGCAGGGTCGTCTCGATCCGGCTGCGCTCCGTCGCCCAGTCGGAGGGCTTGGCGGGGACCGCGATGTCGAGGTACGCGAGCCAGCCGGGCAGGCTGCCGCTCGTCATGACCCGCGCGAGCTGGACGGTGCCGGCGCG
Organism: Curtobacterium sp. MCLR17_059; assembly: GCF_003234665.1. Taxonomy (NCBI): domain Bacteria; kingdom Bacillati; phylum Actinomycetota; class Actinomycetes; order Micrococcales; family Microbacteriaceae; genus Curtobacterium; species Curtobacterium sp. MCLR17_059. The sequence goes on along the minus strand of NZ_QKSU01000008.1, from coordinate 103,845 downwards.
GTGTCGGCGGTTGCGCAGGAGTCCGCCCACGTCGACGGACTGCTTGCGCGTGAACGGCGCCAGCTCGACGATGCCCGCGAGCAGGTCCGGTGCGGTCGCCGCGGCGATCGTCGCCGCGCCCCCGCTGATGGACTGCCCGACGACCACGGCCGGGCCACCGAGGTGGCGGGCCACGGCGACGAGGTCACGTGCGATGTCGGTGCGCTGGTAGCCGTCCCACCCGGTGCTCGAGTCGCCGCAGCCGCGGAGGTCGACGTTCGCCACCCGGTAGCCGGCCGCGACGAGCTCCGGTACGACGAAACGGTAGGAGTGCCGGCTGTCGCCCATGCCGTGGGCGAGGACCACGAGCGGCCCTGTTCCGGAGAGGTCGTAGGCGATCGTGCCGCCCTCGGTGTCCAGGTGTTCGAGCATGACGTGGCTCCTTCGGCTACGGGTAGTAACTCAAAGGCTAATACCCGTAGCCGACGGTGGCAAGGGGCAGTCGTCACACATCCAGGTTGAGCGTCGTCGACAGCTCGGGGAACGCCTGCGCCTGCTCGACGAGCTGTTGTCCCTTCTGCACGATCCCCGCCACGCTGTCCGCGCCGGCGGCGAACCGCAGCGGCGGCTCGGGCATCGCGATCAGCGTCAGCAGCACCTGCGCGAGCTTCGCGGGGTCGCCGGACTGGTTGCCCCGCATGCCGCGGAAGAACTCCTTCGACCCGGCCGAGAGCGGGGCGTAGTCGTCGATCGCGACGTCGCCCCAGAAGGTCGAGTCGCCCTCGGCCAGCAGGTCGGTGCGGAAGAAGCCGGGCTCGACCACGGTGGTGTGGATGCCGAAGGGCGCCACCTCGTCGTGCAGGGCCTCCATCCAGCCCTCGAGCGCGAACTTCGACGCCGAGTAGGCGCTCCCGCCGGCGCCGGCGACGATGCCAGCGGTGGAGCTGATGCTGACGACGTGCCCGGAGCGCTGCCGTCGCATGACCGGGAGCACCGCACGCGTCACCGCGAGCGCTCCGAAGAAGTTCGTCTCCATCTGCGCGCGGAACTGCTCGGTCGAGATCTCCTCGAAGTACCCGGCCTGGAAGCTCCCGGCGTTGTTCACCAGGACGTCGACGCCGCCGAAGCGGTGGGTCGCGGCGTCGACTGCTGCTCGGACCGACTCGGGGTCGGTCACGTCGAGCGCGACGGCGAGCAGGCGCTCGTGGTCGCCGAGGACGGCGCGGACCCGCTCGGGGTCGCGTCCGGTCGCCACGACCCGGTGCCCGGCGTCGAGGGCGGTCCGGGCGAAGTCGGTGCCCATCCCGCGGGTCGTGCCGGTGATGAGGAAGGTGCTGGTTCCGGTCATGGGGTGTGGTTCCTGTTCGGTGGAAGGGACGCGAGGCGAGGCAGGGACGCGAGGCGAGGCAGGGACGCGGGAAGGGGCGGACGCCCGTCAGCCGCGCACTCGGATGGTGGCGGCGCCGGACGGCAGGTCGCGCACCGCTCCGAAGTCGTCGACGGTGCCGATCGGCACGATCCCCGGGAAGCTGCCGACGTCCGTGTAGTACAGGACGATCGACTGGTCGGGCACGTAGTACGCGATGGTGCCCGCCGGCGCATCGCTCGTACTCGGGGCGCCGGTGGTGTCGAGCGGCGCGGGGAGCCGGGCGATCTGCTCCTGCCCGCCGTAGTCGGCGAAGGTCAGCGTCGCCGGCAGCCGGGCGGCCAGCGCGCGCGCCGTCGCGCTGTCCGTCAACCGGCCGGTCAGGGTCTCGCCGTCGAGCTCGATGGTGATGTGCACGGGGTCGGCCTCCGTCGGGGTGGTGATCGTGGGAGCTGCAGTCGCAGTCGCGGCCGCCGATGCCGGCGCCGACGCAGGCGGCTCCGCGCGGTCGACGCCGCTGCACCCGGCGAGCGCCCCCACCACCAGCGCGACGACCGGAGCCAGCGCGAGCGGGCCCAGCGCGAGGTGCGGACCCGCGGCGGGACGGCGTCTGGTGCGGACGGGCATCGGGGCTCCCTCTGTTCGTGGACACCACCATCGAAGCCCCACCACCACCCGCCCAGTGAGGCTCCGGCGAAACGGGGTCCAGCCGAACCTCCCTGTCCGCCGGACCATGCCCCTACCGTCGGTCCGTGACCACGACGACCTCCGACCTCCCCACGACCGACCGGGCCAGCGACGGCCGACTGCCCTGGTTCCCGCTCGCCCTGCTCGCCGCGATCGGGTTCCTCCTGGTCGCCATGGAGACGATGCCGGCCGGGCTGCTGCCCGCGATCGCCGATGGCATGGGCACGAGCGAGGGCACGGTCGGCCTGTTCGTCAGCGCGTGCGCGATGGGGACGGTCATCGCCACGGTCCCGGCGATCGCCCTGACCCGCGGGTTCCGCCGCAAGCCGCTCATCGTCGCCGCCATCGCCGTGCTCCTCGTCGCGAACACCCTGACCGCGTTCGCGCCGAACGTCGCGGTCGCGCTGGTCACCCGGTTCGTCGCCGGCGCGATGTCGGGGACGATCTGGGGCATGTTCGCCACCTACGCCCGGCGGATCAGCCCGGCCCGCTTCGCCGGGGTGTCGCTCGCGATCGTCTCGACGGGCGCGCCGGTGGGGTTCGCGCTGGGCACCCCGCTCGGGTCCTTCATCGGCAACGCCCTGGGCTGGCGGTCGTCGTTCATCGGGCTGAGCCTGGTCGGCGTGGTGGTCCTGGCGCTGATCGCGCTGTTCGTGCCGGATGCCCCGGGGCAGACGAGCGCCGCGAAGATGTCCGTCGTGCAGGTGTTCCGGATCCGCGGCATCGCGGTCATCCTCGCGGTGATCGCGACGTGGATGGTGGCGCACAACACGATCTACACGTACATCTCACCGTACCTGCGGGCGACCGGTACCGACCTGAGCGCCGGGCTGGTGCTGCTGGTCTACGGGATCGCCGCGATCCTCGGCGTCGTCGTGACGGGCGCGCTGCTCGACCGGCACCCCCGACCCCTGCTGCACGGCAGCGTCGGCCTGTTCGTCCTGGCCGGGGTGGTGCTGCTCGTCGGCCACACGTCGCCGGTCGCGGTCCTGGTGGCCGCGGGCCTGTGGGGCATCGGCTTCGGCGGTTCCTCCACGCAGCTGCAGGCCGCCCTGACGACCGCCGGCGGCGAGGACGCCGACGTCGCGAGCGCGTTCCTGCCGGTCGCGTTCAACATCGCGATCTTCGCGGCCGGCCTGTTCGGCGCCGCGCTGCTGACGGCCTCCGACGGGCTGGTGCTCGCCGTGGTCATGATCGTGTTCGGGGCGGTCGCGGCGCTCCTCACCGTCATCGGCCGCGGATCGGCGTTCCCCGCGAAGCTCTGACGCGATCGACGACGGCGACCACGGGCTGCGATCATGTCCGGGTGCAGCACGACGAGGACCACCCCCGCCCGGACGTCACGACCGTCGAGATCATCGGCGGCCCGGAGCCGGTCACCGTGACCCTGCACCCCGCCGACAGCGGGTGGGCTGCGGTCTTCGCGGACCACCGGCGACGCATCCTGGAGGCCCTCCCCGGTTCCGGCGCGGACGCTCCGGTCGTCGAGCACATCGGCTCCACGGCCGTCCCCGGCCTGGCAGCGAAACCCATCGTCGACATCGTGGTCGTCGTCGCCGACATCACCGCCGAGGCCACGTACCTCGACCAGCTCCTCGCCGCCGGGTACGAGCTGCGCGTCCGCGAGCCGGGCCACCGCCTGGTCCGGACGCCGGCCCGCGACGTCCACGTGCACGTCTACGAGCGGGGTGCGACGGCGGTCGACGAGTACCTGCTCCTCCGTGACCACCTGCGCGCCGACGCCGACGACCGGGCGCTGTACGAACGGACGAAGCGGGAGCTGCTCGACCGGAGCTGGGACGACATGAACGCCTACGCCGAGGCGAAGACGGCCGTCATCACCGCGATCAAGGAGCGGGCACGACGGAGCCGCGCGTCCTGAGACGCGCGGCTCCGGGGTCGAGCCTCAGCTCGTCGGGACGACGTCCCAGTGCTCGCGGATCAGGTTGTGGTCGACCCGGAACAGGTCGGCCGCGCCGAACGGTGCGTCGGCCTTCGCTCCGACCGGCTTCGAGAACGTCCACACCAGGTCGCCGTCGGCGAGCGAGATGACAGACTCCTGCTTCGGCAGGCTCTGCGCGGCGCTGCCGGCGAAGAACTGCTTGAGCGCGGCCGTGCCGTTCGCGGCGACCGAGTTGTGCTGCAGGTACGCCGGGTCGAACTTCTCGTCGAGGACGGACACGTCGTGGTCGCGGAACAGCCGGTTGTACGCGGTCACGGCGAGCACCCGGTTGTGCTCCTCCTGCCGCTCGGTCAGGTGACGGTCACGCTTCGCGGCCGGGTACAGGTCGCTGAACATGCTGTTCGTGTTGCCGCTGGCCGGGGTCCCCGTCGGCACCGTCTGACGGAGTGCCCACCACTCGCTGATGCGCCCGTCGCGCATGCGGAACAGGTCGACGGCGGCGTCACCGGTGCGTTCGTCCTTCGGCTTCGCGGTGATCTGCCAGTGCACGGCCACCAGGTCCGCGTCACCGGCGATGTGCTTGATCACGGCGTGGGCGCCGGGCACCCGGGAGCGGTCGGCGGTGAACTCGGCGAGCAACGCGGACGGACCCGAGGCGCTCGTCGCACCGTGCGCGACGGCACCGGTCGCGACGGCGGTCCGCGCAGCCGCTCGGGCCTTCGCGGACGCGGGGGACCGGAACGCGCACCGGAACAGGTGCCGGACCGTGGCCTCGTTGCGCTGCTCGGCGCGACGGTCGAGCCGCGAGACCGCCGTGCCACCCGAGGTCGTCCGCGCCGCACGGTTCACCGTGTGGTGCGAGGAGGTGGAGGTGTCGGAGGTGGAGGTGTGGAGGGGTGCCGCCACGGCCGGACCGGCCACGAGCGACACGGCGATGGCGACCGGAGCTGCCACCGCACACGCCTTGGCGATGATGGGGAGAAGTGATGTCGTCTGCACGGCAGAACGATGGAACCGGTCCCTGGGGGCCGCCGTGCGCCCTGGAGCCGCCGCGCGCTGCGACCGTGACCGGCTTCTCAGTCCCGGTGCGCGCCTCCAGGGTGGCCTGTGCACGCGCTGCCAGGGTGACCCGTTCCCGCTGGTGATCGACGGTCCGGACCTGTGGGACGGCTCACGCGCACTGTCAGCCGATCCCTACGCTCCGGGCTCCTCGATGGCCAGACGGAGCTCGGCGAGCACGGGCAGCGCGGCGCGCAGCGCGTCGACCCCGTCCGGGCCCAGGCGTTCGAGCGCGCCGACCAGGACGTGCTCGGCCGAGGCGTCGTAGACCCGGAGCCGCTCGGACGCGAGCTCGGTCAGGGCGATCTCGGTGCTGCGGCCGTCGCCGGTGGCGAGCCGCCGGTGGACGAGCCCGCCGCGTTCCATCGCGGTCACGAGGTTGCTGACCGTGGAGCGGGCGAGGCCGAGGGACCGGCCGAGCGCCGTCGGCGTGAGCCATCCGGCCTCGTCGAGTCGTCGCAGGACCTCGATCTGGGCGTCAGGCAGTTCCGGCAGTGCACCGTCACGGCGTGATGCGTTCAGCAGGGTGCGGCGGAACGGGCCGACCTGGTCGCTGAGCCGCCGGGCGATGTCCCGGAGTCCTGCGGTGTCGTGCTCGCTGCCCATGTCCTCAGCTTAGGTCCTCGAAAAAGGTTTGGAACAAAACTATGTTTGGCGCAGGATGGGTGCATGACGATCACCACCTCAGTCGCACAGCCCGTCCCGTCGCAGGACCTCTCCGGCATCGTCGGACACCGGTTCATCTACACGTACGCCAATGGCTGGCAGTACGAGATGTACGTCAAGAACGCCACCACCATCGACTACCGCATCCACTCCGGCATGGTCGGCGGGCGCTGGGTCAAGGACCAGCAGGTCGACCTCGTGGTGCTCACCGCCGGCGTCTACAAGGTGTCGTGGAACGAGCCGACCGGCACGAGCGTCGTCGTGACCGTGGTGCCGGGGGAGCGCGTGCTGCACGGCACGATCTTCTTCCCGCACTGGGTCGAGGAGGACGGCAGCAAGACCGTGCTGTTCCAGAACGACCACCTGGACCGGATGCGCGAGTACCGCGACGCCGGCCCCACCTACCCGATCTACGTCGTCCCCGAGTTCGCCCACATCACCCTGTTCGAGTTCGTCGGCCAGGACGACGAGACCGTCGTCGACACTGCGCCCGCCGACCTGCCGGCCGGGTTCGCCGACCGGAGCAACTGAGCATGACCGCGGAACGCCCGCTGGAGCGTGCCCTGACGAGCATCCGGCTCGAGCACCGGGGCGGGGCGCTCCGGGGGTGGGAGTACCGCCCGGCGTCGGCGTCGGCGTCGGCGTCGGCACCGTCGGCACCCTCGGCTGCCGGTGGCTCGGTGCTGTTCGTGCACGGGTTCGGTGACTCGTCGATCGGTCCGCGCCAGCTCTTCGTGCAGGCCGCGACCGCCCTGACCGACACCGGTCTGACGGTCCGCTCCTACGACCGTCTCGGGCACGGCACGAGCGACGGACGGTTCGCGGACATCTCGATCGGCGACGAGGTCGAGCAGGTCGTCACGATGATCCGGGCGTTCTCGGACGACCAGGGGGCACCGATCGACGTCGTCGCCCACAGTGTGGGCGCCGTCGAGTCGGCGATGGCGGCGGCGAGGGTCCCCGACCTGGTCCGGAGCCTGACCCTGTGGTCGCCGGCCGGGGTCGTGGTCGACGACATCGCCGTGCACGACACCATCCAGGGGCAGCCGCTCGCACCCGTCCGTGACCGCGGCTGGTTCGACTTCGGTGGGACCGCCCTCGGGCGCGGGTTCGTCGACGAGGTCCGGGACGGACTCGACGTCTACGCCCAGGCACGCGGGTACGACGGGCCGGTCGACGTGCTGCACGGCACCGCCGACGAGATCGTCCCGGTCGAGTACGGCCGGCGCTACGGCGAACTGCTCAGCGGGGCGACGTTCACCGCGGTCGAGGGTGCGGACCACGTCTGGTCGTCGGTCCCGTGGCGCGAGCAGCTCGTCGACCGCCTGCTCGACCGCGTCAGGGAGCGGTCCGGGCGATGAGGTCCTGCACCCGCGCGCGCACGTCGTCGCGGATCGGCCGGACGGCGTCCAGGTCGAGCCCCGCGGGGTCGGTGAGCTCCCAGTCCTCGTAGCGCTTGCCCGGGAACACCGGGCAGGCATCGCCGCACCCCATCGTGATGACGACGTCGGCGGCGCGGACGGCATCGGTGCTGAGCAGGGCGGGCTGCTCGTTCCGGATGTCGATGCCCTCCTCGAGCATCGCCGCGACGACCACGGGGTTGAGCTGGTCGGCCGGTTCGGAGCCGGCGCTCCGGACGTCGACGCGGCCACCCGCCAGGTGCTGCAGGAAGCCGGCGGCCATCTGGGAGCGGCCGGCGTTGTGGACGCAGACGAACAGGACGGTGGGCATATGGGGTGCTCCGATCAGAGGACGACGGCGCCGAGCAGGCCGGCTCCGATGACGACGGCCCACGGGGGAGCGGACCAGCGGGTGAGGGCGGTGAAGGCGGCCACGGCGAGCGCCAGTGCGGGTGCTGAGCGGACCCCCTCGGTGATGACCGGGTCCCAGAGTGCCGCGGCGAGGAGCCCGACGACCCCCGCGTTCACGCCGGCCAGCACGCGCCGGGCCCACGGCAGGGCGCGGAGCACGTGCCAGAACGGCAGCGCACCGATGACCAGGAGTGCCGCCGGCAGGAAGATCGCGACGAGTGCCACCGCCGCGCCGACGAGCCCGCTCGGACTGCCGTCGGCGACGGCGCCGAGGTACGCGGCGAAGGTGAACAGCGGCCCGGGCACGGCCTGTGCGGCGCCGTACCCGGCCAGGAAGTCCGCGTGGCCCACCAGGTGCGTGGCCACGGTCTGTGACTCGAGCAACGGCAGGACGACGTGGCCGCCGCCGAAGACGAGCGAGCCCGCCTGCGCGAAGACCCCGAACAGGCGAACGGCCCCGGTGCCGCTCGCGGCGACGGGTGCCGCGACGAGCAGGGCGGCGAACGCGACGAGCGCCGACACGGCGACCCAGCGGGGGAGGCGCACGGCGACGTCGGCGTCGGCGACGTCCTCGGGCGGAGCGACGACGCCGCGGAGCCACACCGCGCCGACCACACCGCACACCGCGATGACCGCGACCTGCGCTGCCGGGCCGGGGACGAGCAGCACCACGATCGCGGCGGCGGCCGCGATGGTCGCCCGACGGCGGTCCGGTGTGAGCGAGCGCGCCATGCCGAGCACCGCCTGCGCCACCACCGCGGCGGCGGCTGCCTGCAGCCCGAGCAGCCACCCGGCGCCGGCCAGGTCGGGCGTGCCGGAGACCAGCAGGGCGAACGCGACGAGCAGCACCGCGGACGGCAGGGTGAACCCGCACCACGCCGCGAGGAGCCCGAGCAGTCCGGCGCGCTGCAGCCCGAGTGCCATCCCGACCTGGCTCGACGCCGGTCCGGGCAGGAACTGGCACAGCGCGACGAGGTCGGCGTAGGCGTCGTCCCGCAGCCAGCGGCGACGCACCACGAAGGCTTCACGGAAGTACCCGAGGTGTGCGACCGGCCCGCCGAACGAGGTCAGCCCGAGCCGCAGGAACACCAGGAACACCGATGGCGCGGATGACCGCAGGGGCTCGGGGCTCGTCGTCACCGGCTCATCTTGACGACGGCAGATGGTTCAGTCAACATTGAACCGATGAACACCGTGCGGCAGGACCTCGAGCGGCGTGCGACGCAGCACGCGGCCCTCGGCGACGTCGCCCGCCTGGCGATCGTCGACCTGCTCGCCGCGTCCGACGCCAGCCCGAGCGAGGTGCGGGCCGCCCTCGGGATCTCCGGGCCGCTCCTGGCGCACCACCTGCGCGTCCTCGAGCAGGCCGGTCTGGTCACGCGACGCCGCTCCGACGGCGACGGGCGCCGCAGCTACCTGCACCTCGAGCCGAGCGGCGTCCCGCACGGTTCGGCGGCGGTGCGCCGACCGGTGTCCCGCGTGCTGTTCGTCTGCACCGGCAACTCCGCGCGCTCCCCGCTGGCCGCGGGCGTCTGGGCGCAGGTCAGCGAGATCGGCTCGCTGTCCGGCGGCACGCGTCCCGCGGCCGCCATCGCCCCCGGGGCGGTCGCCGTCGGGCAACGCCACGGCCTGGACCTCCGCCGCCACGTCCCGCGAGCCTTCCGCGACCTCGTCGCCGACGGCGACCTGGTCGTCACGGTCTGCGACCGCGCGCACGAGTCGATCGACGACGGCGACAGCCTGCACTGGTCGCTGCCGAACCCCTCGCGCGTCGGCACGCCGGACGCGTACGAGGCCACCTACGCGGACCTCCGGTCCCGCGCCACCGCGCTCGCTGCGCGCCTCGCCGCCTGACGCGGCCCCATGAACGGAACGCCCCGATGAGATCCCCCCTCCTCATCGGGGCGTTCTCCTTGCTCGACCGCCTGCGGACTGGAGGCCCGGGGCGGGCCCGCACCGTGCCTCCCGTCCGTCCCGTGGTGCGCCCAGGGCGGCGCGCGCTCGCGGGGGAGCCGTCACTCAGGGCCGGCAGCTGCCGGCGACCAGCCGGAGGACCTGATCGGTGTGCCGTTCCGCCGTCGCGAGCCGCGCGTGCTCGATCGCGGCGGCGGTGTGCGGCCGCAGCAGCGTCCGGTCCGAGGCGAGTTCGATGATCGTCGTGGCGAGCCCGAACGCGGTCTCGTCGTCGGTCAGGACGGCGGCGGAGCCGAACTCGCTCGCCAGGCGGATGTCGGACACGATGACCGGACGGTGGTCCCGGAACGCCTCGAGCGCGGTCATCGGCTGGCCGTCGTGCTCGAGCGAGCAGACCACCGCCGCGTGCCCGCACAGCAGCAGGTCGTGGACGGCCTGCGACGACAGGCGGCCGTGGACGCGGACCGACACCGGCGTGCGGGTCGGGGGGACGGTCCCGCCGGCGACGTCGACCCGCACGGCGTGTGCCCCGAGCCGGATCTCCACCAGCCGGATCGCGTTGAGGAGGACGTCGAGGCGCTTGTCCGGGGTGAACCGCGACGCCCAGACGAGCCGGAGCGGGCCGAGTTCCGGCGCCGGCGGCGGTTCGACCGGTCGGCGGCCGAGGGCGTTGGGCACGACGTGGACCGGGCCGACGCCGGCCTCGCGGAGGACACGGGCCTGCCGCGTCGTCGGGGTGACGACGACGTCGGCCGCCCCGGAGACGGCCACGGCCATGTTGCGGCGCGCGTCGTCCATGGGGTGCCCCGTGAAGCGGTGCCGCGTGGGCCGGATCCCGGTCACCACACGGTGCGCGTGCCGTGCGAGGGGCGCCATCGCCGCCGCGGTCCGGCCCCGGACCGGCGCCGAGCCGTGCACGGTGTGGATCGTCGGCAGCTCGAGGGATCGCGCCGTGGTCAGCGCCGCCGCGGCGAGGCCGAAGTCCGAGTGGGTGACGACGAGGTCGATCCGTTCCTCGAGCATCAGGGTGCCGAGGCACCGGCGGACACGGACCGAGTTGCGGACCACCGGCAGGTCGCTCTCCGGGGCGCTGATCGACGGTTCGACCTCGAACAGGCGGACGCCGTGCTTCCGCAGCTCGGCGGTCTCGCTCGAGCGCGGAGTCGCCACCCAGACGACGTGACCGGACTCCGCGAAGGCCTTCGCCTGCTCGACCAGCGCGGCGCGTTCACCCCGCATCGCCGACAGGGGGAAGTCGCTCACGAGCAGGACGGTCGCCTTCGCCGCGGCCACGTCAGCGGCCGGTCTCGAGCTCGGTGGTCTGGCGGGGGCTGCGCATGCGGACTCTCACGGTTCGGGAGCGGAACGGGGTGCTGGGAACCGTAGGCGTTCAGAAGACGATCGTCTAGTGAACTGCGACGCTGCTGAGCGGGCCTTCACGAGTCCCCGGGCGGACGCCCAGCCGGGCGCGCGGCGGACGGTCGGGCACTGTCCGGTTCCTGCGGAACATGGACACGTCTGAGCCGTGGTCGACGTACAGTCTCCGGAAGCTACCCCGCCGGACCCTACCGGCGGGTGCCCGACCCCCCGTTCCCGGGCTGGCCTCGTCATGACCACCGCGTCGAACCCGACGGCGTCGTAGCGCGAGGACGTCTGCTCCTGACCCGAACTCGTGGCAGACGTCCTCGCACCTTCCCGCTATCGTCGAGGAACCGCCGGTCCCCGATCTCGGGCGCCGCGTAGGACGTGGAAGTGGCCGACCAGCCCGAGGACTGATCGGCCACTACGCGGTGTCCGACGACTAGCGGTCGGACGCCTCGACGACGCAGCTCTCGACCTGCTGAGCGGCCTTCGAGTCGTCGGCGAACGGCGTCGGCGCGTCCGAGGTGGTGGTCGTCTCGTCGGCGACGGCCTGCTTGGCGACGTCGTTCACGGCGTACAGCGGGCCGTCGAAGTCGTCGGCCGTGGGGTCGGCGGTGGTCGCCCAGATGGTGACCTCGTCGTCGTTCGAGTCGTTGCTGTCCGCGGGGACGATCGCGGCACCGAGGTACCAGCCGCCGTCCCCCTTCTGGATGTTCGCGAACTCGGTGGTGTCGTGCGACCCGACCGCCTTGTCGATCATGTCGACGGCGGCGCTGGCGGCCACGTCGCACTGGGCCGACTGGGACTTCTCCTCGGAGCCGGGGACCTTGCCGACGGGGTTGATGTTCTGGGCTCCGCCGGGGTCGCAGGCGGTGAGCAGGAGGGCTACGGTGGCGGCGCCGAACAGCGCCGTGACGGTCTTCGCTCGCGTGGACATGGCCCTGAACGTAGGCCGGCCCCGGTGGGCGGCGGTTCAGCCAGGAGCGTCCCCCGACGACGGACGGGAGGCCCGGCGCACGTCGTGCCCCGGGCCTCCCGTCCGTCACCTGGTCCCGTTGCCGGACCGGCGTCCCGTCACAGGATCGGGGTGCCGCCGGTGACGGCGACCCGCGCGCCGGAGACGTAGCTGCCGTCGTCACTGGCGAGCAGCACGTAGACGGGCGCGAGTTCGGCCGGCTGGCCGGGACGGCCGAGCGGCGACTGCTTGCCGAACTGCTCGACCTGCTCCGGCGGCATCGTCGACGGGATCAGCGGCGTCCAGATCGGACCGGGGGCGACGCTGTTCACGCGGATCCCGCGTTCCCCGAGCAGCTGCGCCAGCGCGGCCGACAGGTTCGCGACGCCGGCCTTCGTGACGTCGTAGGGCGCCAGGTTCGGCTTCGGGTTGTCGGAGTTCACCGAGCTCGACCCGATGATCGACGACCCCGGGCCGAGGTGCGGCAGCGCGGCCTTGACGAGGTGGAAGTAGGCGCTGAGGTTCGTCGCGAGGGTGTGGTCCCACTCCTCGTCGCTGATCTCCTCGATCGTCTCGTGGATCATCTGGTAGGCGGCGTTGTTCACGAGGACGTCGAGCCCGCCGAGTTCCGAGACCGCCTGGTCGATGACGGATCGGCAGTACGCGGGGTCGCTCACGTCGCCCGGGAACAGCACGGCCTTCCGACCGGCTTCCTCGATCCAGCGCTTCGTGTCCTGCGCGTCGTCCTCCTCGTCCGGCAGGTAGCTGATCAGGACGTCGGCACCCTCGCGCGCGAACGCGATCGCGACGGCCTTCCCGATGCCGCTGTCCCCGCCGGTGATGACGGCGCGCTTGCCGGTGAGCTTGCCGGAGCCGCGGTACGACTCCTCGCCGTGGTCGGCCTTCGGGGTGAGCTCCTGGTCGCTCCCCGGGGGCTGCTGCTGCTCGGTCATGTCTCTCCCTGTGGTCGGTTTCCCTGGACGTCCCCGATGCTGGGCGGGCGCCACTGAACGCCTGTCCAGGGTCACGGCGTACCCCGTTCGGTGCCCGAAGATGTGTACCCGGCACGACGGCGGCCTACCGTGGCACCGGATCAGGGAACCGTCACCGCGACGGAAGCTCCTCTTCACCAGGGAGCAACGTTGAAGTACGTGAACTACGCGGGCACCGTCCGCGTCCTGACGAGCGACTCGATCGCCGACGCGGTGATCCGGTACGCCGCCGCACTGCACCAGAGCCGACTGAGCGACGTCGTGTCGATCCCGACGGCTGACGACTTCGGGGTGGCGAGCACGATCGAGGTGCTCCTGGCCCCGGCGATCCCGGTTGCCCTCGAGCCCGCTCCGGACGACGACCTCGAACCCGAGGGCGAGGCGTTCCTGCTCGAACTCGACCGGCGCACCGAGGCCGCGCTCGCCGTCGACACCAACGCGTCGCCGCCGGACTTCGGGCGCTGAGCCGGCGCCCCTACGCCACCGGCCCCTCGGTCAGGTCCGTCCGGGTGTCCGCGTGGATCACCTCGTCGTGCTCGAACGTCAGCGCGGCGGCCCGCAGCCGTGCCACGAACACCGTGTCCTCGCGCTCGAGTTCGTCCTCCTCGGCGTCCTCGACCACGAGCTGACTCGACGGACCGATGAGGACCTTGGTGGTCGTCATGGTGCCGTCCGTCGCCACCGAGGGGATCGCGACGGTGTCCGCCCGGTTGCCACCGGCCAGGGCCGCGGCGTACTCGATCACGGCATCGGCCACGTCGTCGCTCGTCAAGATCGTGGAACGGTCGTACTGGATCTGCTTCATGTCCGGGCCTCCATCTGCACAGCCAACAGCGCCGTTGCTGGCCGCCGTACAGGAACACGGCGCGTCGCTCGTTGCGCCGACGCCGACTTGTCGTCAGGATCATCACGTGCCCGAGACCATGCACCGCCTGCTGCGGGAGATCCAGACCGCCGAGCCGTCGGTGGCGGCCGAGGCGATGGCCCGGACGCACATCACCCACGGACTGTCGGTCGAACCGACGGACGCCGAGTTCGTGTTCGAGGAGCGCGTGCGCGGAACGGCGCTGCTGTCGCTCGAGTCGACCCGCTGCACCGGGGTCCTGAGCGGCACGATCGAGCCCGGCGACGCGATGATGATCTTCTGGATGAAGTCCGGGGTCGCCCAGCTCGACGAGAACACCGTGAAGATCGGCCGGCCGACGCTCTTCCGTCAGGGGCCCCAGCGCTTCCGCTGGATCGCCTGCAACAAGGACGTCCTGCGGATCGACCGCTCGATCGTCGAACAGGTCGCGGCCGAGCGCGGCGACTGGGCCCCGGGTCCCATCGAGTTCCGTCCGCGGCACGTCCCCGAGGGCGCGCCGCTCGCTGCCTGGTGGCTCATGGTGCGGTCCATCGCACAAGAGGTCCTGGCCGGACCGGACGCCGTCCCGGTCGAACGCGAGCGGGAGCTCGCGCGCTTCGCCGCCGGTGGGCTGCTCACCGCGATCCCGCACTGGCCCGTCGGGCAGCACGAGCCGGCGATGGCCGCCACCGCCCGCTTCGCCCGTGCCGAGACCTTCCTGCTCGAGCACGCCACCGAGCAGATCACCGTCGACGACGTCGCCGAGGCCGCCGGCCTGAGCGTGCGCGGCGTGCAGGCGGCGTTCCAGCGACACCACGGCATCACCCCGACCATGTACCTGCGTCGCATCCGGCTGCTGCTCGCCCGCGAACAGCTCGAGTCGGGCGACGGGCGGAGCATCGCCGAGATCGCCCGGGCCACCGGGTTCGCCCACCTCGGCCGGTTCGCAGGGAGCTACCGCGAGGAGTTCGGCGAGCTGCCCCGGCAGACGGCGTCCACCGCGCGCGACGGCGCCCGCGCGTAGCGAGCAGCCGCGCGGCCCCGCAAGAATCCCGCAACCGCTCACCGTCCGGCCGATCGCCGACGATCGTCGCCCTACGTTTGCGCTGCACGGACACGCAGCCACGACGACTGGAGACCCCATGGCCGGCTCAGCAGCACCACCCGTCCCGACCACGGCCGTCCCGCCGACGACCGATCCGTCGACGTTCGGCCGTCGGCTCGTGGAGGACGCCTCCTACGCCCGTGAGCACCTCGTCTTCACGGCATTGCTCGGATCCCCGCTGCTGCCCCGGATCGTCCGGCGGCTGCTGCTCCGTGCCGCCGGGGCACGCGCCGAGTCCGGTGTGGGGACCGGGTTCTCGCTGACGGGGGACCCGAAGCACCTCACCATCGGCGGGGGCGTCTTCTGCAACCGCAACGTGACCGTCGAGGCCGTGGCCCCCGTGACGATCGGTGCGAACACCGCGATCGGGATGCAGGTGCTCATCATGACGAGCCACCACGAGATCGACGCCGAGGGCCGGTGGAGCGACGTCGCGACCGGCCGTCCGGTGGTCGTCGAGGAGCACGTCTGGATCGGCGGCCGCGCCACGATCCTGCCGGGCGCCCACATCGAGCACGACGTCGTGGTCGCCGCCGGCGCCGTGGTCGTCGGCCGCCTGGCGGCGCACGGCGTCTACGCCGGCGTCCCCGCGAAGCGGATCCGTGAGCTCGCCCCGTCCGCGCGACCGCCGGTGGTGGACTCCGCCGCGTGACGGCCTGGAGGCCCGTGGCGGCGTCGCCACGCGCCTCCCGTCCGGCGTTGGTGCTGCTTCGAACACGCCGGTGTGTTGCTGCGACGCCGTGCCGTCGTCGAGACGCCGCCGAATGTGGAGGCGTCTCGACGACCTGGCGGCGCCGGACGAAGACGACGGCGTCTCCTTCCGCGGGGTCGCGCACTCTGCCAGCATGATCACGACGCGGACGACGACGCCCGCGCAGGACGAGGGAGACCGTCATGACCGTTCGCCTCAACCCCTACCTCGGGTTCCGGAGCGGCGCCCGCGAAGCGCTCGAGTTCTACTACTCGGTCTTCGGCGGGACGCTCACCATCGGCACGTTCGGTGAAGCCGGCATGAGCCAGGACCCCGCCGACGCCGACAAGGTGATGCACGGGCAGCTCGACGGCGACCAGGGCCTGCTCCTGATGGCCTCGGACGCGCCGTCCGGCATGCCGACACCGGCGGAGAGCAGCATCTCGCTCTCGCTCAGCGGCGACGACCACGAACTGCTGACGCGGTGGTGGAACGGCCTCGCCCAGGGCGCGACGATCGTCGAACCACTCACCACCGCCCCCTGGGGCGACACCTTCGGCATGCTGACCGATCGCCACGGGGTGTCGTGGCTGGTCAACATCAGCGGCGCGACGAGCTGAGCGGCACCGAACCCACGCGTGCCGGCACCGGCCACCGCGGCACCCAGCACCGGACCTGCTCGGCGTAGCGGTGGAAGTCGTCGCCGAACCGTTCCGCCAGGTCCGATTCCTCGAGCGGGCGGACGATGCAGTTCCAGACCACGGAACCGGCGACCGCGTAGACGACGACCAGCCACGACGACAGCAGCAGCCCGACGGCGACGCCCTGGGTGATGCCGGCCAGTGCCATCGGGTTCCGCACCGACCGGTACGGCCCGGCGACCACCAGACGGTTCGCGGTGGCCGAGGGCAGCGGTGTTCCCTCGCCCTTCGTCGACATCGCCGCCGCCGACGCGATGCCGAGCGCGCTGGCCAGCAGGAGCACGACCACACCGACGACGGTGAGGGCGGTGACGAAGGGTGCCGGCAGCTGCGGTTGGAGGCCCCAGCGGTGCTCGGCGAACGCGATGAGCAGGGGGAACACCCCGAGGAACAGGCCCCAGAAGACGACGATCTGCAGCACGGTCGCGGTGACGTGCCGGGAGCGCGGGGCGCTGGCGTCAGCGGTGCGGATCCGCAGCGGACCGCTCGTCACCCACTCCGTCGGGACCCGTCCGAGCAGGACGAGGGCAAGGGCGAGGGCCGAGCCGATCGTGGCGACGAGCATGACGAGCACGCCCCAGCCGGCCTCGCCGGTCACGGTCGCCCAGACGCTCAGGGCGACGAGCACCAGGGCGGTCCACACCGTCGTGACCACCGCGGCGGCCCGGACACCGGCGGCGGCGAGCGCCGAGGCGACGACGAACAGCGGGACGTCGAACACGGCGACGAGCACCGGGTCGAGCGAGCCGAGCGTCGCCGTGCGGATCCAGGGCAGCGTCGCGACGGCGATCCACCAGGCCGCTCCACCGACGGCTTGCAGCGCGTAGTACCGCCGGCCCCAGGACATGGGTGCACGGTAGCAGTGCGCGGCGAGGGGCCGAGGAGTCGGCGGGCCGTGCGTGCCGTCGCTCCCGACGGTCGGTCAGTCGGTGTGGTTGATCTGTCCGAGCCAGCGACCGAAGGACGGGGTGCGCTCGTCGTGCAGGGTGGGCAGGACGGGCTTCGGCAGGCAGGCGCGCTCGTCGGTGACGGTTCCGGCGCCGGTGCTCTTGTGGAGGTCGAGGCTCATGGTGGGCTCCTTCGTGGTCGGTGGAGAGTTCGACACCGGGCGGGGCCGTTCCATTCCCACCCGGTGTCGTCCTGGTCCGGTGCAGCGCGGTCCGGTGCAGCGCGGTCCGGTGCGTCGCGTTCCGGCGCGTCGCGTTCGGTTCAGGAGGTGCCGAGCTCGACCTTGATCCAGCCGGGTTCGCGTCGGTCGAACGCCTGGTAGGCAGCGATCGCGTCGGTGATCGGCTCGTGCTCGGTGATCAGGGCCGTCGGGTCGAACTGTCCGGCGGCCACCATGTCGATCAGCGGCGGGGTGACGGAGTGGTGATCGCAGTTCCCCATCCGCACGGTGAGGTTCTTGAGCATCGCCTCGCCGATCGGGTAGTGCTCGGCCGTCGGTCCGTACACGCCGATGATCCCGATGCGGCCGTACTTCGCCACGCTCGCCACCGCCCAGCGAGCCACCTGCGAGGGGCCGTCCCCGGGCTTCCACTGCTGCTGCGCACCGAAGCCGTCGGGCGCGGCATCGGGTGCGACCGCCGCGACCTCGGCGTCGAACGCCGCCGCCTGGTCCTGGTCGACCGCCGCCGGGCCGCGCTTCGGGCGTTCGGCGTCCACGCCGACCGCGTCGATCACGCAGTCCGCGCCGATGCCGTCGGTCAGCGACATGATCGTCTCGACGGGGTCCTCGGCGTTGTAGTCGACGACCTCGCAGTGCTGGGCGAGCGCGGCGGCGAGCCGGGTCTCCTCGCCGTCGACGACGATGACGCGGGCCGCGCCCTGCTTGTACGCCGAGGCCGCCGCGAACTGTCCGACGATCCCGGCACCGAACACCACCACGACGTCACCGCGCGTGACGCCCGCGAGCTCCGCGCCGAACCACCCCGTGGGGAAGATGTCGGACAGCAGGATCGCCTGCTCGTCGGAGACGGTGTCCGGGAGCGGGTGCATGGTGTTGCGGGCCCACGGGACGCGGACGTACTCGGCCTGCATGCCGTCGACCGGTCCGGTCGAGGCGGGGCCGCCGAAGAACGCGGTGCCCGCCTGCGGTCCGTTGCTGTTCGAGCGGTCGCACTGGGCGGTCTTGCCCATCCGGCAGTACCGGCAGGCACCGCAGGACACGGTGGAGTTGATGACGACGCGGTCGCCGGGGCTGAAGCCGCGCACCGCGTCCCCGACCTCGGTGACGACGCCGACGGCCTCGTGACCGAGGATCGTGCCCTCGACCATCGGTGCCATCGTGCCGCGGACGAAGTGCAGGTCGGTGCCGCAGATCGCACTGCGGGTGATCCGGACGATCGCGTCCTCCGGGTCCTGGATCGTCGGCTGCGGGACCTCGTCGAGCCGGATGTCGCCGATGCCGTGCCACACGACTGCGCGCATGTGATGCCTCTTCCTGTTCGGGTGCGGGGTTCGCTCGGTCAGGAAACGCGCGAGGGGCTGGGCGCGGTCGGAGGCGCATCCGCCCTGCGCAGTCGTCCAGCACCGCCGGGTTTGCTCGACGGCATGAGCGAGCACGACGACGAGCAGACCCGGGCCGACTTCGACGACGCGGTGAACATGACCGCCACCGAGCTGCGGAAGTGGCTCGACACCGACGAGTCGAAGTCCGTCGGGCAGAAGCCCTCGGGCGGCGGCGAGTCGACCGGGCACGAGAGCGGTCGGCACATCGTCCGCATCCTCGAGAAGCACAAGGCCGACCGCACCGACGACGACCTGGCGCACATGCGGAAGGTCGTCGGCTACGTCGCCCGGCACTCGGAGCAGCGTCCTGACGGCGACGTGCACGACACCCCCTGGCGGTACTCGCTCATGAACTGGGGCCACGACCCGGAGAAGCACTGGCGGCGTCGGGCAGAATGGGTGGTGTGAACGAGACGGGCATGCCGCGCTTCCGACGGATCTGGTCGACCGTGCAGGTCGGTGTCCTCGCGATCGCCGTCGCGTTCTGCGTCGTGATGCTCGTGATCGGGCAGGGCAAGCTCGACCGGGTCTACGCGGTCGCCGCGGTGTTCTTCGGACTCGCCCTGGTCGGGCACAGCACCTACCTGTGGCTCGTCGCCCGGGCGAACCGCCGCCCCTGACGCTCGTCCGCTTCGGCGATCCCGGCTAGGCGCTCTGGTGGACCCGCAGCCAGTCGATGGTCATCTGCTGCGGGAACCGTGTCGAGGCGTCCGGCGAACCCGGCCAGTTCCCGCCGACCGCGACGTTGAGGATCACGAAGAACGGCTTGTCGAACACCCACGTCGCCGAGCCGACGTCGGCCCGGGTGACCGTCCGGTACGCGACGCCGTCGACCGTCCAGGTGATCGAGCCGGGGCGCCAGTCGACCCCGTACACGTGGAAGTCGTCGGCGAACGCTGCTCCGGACGGGTTCGTGTACGCCGCCGAGATGCCCTGCGCGCCGGAGTACCCGGGCCCGTGCACCGTTCCGTGCACGATCCCCGGCTCGTACCCGACGTTCTCCATGACGTCGATCTCCCCGCACGCCGGCCAGCCGACCTGCCCGATGTCCGCGCCGAGCATCCAGAACGCCGGCCAGATGCCCTGGCCGCGGGGGATGCGGATCCGCGCCTCGATGCGGCCGTACTGCGCGGTGTAGGTGCTCTCGGACTTCAGCCGGGCCGATGAGTACGACCCGTCGGCCTCGCGGCGTGCGGTGATCACGAGGTTGCCGGCACCGTCGAGCGCCGCGTTCCGCCGCGAGTCCGTGTAGGTCTGCAGCTCCGCGTTGCCCCAGCCGCCGGAACCCAGGTCGTACCGCCAGATCCCGGGGTTCGGCGCGCTGCCGGTCGGGCCGTCGAACTCGTCGGCGGCGAGCAGCACGGGCGCAGCGGTCGGCGCCGCAGCTCCGGTCACGGCCTGTGCCGAGCCGTCCGGGATCGCCGTCGCGCCGAGGGCGGTCGTCGCGGCTCCGGCGAGTCCGAGCGTCATGAAGCGCCGTCGATCGATGTGCTGGTCCATGTCGTGCTCCCTGCAGCGCGATGGTGGTGTGGTCGTCGGATCATGCACCATCAGACCGCACCTGAACAGGCCCGGATCCCGCTTCGTCCGCGGGGCGCACCGGTCAGCCGAACCGCATCGCCAGCGGCACGAGCAGGCCCGCGACCCAGACGAGCACCATCACGAGGGCGCCGACCGCGATGAGCCGTCGGCGACGCCGCAGCTTCGGGCTCCGCTCCTCGCCCCACATCTGTGCACGGACCAGCACCCGGTTCGCCTGCTCGACGACCTTCCGCACCTCGGGGTCGTCGACGTCGAGGACACCGGCGCGGGCGTGTTCGGCGATGACCGCGGCTTCGTCGACGGTCAGGTCGTCCTTGCGCATGCTCCATCTTCGCACCGCGTGCAGGGGTACGACCCGGCTGTGCGGGAACGGACCACGGCCGGGTACCAAGGACACATGGGACATCGGTACCGCGGGAAGATCGTCGTCATCACCGGAGCATCGAGCGGCATCGGGAGGGCCGCCGCACACGAGTTCGCCCGGCAGGGCGCCACGCTCGTGCTCGCCGCACGCGGGCACGACTCGCTCGAGGCCGCAGCAGCCGAGTGCCGGAAGCTCGGCGCCGAGGCGATCGCGATCCCGACCGACGTCGCCGACGAGCACCAGGTCAAGGACCTCATCGGCACCGTGACGACCCGCTTCGGTCGCATCGACGTCTTCGTCGGCAACGCGGCCCTGTTCGTCTACGGCCTGTTCGAGCAGACCCCCACCGAGGCGTTCAAGCGCGTCGTCGACACGAACCTGTACGGGCACCTCAACGCCATCACGCACCTGCTGCCGCACTGGAAGCAGCGCGGGAAGGGCACCTACGTGCTCGTCGGCTCGATCCAGTCGCTGCTCTCGGCGCCGTACCAGTCGGCGTACGTGACGAGCAAGCACGCTGCGCTCGGCCTGGTCGACGTGCTCGGTGACGAGTTCGCGGGCACCGGCATCAAGTTCACCGCGCTGCTGCCGTCCACGATCGACACCCCGATCTACCAGAACGGCGCCAACTACACCGGCAAGACCTCGCACCCGCTCCCGCCCACCGTCTCGGTCGAGCGGGCCGGACGCGCCGTCGTGCAGGCCGCCACGCACCCCAAGCGCTACCGCTTCGTCGGACGCATCCAGGCATCGCTCGTGCCGCTGCAGTACGTGTTCCCGGGCCTGTTCCACAAGATCACGAAGCCGATGGTGGAGACGTTCGCGCTCCGTGGCAAGGGCGCCCCGAGCGACGGGAACCTCTACGCCCCCGCCGACGCCGCGAACGCGACGAACGGCGGCTGGGTCGCGAAGCGTCGGCGCGTCACGCGGCCCCTCGTCTGGCTCGGCGTCGCCGCTGCGGGCGCGGCGGTCGTGCTCGGCCGCTCGCGTCGGTAGACGCATCCGCTGACGGCCTGGAGGCCCGGTGCCAGCTGGCACCGGGCCTCCCGTTCGTCCGTGCGCGCGTGCACAGCCGGGCGTACCTCGCGGAATCGGGCGTACCTGCCCGAACCGGGCGTACCTGGCGGAATCGGGCGTACCTGCCCGAACCGGGCGTACCTGGCGGAATCGGGCGTACCTGGCGGAATCGGGCGTACCTGGCGGAACCGGCCGTACCTGCCGTGTTCTTCTTGGCAGGTACGCCCGATCTCACCAGGTACCGCAGCCGTTCTGGGAAGGAACGGGCGGCTAGAAGAGCTTCGCGCTCGCGCGCCGGGCACCCTCACCGAGCGACTCGAGCTTCGCCGCGGCGATCTGCGGGTGCACGCGGCCGCCGAGGCCGCAGTCGGTGCCGGCGATGACGCGCTCGCGCCCGACGACCGAGGCGAACCGCTCGATGCGCTGCGCGACGAGGTCGGGGTGCTCGACGACGTTCGTCGCGTGGCCGACGACACCGGGGACGATGACCTTGCCTTCGGGCAGGGCGACGTCCTGCCAGACGGTCCACTCGTGCTCGTGGCGGGCGTTCGCGGCCTCGAACGAGTACGCACCGGCGTCGATGTCGAGCATCAGGTCGACGATGTGGCGGAGCTCGATGTCGGTCGTGTGCGGGCCGTGCCAGGAGCCCCAGCACAGGTGGAAGCGCACGCGGCTGGTGTCGAGGCCGCGCAGCGCGTGGTTGAGCGCCTCGACACGGATGCGGGTGAAGGCGCGGTAGTCCTCGATGCTCGGCTCGGGGTTGATCTGGTCCCAGTTCTCGGCGATCGAGGGGTCGTCGATCTGCAGCACGAGGCCGGCGTCGAGGATCGTCGTGTACTCCTCGCGCAGGGCGTCCGCCCACGCCCAGATGTGTTCTTCCTCGGTCGCGTAGTACTCGTTCGCGATGCGGGCGGCGGACCCGGGGGAGAGCGCCGTGATGAAGCCGTTGTCCGCGCCGGCGGCCTCCACCGCGTGCTTGAGGTTCGCCGCGTCGGTGGCCGCGGCCTCGTGGCCGGTGTAGGTGATCGGACCGGTCGTGGTCGGGAACGCGGTGGCGTTCTTGCCGGTGCCGATGCCCGACTCGGGGTCGGTGTAGGCGTCGTGAAAGATCGTCCAGTCGCGGCGGTCCGGAAAGCTCGTGAGCCGGATGTTCCCCGGGGTGGACCGGACCGGCTGCTGCGAGAAGATGTTCTCGTCGGTCAGGCTCAGGCCGCTGACGCGCTGGAACGAGTAGCCCCACCACGCGCCGTAGTCGACGCTGTTCGACATCGCCTTGCCGAACTCGCCGTCACCGGGCTGCGTGATGCCGAGCGCGGTCTGCCGTGCGACGACGTCGTCGACGGCCGCGCTCGTCAGGGCGCGGACCTCGTCGGTGGTCTCGAGCGTGAAGCCGTCGGCGGCCACGGGCCGTGCGGCGTTCGCGGCGATGAGCTCCGGGGTGCGGGGGAGCGATCCGGCGGTGGTGGCCTGGATGCGGTCGGTGTTCTCGAAGGGCATGCGCTGCCTTCCTCTCGATGGGTGCGGACTGTCGGGAGTCGGGGGCCGCGCGCGAGGCTTCGCGGTGCGCTGCAGTGCCACTCTGCCACGAGGGATCGGGCCCGTTACGTTGCGCGACTGTGGCTTCGTGTGGACGCCGAACGACAGGGTCGATGTCGTACGACACCGACTCGGTCACCTGTAGCGTGCGCGGACAGTTGCAGGCGCGTGTGAACGACAGGCTCGATGTCGGACGACGTCGACGGTGTCGTTCCGCATCGACCCGCCCGTGCGCGCCCGCCCCGCCGCCCGCCGACGCACGGCGACACGATCGTCGCGCCACCGGGCCACGCGTCGTACGGTCGACCCATGAGCACGACGACCCCGACGAGCGACACCACCACGACGACCCCGACGCACCCGGCCGCACCGACCTTCGCCGAATCGTGGACCGCCTGGCACGACGACCACGAGCAGGCCCGCGCGAGCGAGCACGGGTTCCTCGCGATCACGAGCATCCGTTGGCTCGCCGCGACGCCGGAACGGTTCGAGGACGCCCCGGGCAGCTGGTCGACGGACGAGGACGGCCCGGTGGTCGCACTGGCCGACGACGAGACGATCGAGGTCGACGGACAGCCGGTCACCGGGACGCACCGGTTCGGCCCGCTGCCGGAGCGCTCGAGCACCAACGTGGTGTGGCACGACGGCGACGAGACCGTGGTGATCGAGGTCGCCCGGCGCGGCGGCAGTGACCTGCTCCGCCCGCGGCACCCGTCGAACCCGACCCGCGTCGGCTACCAGGGCACCCCGGCGTACTCGGCCGCTGAGCGCTTCGTCGTGGACGCGCACTTCGAGCCGTTCGACACCCCGCGCGAGGTCACCGTCGGCAGCGTCGTCGACGGCCTGCTGCACGTCTACGAGGCCCCCGGCGTCCTGACGTTCGACCTCGACGGGCCGCGGTCGCTCCTGGCGTTCAACGGGCACGCCGGCGGTCTGCACGTGCTGTTCACCGACCGCACGAGCGGGGTGACGACGTACGCGGCGAACCGGAGTCTCGACATCGCCGCACCGGATGCCGACGGTGCCACCCGCATCGACTTCAACCGGGCGACGAACCTGCCGTGCGCGTACACCCCGCACGCGACCTGCCCGCTGCCGCCCGCCGAGAACCGGCTCGACGTCGCGGTCGAGGCGGGCGAGCAACTGCCCGCAGCCTGACCGCCGAGCACACACGGCCCGCGGGCACGCACGCCCCGCCGCGCACGCACGGCCCCGGGCGCGCACCGGCGCAGCCGACCCGTCCACGAGAATGGGGGAGCCATGCCACGACCCACCTCCCGCATCCCGCTCAACACCCTCGCCGTCCCGTTCGGCCTCGCCGGCTTCGCCGAGACGTGGTCGTACGCCGCCCCCGTGCTGCACCTGCCCACCGTCGTGCCGCAGGTGTTCTGGGCGATCGCCGCCGTCGCGTGGGTGTGGCTGCTCGGTGCGCACATCGTCCGGGGCGCACGCGTCAGCGAACGGCTGGTCGACCAGCTCCGCCACCCGGCGCAGGGCCCGATCGCCGCGCTCGTCCCCGCGACCGCGATGCTGCTCGGCGTCGACCTGGCGCGGTTCGCCCCCGTCGCCGGGCAGGTCGTGGTGCTCGCCGCCGTGGCCACCGCGGCCGGGTTCGCCGCCTGGCTGCTGAGCACCTGGTTCGAGGGCCGGCTCGCCCTGGAGTCCGTGCACGGCGGCTACCTGCTGCCGACCGTCGCCGCGGCCCTGGTCGCCTCGGTCGCCACGCACGAGGTCGGCGTCGGCTGGCTGTCCTGGCCGGCCCTCGGTGTCGGCGTGTTCTTCTGGGGCGTCATGACCGGCCTGCTGCTCATCCGGCTGGCGTTCCGGCCGGCGCTGCCGGGGCCGCTCGTGCCGACGATGGCGATCCTGGTCGCGCCGCCGGCGGTCGCCACCCTGTCGGTGTTCGCCCTCACCGACGGCGCTGTGACGCTGCCCGTGCAGGCCATCGCGGGGCTCGGCGTCCTGATGGTCCTCGTGCAGCTGGCCCTGCTGCCGCGGTACGTCCGCCTGGCGTTCTCGCTCGGGTTCTGGTCGTTCGTGTTCCCGGCAGCCGCGGTCGCCACCGCCGCAGTGGAGTGGTTCCGGGCACTCGCGCTGCCGTCCGCCTGGATCCCCACCGCCACGTTGCTGGCGCTGCTCAGCGTGCTCGTCGCGGTCGTCGGTGCCCGCTCGATCGGCCTCGCCGTGCACCACCTGCTCGGGCAGGCCGAGCGCACCCTGCACGACGCCGACGACGAGGACGCCGCCCCCGGCCCCGTGACGGGCGCGACGCGCGTGGTCTGACGAGCGGGGCGGTCGGGCCGCGCAGGCGGCGGACGGAGGCCCGTGGCGGCCCCGCCCCGCGCCTCCCGTCAGGTCGCTGGGACGCGTCTCCAGCCGCTGGTCGCCCGCCAGGCGGGCGCGTCGAAGTGGAAGACGCTGCCCATGCCGGGCTGGTCGAGGGCGCGCGTGATCGGGACGCCGCGCAGGTGGGCCAGGAGCAGCGCGCCGACCGCGCCGTGCGACACGATCGTGACGTCGCCGGTGGCGCAGTGCCGGCGGACGGCTGCGACGATGCGCTCCTGGGCGTCGATCGCCCGCTCCCAGCCGCGGACCGACTGCTCGGGTAAGGCGAAGAACGAGTCGACGACGGCCTCGAACTCGGACGGCGGCAGGTAGCCGGTCGCGCTCCGGTCGATCTCGCCCAGCAGGGGGTCGCGCTCGACCGGCAGTCCGACGGCGCTGGCGAGCAGGTCGGCGGTCTCGACGGCCTTGCGCTCGGTGCTCGAGACGATCCGCCGGGAGCCCGGCGTCCACGCGAGCCGGTGTGCGGCGGCGGCCCGGACGCGACCCTCGGGCGACAGCCCCCACGACTCGATCGGGACCGCGGGGTCGACCACCACTTCCGCGTGGGTCAGGAACGACGAGACCATCCGGCGATCCTCGCACGGTGCGAGGTACGTCACACGGCGACACCGTCGGTCACGTTCCGCAACACCGCTTCGCCGCCCGGCCGAACCGTCCTAGCGTCGCCCCATGACCGTGCCCGACCGCATCACCCTCGTCACCGCGCTGCAGGGCGCCGGCTGGCACCCGGCCGCCTGGCGCGCCGCCGGCCCGGCAGCGCAGCGCCTCACGAGCCTCCGGCACTGGCGCGACGTCGTCGTCGAGCAGGACCGGCTCGGCGTCGACGCCGTCACCCTCGAGGACTCCTTCACCGCCGGCCCCACCGACCCCGACGGCGACCTCGACACGTCGACCGTCGTCGGCCGCCTCGACGCCCTCCTCGTCGCGAACGCGGTCGCCCCCGCGACCCGCGCGATCGGTCTGGTGCCGACCGTCTCGGTGACGCACACCGAACCGTTCCACGTCGCCACGGGCCTCCAGACCCTCGACCACGTCTCGCTGGGGCGGGCCGGATGGCGGATCCAGGTGAGCCCGACGACCCGCGAGGCCGCCCTGTTCGGCCGCCGCCCCGGCGGCGACGACGCTGCCACGCTGTTCGACGAGGCCCGCGAGGCCGCCGAGGTCGTCTCCCGCCTCTGGGACAGCTGGGACGACGACGCGATCATCCGTGACGTCGCGACCGGCCGCTTCATCGACCGCGACCGCATCCACGACGCGGCGTTCTCCGGCTCGTTCGTGTCGGTGCACGGCGCGTCGATCGTGCCGCGGTCGCCGCAGGGGCGCCCGCCGGTCTTCTCGCTCGCGCACCGCGCTGACGCGGCGGCGTTCGCGGTGGACGCCGCGGACGTCGTGCTGGTCACGCCCGGCTTCGACGGCCTGGAGGATCGGGGTGCGCTGGCACTCGTCCGTGACGCCGAGCAGGCGGCCGGGTCCGACCTCCGCCGTCCGGTCCTCGCGGACCTCGCGGTGCTCATCGGGTCGTCGCCGGCAGCCGCCGCCGACGAGCTCGCCGCACTCGACGCGGCCGCCGGCGGCCAGTACGCCGTCGGCTCCGGGTCGGACACGTCCGTCCTCGCGACGACGGTGCCGGACCTGGTGGCACGGATCGCGGATCTGCGGGCGCTCGGGTACGCCGGCGTCCGGCTCCGTCCGCTGCGCATCCCGATCGACTCGACCGCGATCGCCCGGCAGCTCGTCCCGGCGCTCGTCACCGCGGGGCTCCGCGCCGACGTGGCGTCCCGTCCCACCGCCGACCTGCGCACGCGGCTCGGCATCGCGCCGGCGGTCAGCCGGTACGCGCGTCCTGCCGTCACCGGTGCCGGTGTCGGTTCCGTCTCCTCGGGGGTCTCAGCATGAGCGCCAAGCGTCAGGTCCACCTCGCCGCCCACTTCCCGGGCGTCAACAACACCACCGTCTGGAGCGACGACCGAGCCGAGAGCCAGATCGCGTTCTCGTCGTTCGAGCACTTCGCCCGGAACGCCGAGCGGGGGTGCTTCGACTTCCTGTTCCTCGCCGAGGGGCTGCGGCTGCGCGAGCAGAAGGGACGCATCCACGACCTCGACGTCGTCGGGCGCCCGAACACGCTCGCGATCCTGGCCGCGCTGGCCGGCGTCACCGATCACATCGGGCTCGTCGGCACGCTGCAGACGACCTTCAACGAGCCCGTCGAGCTCGCGAAGCAGCTCGCCACGCTCGACCACCTGACCGACGGCCGCGCCGGCTGGAACGTCGTGACGAGCTCGGACGCGTTCCACGGTGCGAACTTCCGCCGCGGCGGGTTCCTCGACCACGCCGACCGGTACACGCGAGCCGCGGAGTTCGTGGAGCTGTCGCGCGAGCTCTGGGACTCGTGGGAGTCGGACGCGATCGTGGCGAACGGGCCGGGCGCCGCCGGGCCGCTGGCGGCCGGCGTGTTCGCCGACCGCTCCCGCATCCACGACGTCGACCACCACGGCCCGCAGTTCGACGTGACCGGCACGTTCCCGGTGCCGCGCAGCCCCCAGCGCCACCCCGTGGTCGTGCAGGCCGGCGACTCCGACGAGGGCCGCGACCTCGCCGCCGGTCACGCCGAGGTGGTCTTCTCGCTGCACACCGAGTTCGACGACGCGCAGTCGTTCTACCGCGACGTCACCGAGCGACTCGAACGGGTCGGCCGGTCGAAGGACGAGCTGCTGATCCTGCCCGGCGCGACCTTCGTGCTCGGCGACACGGCGGACGAGGCCGAGGAACGTTCCCGGGCGATCCGCCGCGCCCAGGTCAGCCCGGCGACGGCGATCGCGTTCCTCGAACAGGTGTGGAACCGTGACCTGTCGTCGTACGACGTCGACGGGCCGTTGCCCTCGATCGAGCCCGACCTGGAGGGCGCCGACATCACCCGCGGCCGCGTCCGCCACACCCGCGACGTGCCCGCGCTGGTGCAGTCGTGGCGTGACCTCGCCGCGGCCGAACACCTGTCGATCCGTGACCTGGTCATCCGCGCCTCCACCCGTGGCGGCTTCGTCGGCACGCCCGCACACATCGCCGCCGAGATCGACCGGTACGTGCAGGAGCGCGCCACCGACGGGTTCGTCGTCGTGCCGCACACCAACCCGTACGGGCTCGACGAGTTCGTCGACCGGGTCGTCCCGCTGCTGCAGGAGCGCGGCGTCTACCGGCAGTCGTACGACGAGGGCGCCACGCTCCGGCAGACGCTCGACCTGCCCGGACGGGTCCTCGACCGGCAGCGGGTCCTCGCATGAGCCGCGTCCCGCTCTCCGTCCTCGACCTCGTCCCGGTGAGCACCGGGACGACGCCGGCCCAGGCCCTGGCGAACACGGTCGACCTGGCCGTCGCCGCGGAACGTGCTGGGTACGCCCGCTACTGGCTCGCCGAGCACCACCTGAACCCAGGCGTCGCGGGCAGTGCCCCGACGATCGTCATCGGTGCGGTCGCCGCAGCCACCTCGACCATCCGGGTCGGCAGCGCCGCGACCCTGGTCGGCAACACCCGGGGGCTGCAGATCGCCGAGACCTTCGGCACGCTCGCCGCGCTGTACGGTCCGCGGATCGACCTCGGGCTCGGCCGCTCCGGAGCACCAGCACCGGGCGCCCCGAAGCCGCCGTCGCTCGCCCCGCGGACCGACCAGGTCGTCGACGGCCTGCTCGTCCCCGCGCCGTTCGAGTTCCGCATCGCGCCGGGCAGCCGGTTCGCCCTGCAGGGGGAGCTGCTCGGGCGGGTGCCGGGCGACGTCGAACGGTTCGCGGGCGAACTCGACCTGATCCGCGGCCTGTTCGCGGGCACGTGGTCGCGGGACGGTGCGGTGGTCGAGGCCCCACCGGCCGCGAGCGCCGCCGTCGAGCTGTGGATCCACGGCTCCACCGGCGGCGAGAGTGCCCGGATCGCCGGCGCGCTCGGCCTGCCGTACGGCGCGAACTACCACTCGTCCCCGGGCACGGTCCTGGCGTCGGTGCAGGCCTACCGCGACGCGTTCCGCCCGGGCGTGCTCGACGCGCCGCACGTCATCGTGTCGGCCGACGTGCTCGTGGCGCCGACCGCGGCCGAGGCGGACGAGCTCGGGCTCGGGTACGCCCAGTGGGTGCACTCGATCCGCTCCGGCGTCGGGGCGATCGAGTACCCCACCCCGGACCAGGCTCGGCAGCTGCGGCTCCCCGCTGAGGCCGAGGCGTCGGTGGCGGACCGGCTCGCGACCCGGTTCGTCGGCGAACCGGCACACGTCGCGGAACGGCTCGAGACGCTCCGACGGGTCACGGGAGCGGACGAGTTGCTCGTCACGACGATCGCGCACGACCACGACGCCCGGGTGCGCTCCTACGAGCTGCTCGCTGCGGAGTGGGCGGCGCCTGTCGTCGAGGGGGAGTCCGCTCTGGCTGCGCGATAGCTCGCTGCGTGCGCATGTTCCGACGTCCCACCTGTCGTTCGACGGGTGGGACGTCGTTCGTTGCCCACGCATCGGGTGCGTGTGCATGTTCCGACGATCCACGAGTCGTTCCCCTCGTCGATCGTCGATTGTCGAGCGGGGAGTGCCCCCCGACCCCCGCACGCACGACACCCCCGCGACCCCAACGGCCACGGGGGTGTCACGGCACACCTCAGCTGTTGTCGAGCGGCAGACCCTCGGGGTTCACCTCGGACGTCTTCACGGCCTCGTTCGACAGGTTGTAGGCCGCGAGCCACTTCGCGTAGGTGCCGTCCTCGATCAGCTCGTTGATCGCCGCCGCGACGGGCTTCGCGATCCCGCTGCCCTGCTTCGTCGTCGCGGCGATGAGCCCCTGCAACGAGGAGCCGGCGCCGGAGTACGTGCCCGCGGTCTTCGTCGCCTTCGCGGTGCCCTTGCTCTGCGTGTTCTGGTAGGCGATCGTCGGGTTCGGGCCGAAGTATGCGTCGATCTTGCCCGAGTCGAGCGCGAGCTTGATCGCGTTGCCGTCCGGGTAGTACTTGATCGTGAAGTCCTCGCCCTTCGCCCGGAGTTCCTTCTGCCACTCGAGCAGGATGTTCTCCTGGTTCGTGCCGGAGCTGACGGACAGCGTCTTCCCGGCGAGCACGGACGGGTCGCCGTCGAAGCGCAGCGAGCTCGACGCCAGCACCTGGAACGCCAGGTTGTCCTGCCGGTACGAGGCGAAGTCGTACTTCTCCTTGCGCTCCTCGGTGACCGTGACGTTCGAGAAGCCGGCGTCGTACTTGCCGCTGTCGATGCCGACGAACAGGTTGTCCCACGTGGCGTTCTGCACGTCCGCGCGCAGCCCGAGCTTCGCCGCGACGAGCCGTCCGAGGTCGGGCTCCGAACCGGTGATCGTCTTCTGGTCGTCACCGGTGAAGGCGAGCGGCGGGAACCCGGCGGGCAGGGCCCCCACACCGATCGTGAGCTTGCCGGACTTCCGGACCGCGGCGGGGAGCGCGTCGTGCAGCTTCGTGTCCTCGGTGACCTTGACGGTCGTCTTGTTCGCCGCACCGTTCGAGGCGGCGCCGATGGTGACGGAGCCGTCGGGTGCGCCGCTCGTGTCGGCGGAAGCGCCCGCGGAGCACCCGGCGAGGGCGACGACGACGCCGGCTGCGAGGACGAGGAAGCCGGCGCGGTTGCGCCAGCGGGCGGGGGTGATCGTGGACATGGTTCTCCTTGGGGTGCGTGCGGGGATCGGGGGTCGGGGGTCAGCGGACGCGGGACAGGAAGTCGCGCGTGCGGGTGTGCTGCGGGTGGTCGAGCACCTGGGCCGGCGGCCCCTGCTCGACGACCCGCCCGTGGTCGAGGAACACGACGTGGTCGGCGACCTCGCGGGCGAAGGCGATCTCGTGCGTGACGATGACGAGCGTCGTGCCGGACTCGGCGAGGGACCGGATGACGCCAAGCACCTCGCCGACGAGCTCCGGGTCGAGCGCCGAGGTCGGCTCGTCGAGCAGGACCACCGACGGCTCGAGCGCCAGGGCCCGGGCGATCGCGACGCGCTGCTGCTGCCCGCCGGACAGCTGCCGGGGGCGGGCGGAGCCGCGGTCGCCGAGTCCGACCCGATCGAGCAGGGTCTGAGCCCGCGCTCGGGCCGTGGCGACGGGGACCCCGGCGGCGATCGGCCCCTCGGCGACGTTCTCGAGCGCGGTGAGGTGCGGGAACAGGTTGAAGTGCTGGAACACGAACCCGATCCGGGCACGCTGCCGCAGGATGTGCCGCTCGGGCAGCTCCTTCCAGCGCGGGACCCCGTCGCGGCCGGTGCGCAGGCGGACGCCGATGGGCTCGTCGCCGACGGTGACGACCCCGCGGTCAAGCGGTTCGAGGTGGTTGATCGCCCGGAGCAGCGTGGACTTGCCGGAACCGGAGGGGCCGAGGACGACGGTCACGCTGCCGGACGGCAGCGACAGGTCGATGCCGTCGATGACGACGCTGTCCCCGAACGCCTTGACGGCTCCGTGGATCGCGATGGCGGCGCTCATCAGATGCTCCTGTCGTCGACGGTGGAAGCGGACCCGGACGCGACCGCGCGCTCGGCGGCGGCTGCCTGTGTGCGGCGACCCGCGCCTCCAGGCCGTCCCGGACCACGTCCGGTCCCGCCGCCCCGCAGCGCGCTCCGCACCCGCTGCCACGGTGTCGGCGGCAGCGCACGGACCGACCCGCGGGCCGTCCACCGCTCGACGTAGTACTGCACGATCGAGACCGCGCTGGTGAGCACGAGGTACCAGATGGTGGCGACGACGAGCAGCGGGATGATGTCGCCCGGGTACGTGCTCGACAGGTTCTGCACCACGCCGAACAGGTCGAGCAGCGACACGTAGAACAGCAGCGACGAGGCCTTCAGCAGCCCGACGACCTGGTTCACGAACGCCGGGACGATCGACCGCAGCGCCTGCGGCATGATCACCCGCACGAACTGCCGGCGACGGGGGAGCCCGAGCGCCTGCGCCGCCTCGTGCTGCCCGTGGTCGACGGCGAGCACCCCGGCACGGACGATCTCGGACGCGTAGGCGATCTCACTGAGGCTCAGCCCGATGACCCCGATCGCCAGGTCCCCGAGCAGGTTCGCGGTCGGCACCTCGAGCTGCGGCCCGAAGGGGATCCCGATGCCGATGGTCGGGTACAGCGACCCGAGGTTGTACAGGAAGACGAGCACCAGGATGAGCGGCACCGACCGGAACAGCCACACGTACCCCCACGCCAGCCCGGACAGCACCGGGTTGTGCGACAGCCGGGCGATGGCCACCAGGATCCCGCCGGCGAAGCTGATCACGGCGCTCAGCGCGGTGGCGGTGAGCGTCAGCTGCAGGCCGGTCAGGACCGCCGGACTGAACAGCCACTTGCCGACGGCGGGCCACCCCCACTGCTCGTTCGTGAACAGCGTCTCGCCGAAGTTCAGCAGCACGACGAGCACGAGGGCCGCGGCGATCCACCGCAGCGGGTGCCGCAACGGCACGACGGAACGGTCGAGTGCGGCGTGTCCGGCCGCGTCGATGGTCGCGGTCTCCGGCCTGGAGGCGCGGCTCGCCCCGGTCGTCCGGCCCGCGTCGTCGACGCTGGTCGCCTCCCACTGCGGGGCCCTGGTGGTGTCGGTCATGTCGCGACCGTAGGAGGGCCGGCCGACGCCGACAACGGGTCGCGCAACACCCCGCCACGCGACGCAACACCGGGCCATCCGGCGCAACCCGGCGTCACGAAACGGTGTCCTGCGTGACGTTCCGTGACGGCAGACGGAGCGCTACCGTTGCGCCATGACAGCGCATCGTGTGACCGCCCCGGTGCCCCCGGCGGACGGCACCAAGGTGAAGGGTCCGGCGTCCTACTTCCCGAGCATCGAGGCGACGTACGGGCGCCCGGTGCAGGAGTGGCTCGACCTGGTCGCCGACCGGCTCGACGGCCACCAGCACATGGAGGTCGTCGGGTGGCTCAAGGCCGAGCACGGCCTCGGGCACGGGCACGCGAACGCCCTGGTCGCCTACGTGAAGCAGGCGCTGGCCTCCTGAGCGGTCGCGGCGCTCGCCTGTGGTGCGGCGGGTGTCGGTCGCAGTGCGTGGTGCGGCGGGTGTCGGTGGTCGTTCCTAGCGTGGGGGCGTGGCCGAACCCGTCGATGCGTGGTGGCGCCGCCGACAGTGGTCGCGCGGCGAAGCGGTGCCGTACGCCGTCGGACAGTTCCGCGCCGACTGGGCGCCGTACCCTGTGCTCATCCGGCAGTACCACCCCGACTGGAACCACGACGTCGTCCTGACCCAGGTCCCCCCGGCGGCCGAGGTCCTGCTCACCTGGGAGTGCGACGTCGGGCACGTCTTCGTCGCGACCCCGTCCGAACAGCGGTCCCGCCCGGGCCGTGAGCGCCGCCGCTCCGTCTGGTGCCCCGAGTGCGCGGTGCAGGCCCAGCCGCAGCGGTGGCCGGTGCTGCCGTCGGACTGGCCGCAGGCCGTGCCGGTGCCGCAGCGGGTCGTCCGGAGTGCCGGACGACAGACGCTGCCCGCGGCTCCGGTGCGCGGGGTCCCGGCCGGAGCCGTCGCGTCGAGCCGTTCCCGGTCCCGTCGGCCCGTCGCCGGGTCCGCCGGGTCGGCCGGAGGGGCGCCACGGCGGACTGCCCAGTCCGTTCCCCGCACGATCTGCCCGAAGACCCCGCGGCTGCCGTCGGGTGAGTCGTTCACGAGCGTCTGCGCCCCGGCGACCGCCTCGGCGGTCGAGGCCGAACTCCGCGGCATGCTGTCCGAGCGGTTCGCGTTCACGTACGACCACTCCGCCATCCGACTCGACCGCCCGTTCTTCGACCACGTCGAGGCCTGGCCGGACATCATCCTGCCCGAGCTCCGCGTCGCCATCGAGTACGACTCCACCGGTCGGCACGGCCTCGAGCACGTCGGCCCGCGGCAGGAGACCGACCGGAAGAAGGACCGCGCCGTCCGCGCCGTGGGGTGGGAGGTCGTCCGCATCCGCACCGGGCGGCTCCCCGCGCTCGGCCCGTACGACCTCCAGGTCTCGGGGATCTCCGGCCGGACCGTCGACCGGCTGGCGGACACCCTGCGCGAGCTCCGGGGCGCGCTGTTCGTCGACGCGTACGCCCGGTGACACCGTCGATCGGGGTACACGCGCGACCCGGCGGGGTACGGCCCGGCTGGGAGCGGTCGCGAGCGACGGGTAGGTATACAGGGTGACCACCGTCTTCTGTCTCCACGCCCTCGGCGCGAGTTCCGAGGAGTTCGCGCTGCTGCGCGCCGAACTCCTCGGCGACCTCGACCTGATCGGCATCGACCTGCCCGGCTTCGGCCGCAGCCCGGCGTCGTCCGGCACCACCGTCGAGGAGATGGCCGTCCTGGTGGAGCGCGCGATCGGGGCGAGCGGCTCGACGGAGTGGATGCTCCTCGGGCACTCGATGGGCGGCAAGGTCGCCACGGTGGTGGCCGACCGCACGATCTCCGGCGCGAACGGCCTGTTCGGGCTGCGGGCCGTGGTGCTCCTCGCCGCGTCCCCGCTCGCTCCGGAGCCGATGGACGACGACCGGCGCTGGACGATGCTCTCGTGGGCTGCCGGTGGCCCGATCGGCACCGATGACGCCGAGGAGTTCGTCGCCGCCAACACCGCCGCACCCCTGGCGCCCGCTCGGCACAGCGCGGCGGTGCAGGACGTCGAGCGGACCGACCCCGCCGCCTGGACGGACTGGCTGTCCCGCGGCAGCCGCGAGGACTGGTCGGACGCCGCACCGAACCCCGTGCCCGCCCTGGTGCTCGCCGGCGCCGAGGACGGCGACCTCGATGCCGACGCCCAGCGCCGCCTGACCCTGCCGCACTGGCCGAACAGCGAGCTCCACGTCGTCGACGGCGCCGCACACCTGCTGCCCTGGGAACAGCCCGAGGCCGTGGCCGAGCGCATCCGCGACTTCTGGCAGCGCCGGGTCACGGGGTCGCCGGTCGTCCCCGTGGAGCACGCCCGCGTGATCGCCTCGCCGCGGGTCAGCGCCCGGACCCGCGGCCTGCTCGCCGAGCGTGCGCTGCCCGACGACCCGTCGGCCGCACCCCACGCGCTGACGCCGACGCAGTTGGACACCCTGCGCGCCGTCGCACGGATCGTCGTCCCGCAGCCCGACACCGACCAGGTCGACCTGGCGCTGCGGGTCGACGCGCAGCTGGCCGCGGGGCTCGGCGACGGCTGGCGGCCGGACGGCCTGCCGGTGGACGCCGAGGCCTACCGTGCCGCGCTCGACGTGCTCGCTGCACCTGCCCGCGACGGCGTGCTCGACCAGGCCCTCGAGTCCGTGGCTGTCGGGCGGTACCGCGCCGACGGCGACCTCGACGCCGAGCAGCTGCGCGCGTGGTTCGAGGACGCCAGCGTCGACCTCGTGAAGCACTGGCTCGCACACCCCGCCACCATGGCCGCCATCGACTTCGACGGCTACGCGAACGGCGGCGACGGCGTCCGCAAGCAGGGCTTCCAGCTGCTCGCGGCGGGCGAGCGCGAGGCCTGGGAACCCGAGGCCCCCGCCGGCACCGCCACGACGATCGACACCGCACCGACGACCGGAGCTGCACGATGAGACTCGACGGACAACGCACGTACGGCACGGACGACGTCGTCGACGTGGTCGTGGTCGGCACCGGGGCCGGGGGAGCACCGCTCCTCGCATCGCTGGCCCGCCGTGGCCTGACGGTCGTCGCGCTCGAAGCTGGCCGCAACACCGAGCCGGGCGACCACGTGCCGGACGAGGTCGCCGCCCCCGGTGACATCAACTGGATGGACGAGCGGCTGAGCGGCGGCGGAGCCCCCACGGCCTTCGGCCCCAACAACAGCGGCACGGGCGTCGGCGGGTCGACGCTGCACTGGGGCGCGTTCACCCCGCGGCCGAGCGAGCACGACCTGCGGCTGCGGACCGAGAGCGGCGCGGGGCAGGACTGGCCGATCAGCCACGCCGAGCTCACCGGCTGGATCGAGCAGGTCGAGCACGACGTCGGCGTCGCCGGCCCCGAGCACTACCCGTGGGACCCCTCCCGCCGCTACCGGATGCGCCCGCCGGCCCGGAACGCCTCATCGGACATGATGATGCGCGGCACCGCGGCCGCCGGGATCACCGCGACCGACGCCCCGGTCGGCCTGACCACCGAGGACCGGCACCAGGAGCACCACGGGCTGCGCCAGGCCTGCGTGTCCTGCGGCTCGTGCCACCAGGGCTGCCGCAACGGCTCGAAGGTCTCGATGGACACGACCTACCTGCCGGCCGCCGTGGCGTTCGGTGCGGAGATCCGTCCGGAGTCCTTCGTGCACGGCATCGAGCTCGACGCGGCGGGACGGGTCGAGGCGGTCCTGTACACCGCCGACGGCCGCGAGCACCGCCAGCGCTGCCGGACCCTCGTCCTCGCCGCGGGTGGTGTCGAGACGCCACGACTGCTGCTGCACACCGGTGTCGCGAACGGCAGCGGGCAGGTCGGCCGGAACTTCACGGCGCACGGAGCCACCCAGGTGTGGGCGCGGTTCGACGAGTCGATGCGCTCGTACCGTGGGTACCCGTCGTCGATCATCACCGAGGACTTCGTCCGACCGGCGGACGCCGACTTCGCGGGCGGCTACCTCATCCAGAGCCTGGGCGTGCAGCCGCAGACCTTCGCGACCTCGCTGGTCCGGGGCGGCGGACTCCGCGGTGCCGAGCTCGTCCGGGCGCTGCAGGACTACCCGTTCTCGGCCGGCGTCGGCATCAACGCCGAGTGCCTGCCGTACGACGACAACCGCCTCGAGCTGACCGACGAACTCGACGAGCACGGTGTCCCACGTGCCCGGGTCTCGTTCACCCCGGGCTCCAACGAGGAGGCGATCCGCCGCCACGCGGTCCGCACGATGACGACCATCGTCGAGGCTGCCGGTGGCCAGGACGTCCGGGTGCTCGAACGCACGGCGCACACCATCGGCACCGCGCGGATGGGCACGGACCGCGAGACCTCCGTCGTCGACCAGGACGGCCGCTCGTGGGACGTCCCGAACCTGTGGATCGCCGACAACTCGGTGTTCCCGAGCGCGGTCATCGCGAACCCGGCGCTGACGATCATGGCGCTCTCGCTCCGTACCGCCGACCGCATGCTGCAGGCCGCCTGAGCAGGAGCCCCGACCGTCCGGCCGGGGCTCAGCCTCGGAGCGCGAGCGCCTCGCTCGTCCACCGGGCGTGCAGGTCCCACGGGTCGTCGACGCCGGCGGCGACGGTGTCCACGTGGGCCAGGAGCTCCGGCGTCACCCGGAACCACTCGGTACCCGGGTACCGGCTGGCGGCGAATGCGGCATGCCGTCGGCGTTCGAGGGTCCGGTCACCGCGCTCGAACGCCAGCAGATCCTGGTGCGGGATCGCCGCGAGCCGCTGCCGGGGGTTCATCGTCGTGCCGATCTTGATGCGGTCGCCGAAGTCGTCGCGCATCCGCAGGTAGTAGACGACGTCGACCCGAGGGGGAGCGA
Source organism: Curtobacterium sp. MCLR17_059 (assembly GCF_003234665.1). Lineage (NCBI taxonomy): Bacteria > Bacillati > Actinomycetota > Actinomycetes > Micrococcales > Microbacteriaceae > Curtobacterium > Curtobacterium sp. MCLR17_059. The sequence goes on along the minus strand of NZ_QKSU01000008.1, from coordinate 66,076 downwards.
GGTCGCCGTCCGGCACGTCACCCCACCGCCACTCGCACCGGGCACACACCATCCCCGAGGGGTACCGCACCCCGATCCGCGAACCGCACGCCGGGCACGGGCCGGGCAGGGCGTCCTCGACGCCGGGGTGTTCGGCCGCGAGGTCGGCGACGAACGCGACGTGCGCGCCGCACAGGGGGACGCCCGCGAGATCGTCCGCGAGTACGCCCGCGCAACCCGGCACGCAGCACGACGAGGTGACCATGCGCCGAACGCTAGCCCGACCCGCCGACGTGCCCCGGGCCTCCCGGCCGCTCCGCGCGCTGTGCGGACCGGCCGTACCGGGCGTCTCTGGTCGAACCGGGCGTACCTGGTCGAATCGGGCGTACCTGGTCCGTTCTTCTGACCAGGTATGCCCGTTTCCACCAGCCATCGCGCCCGTTCTGGGAAGGAACGGGCGTACCTGCGGGAAACGGGCGCCCCGCACGTCCGCCGATCCGGGCGTACCGACCGAGAACGGGCGTGCCGACCAAGATCGGGCGTACCTGGTCCGTTCTTCCGACCAGGTACGCCCGTTCCCACCAGCCATCGCGCCCGTTCTGGGAAGGAACGGGCGTACCTGCGGGAAACGGGCGCCTCGCACCTCCGCCGAACCGGGCGTACCGACCGAGAACGGCCGTACCTGGTCGAATCGGGCGTACCTGGTCCGTTCGTCCGACCCGGTATGCCCGTTCCCATCAGCCATCCCGCCCGTCATGGGAAGGAACAGACACGCAGGCCCGCCGTCAGTCGGTGAAGATCACCCCGACGGGCTCGCGCTTCTCCTCCTGGAACTCGTCCTCACCACGACCGAGCGCCCAGTACGCCGACAACGACATCTCGCGCTTCTCCAGCCCCCAGTCGTCCTGCAGCAGCCGACGGATCGCCTTCATCGCGGTCCGCTCGCCGTGCGCGAAGACCTGGACGGGCCGGGAGGCACGCGGCAGCCCGCGGGCCGTCTCCAGCAGGAGCGTGCCCGGCTGGGCGCCGGTGGCGTCCCGGTGCAGCCACCGCAGGTCGACCCCGGCCGGGTGCCGGATGTCCTGCTCGTCGGCGGGCCCGGCCACCTCGACCAGGGCGACCCCGGTGGCGGAGTCGGGCATCGACTCGAGTGCTGCGCCGATCGCGGGCAGGGCGCTGTCGTCACCGAGCAGCACGTGCGTGACCGCCGGGTCGGTGGTCGGCGCGTAGCCGCCACCGGGCCCGGACAGGGCGAGCCGGTCACCCGGCTGCGCGGACGCTGCCCAGGGACCGGCGAGGCCCTCGTCGCCGTGCACGACGAAGTCGATCGCGATGGTCCGCGTGGTGTGGTCGACCGCCCGCACCGTGTAGGTGCGGCGGGCGGGGCGGTCGTGCTTCGGCAGGGTCTCGCGCAGGGCCTCGAGGTCGTACGGCGGCACCAGTCCGAGCGACGGCTTCGCGAGCAGGAGCTTGACGTACTTGTCGGTCGCACCGAGCCGGTCGGGGTCGGCCTGGGCGACGAAGTCCTCGAAGGCCGAGCCGCCCAGGTGCACGCGCACCATGTGGGGCGAGAGCCGTTCGGTGCGGTCGACGACGAAGACGTGCTGGGGGCGTTTGGGTTTCGAGCTCATCGTGGGGGAGCTTCCTCTCGCGGGTTCGGCGCCACCTGGGTGCTCCCTGCTTGACGCGCGCATCACTAAGGTTAGCCTTACCTCATGGACTCGACCGTCATCCCGTTCTCCGAGCTGCTGCGCCGACGCACGCGGCGCTCGCACGGTGCCTCGGCCACGAGCGGCTTCATGCAGGACCTGCTCGGCGGCGACTGCGACGTCGCCGACTACGCGGACCTGCTCGGACAGTACGCCTTCGTGTACGACGCGCTCGAGCGGGCGGCGGAACGCATGGCCGACCACCCCGTGGCGGCGCCGTTCGTCACCGCGCAGCTCACCCGGATGCCGGCGATCCGTGCCGACCTCGAGTACCTGATCGGCCCGGACTGGTCCGAGCTGGTGTGCCCGCTGCCCGCGACGACCGCGTACGTACGGCGCCTCAACGAGGTCGCGGCGGAGTGGCCCGGCGGCTTCGTGGCACACCACTACACGCGGTACCTCGGTGACGTGTCCGGCGGGCACGTGATCGGGCAGGTGCTGGCCGAGCGGTTCGGGTTCGACACGAACGGTGTCCTCTTCTACATCTTCGACCAGGTCGCCGACCCGAGCGACTTCGAGCACACCTACCGCGCCCAGCTCGACGCCGCGCCCTGGACGGCCGACGAGCAGGAGCGGGTGATCGCCGAGGTCGAGCTCGCCTACGACCTGAACCGTGGGCTGCTCGCCGGCCTCGATGCCCGCCGTGCTCCGTTCCGTCAGGAGCCGGGGGACACGACGGTCGCCGCCGTCACGGCCTGACCGCACAGCGGGTGTCGTCGAGGCGGGCCAGCGCGGACCCTGCCCCGCGTCCGTCCGGACCCCGCCCGCGTCCGTCCGGACCCGGCCCCGCGTCCGTCCGGACGGTCGACGTCATGCGCCCCCGGGTGCCGATACGCTGCTGGGACCCGGGACCAGCCTCCCGGACGACCCGGAAAGGACTCCATGACGGCGATCGACGGATCTGCACGCCACGAGCGCGCGCGGGACGACGTCAGCGGTGCGGTCGACAGTGACCTGCGCGCCGACGTCCGGTACCTCGGCAACCTCCTCGGCCGGGTGCTGCGGGAGAACGGGGGCGACGAACTGCTCCACGACGTGGAGTCGTTGCGCGCCGCCGTGATCGACGCCTACGAGGGCGACCACGCCGAGGGCGCAGCGCGTGCCCAGGCGATCGTCTCGGGCATGTCGGCCGAACGCGCCGAGGCCGTGGCACAGGCGTTCACCACGTACTTCCACCTGACGAACCTGGCCGAGGAGCACCACCGCGTGCGGGTCCTCCGGCAGCGCGGTGACGACGGTGGTGTGGCCGGCGACTCGTTCCCCGCCACCTACGCCGAGCTCGTCGCCGAGGTCGGCGAGGCCGAGGCCGCCGAGCGCCTCCGCACCATGCGGTTCCACCCGGTGCTGACGGCCCACCCGACCGAGGCCCGCCGCCGCGCGGTCACCACGGGTGTCCGCCGCATCACGGACCTCATCGACGAGCGTGACCGCGCCCGGAACGCGACGGCCCGCGCCGAGAACGAGCGCCGCCTGCTCGAGGAGATCACGACCCTCCTGCGCACCTCGCCGCTCCGCACCACGCGGCCGACCCCGCTCGACGAGGTCCGCACCGCGATGAGCGTGTTCGACCAGACCCTGTTCGAGATCGTCCCGCAGGTGTACCGCCTGCTCGACGACCGGCTGCAGGGCGACGACGCCGGCCGTGCATCCGTGATCGCCCCTGCGTTCGTGCGCTTCGGCACCTGGATCGGCGGCGACCGCGACGGCAACCCGCACGTGACGGCCGACGTCACCCGCCAGGCCGCCGAGATCGCGGCGGAGCACATCCTGCTCGGCCTCGCCCGCGCGACCACCCGCATCGGCAGCGCCCTGACGCTCGACGCGAGCGACACCCCCGCCGACGCCGGCCTCACCGCCCTCGTCGCCGCGCAGGAGTCCCTCGACCCGGGCATCGCCGAGCGCATCGGCGTCCGCGCACCGAACGAGACCCACCGTCGTGCGCTCCTGTTCGTCGCCGCGCGCATCGACGCCACCCGGACCGGCACCACGCCGCTGGCCTACGACGGCCCCGAGGCGCTGCTGGCCGACCTCCGCACGATCCAGGCGTCGCTCATCGTCGCCGGCGCGATCCGCCCGGCGAACGGCGAGCTGCAGAACCTGATCTGGCAGGTCGAGACCTTCGGGTTCCACCTGGCCGAGCTCGAGGTCCGCCAGCACTCGCAAGTGCACCGCACGGCCCTGGCGGAGATCCGCGCCGGTGGCGAACTGAGCGAGACCACCGAAGAGGTCCTCGCCGTCTTCCGCACGATCGCCGGGCTGCAGTCCCGCTACGGCGTCCGCGCGGCGAACCGGTACATCGTGTCGTTCACGCAGTCCCCGGCCGACCTGGCGAACGTGCACGAGCTCGCGGTCGCCGCGCTCGGGTCGGCCGAGGCTGCGCCGGTTCTCGACGTCATCCCGCTGTTCGAGACCTTCGCTGACCTGCACGCCAGCGTCGACATCCTCGACGAGGCGGTCCGCACCGAGGCGTTCCAGCGACGTCTCGCCGCGACCGGCCGTCGGCTCGAGGTCATGCTCGGCTACTCGGACTCGTCGAAGGACGTCGGCCCGGTGTCCGCGAACCTGGCGCTGTACGACGCGCAGGCCCGCATCGCCGACTGGGCCCGAGACAACGACATCGAGCTGACCCTGTTCCACGGCCGGGGCGGTTCGCTCGGCCGGGGCGGCGGTCCCGCCAACGAGGCCGTCCTCGCGCAGCCGCCGGGATCGATCGACGGCCGGCTCAAGCTCACCGAGCAGGGTGAGGTCATCTTCGCCCAGTACGGCGACCAGGACATCGCCGCGCGCCACCTCGAGCAGATGGCCTCGGCGACGCTGTTCGCGTCGACGCCGTCGAACGAGGCGCGGACCGCCGCCGCGGCCGCCCGGTTCGCCGACCTCGCCCAGCAGCTCGACGACGTCTCGCGCGTCGCGTTCTACGACCTGGTCAAGGCCGACGGCTTCGCGCCCTGGTTCGCCCGGGTCACCCCGATGGAGGAGATCGGCCTGCTGCCCCTCGGCTCCCGCCCGGCCCGTCGTGGCCTGTCGGTGGAGTCGCTGGAGGACCTCCGCGCCATCCCGTGGGTGTTCTCGTGGACGCAGGCGCGCATCAACCTCGCCGGCTGGTACGGGCTCGGCTCCGCGCTCGAGGCCGTCGGCGACGTCGATGTCCTCCGCGCCGCCTACGCCGACTGGCCGCTCTTCGCCGCGATGATCAAGAACGTCGAGATGTCGCTCGCGAAGACCGACGAGCACATCGCCCGCCGGTACCTCGAGCTCGCCGACCGCGACGACCTCGCCGCGAAGGTGCTCGACGAGATGGTCCGCACCCGCGACTGGGTGCTCCGCGTCTCCGGCGGCAGCGACGTGCTCGAGGACCGACCCGTCCTCGCCCGCGCCGTGCGCCTCCGCAGCCCGTACGTCGACGCACTGTCGCACCTGCAGCTCCGTGCGCTACGTGCCATCCGCACGTCCGGCAGCACGGACCCGACGGACGCCGACCACCGGCTCCTGCTGCTCACCGTCAACGGGATCGCGGCCGGCCTGCAGAACACGGGCTGACGCCCCCACCCCACGGACAGGAGGCCCGGTGCCAGCTGGCACCGGGCCTCCTGTCCGTCCGCGCGCACGTCCCGGGCCGCGCCGTCGAGTGGTCACGAGGCGTCGGCTGCGCCGTCGCCGGGCGACGGAACGTGACCACTCGGCGGACGTGAGCGGGGTGTCGTGACCACTCGCGCCGCCGGACGGGAGGCCCGTGGCGGGCCTGCACCGGGCCTCCTGTCCGTCCCCGCGCACGTCGCAGGGCCGCACTTCGTGAGCAGGAACGGTCGCCTCCGGCACCGGGAACCGACCGTTCCTGCTCACGAAGTGCCCGTCGAATCGATTCGGGGACGCGTAGCGTGTCCGAGGTGACGACGGAGCGCAGCCTGGGACCGACGACGACCGTGCTGCCCCCGATCGTGCCGCTGGCGCTCATCGTCGGGGTCTCGCCGTTCGCGACGGACATGTACATCCCCGCACTCCCGGCCATCGCGCGCGACCTCGACACGACGCCCGGCGCCGTGCAGCTGTCGCTCACGGCGTTCCTCGTGGCCTTCGCGGTCGGCCAGCTGCTCGTCGGACCGGTGAGCGACGGGATCGGTCGTCGGCCGATGCTCGTCGTCGGGACCGCCCTGTTCGCCCTCGCGTCGGTCGGCTGCGCGCTCGCCCCCGACGTCGTGACGCTCGTGGTGGCCCGCGTCGCCCAGGGACTCGCCGGAGCCGCGGGCGCTGTGGCCGGTCGGGCGATGGTGTCCGACGTGACGAGCGGCACCCGGATGGCGAAGGTGTTCGGCACGCTCGCGGCCATCAACGCGATCGGACCCGTGGTGGCCCCGCTGGCCGGGGGAGCGGTGCTCACGGTCGGCACGTGGCGGCTCATGTTCGTCGTGCTGGCCGTGCTCGGCGCCGTGTTCTTCGTGGCCGTGGTCCTGCGGTTCCGCGAGACCCTGCCGCCGGAGCGGCGTGGCGGGGTCGGGTTCGCGGCCAACGGGCAGCGGATCCGCGAGCTCCTGGCGATCCCGCGGTTCCGGGCCTACGTGCTGAGCGGGGTGCTGTCGACGGTGGGGTTCTTCGCGTACATCGCGACGAGCTCGTTCGTGTTCCAGTCGGAGTTCGGGTTCTCCGAGGGGCTGTACACGCTCGTCTTCGCCACGAACGCGTCGATGATGATCGTCACGACGCTGCTGTTCGGTCGGCTCGTCGGGCGGTTCAGCGAGGACGCCCTGCTGACCCTGGGCCTGGTCGTCGGGACGGTCGGGGCCACGGCCGTGCTGGTGTCGGCGCTCCTCGGGCTCGGGCCGGTGCCGGTGTGGTGCGGCCTCGCGGTCGTGACGGCCGCGTGGGGCTTCGTCCTGCCGGCGGCGATGACCCGCACGCAGCACGTCGGCGCGGCGCACCCGGGCACGGCGGCTGCCCTGCAGGGCGGCCTGACCTTCGGCATCGGCGGTCTCGGCACCCCGCTCGCCGGCGCCCTCGGCGGCACCGCACTGGCGATGGGCGGGGTGATGGCAGCGCTGATGGCCGCGGCCGTCGTGGTCCAGGTGACGGCGACGCGGCGAAACCGGTCCCACAACTGAGGGGCTGAGCCGGTAGGTTGCTGGTTGCAAGGCGCACCGATCTGAGGAGACCCACCGAGATGGACATCGTCGTACACGAGGCGGAGACCGACACCGCCGTCCTGGAGTGCAGCGGCCGGCTCAACATGGTCTCCGCGCCCACCTTCCGCGAGACCGTCGCCCAGATCGTCGGCAACGGGCGTTCGCGGCTCGTGGTCGAGCTCTCCGGGGTCGAGTTCATGGACTCCTCCGGCCTCGGCGCCCTGGTCGGCAGTTTGAAGACCGCACGTCAGGCCGGCGGCGACCTCCGCATCGCGGCGCCGTCGGAACAGGTCCAGATGGTGCTCAAGCTCTCCAACATCGACAAGATCCTGCGGACGTACCCCGACGGGGACGCCGCGGTGACCGACTGGTGATGACCGCCCCCGTCGCCGAGCACATGCTCGCACTGGCGTGCCCCCCGGACGACGTGTCCGCCGTGCACGACTTCCTCGCAGGCGTCTGGCAGCACGAGCCGTCCGTCGCCGCCGAGGACCGGATGGCCCTCGAGCTCGCCCTGGTCGAACTCACCTCGAACGTCATCGAGCACGGCGCCCGCCCGGACGGTGTCTCGTGCGAGCTCCGGCTCGAGATCGGCGACGAGCGCTTCCAGGCGCTGCTCTCCGACGACGGGGTCGCGGCGACGGTCGATCCCGACGCCGCCGTGCTGCCCGACGACTTCGCCGAGGGCGGTCGCGGGCTCGCGCTCGTCCGCATGGTCGTCGACGACCTGCGGTACGAACGCGTGGCCGACCGGAACCGCTGGACGGTGCTTCGCTCCCGGCACTGAGCGGGAGCACGGCCGTCACACACCGACCGGAGCCACCGGTCGTCCGCCCAGCGCACTCCGTGGGCCGCAAACCGCAATGACTGGTCGCCGATTGTCGCGTTTCCCGGATACCGTGTCACGATTCGCGCGATGACTGTCGAGCCTGATCCCCGGATCCGGTTCGAGACGTCCGGCGCCGGACTCGACGCGGCCGTGCAACTGTACGAAGAGGCCTACGAGAGCACGGGGTTCTCGGCGTCCCGGACCGATCGTCCGTTCGCGTACCGGTTCCAGGTCGTTGGCGACGGATCGATGACCTTCCGCTCCACCCGGTTCGACGGGCGGATGCAGGGCGAGGTCGAGGTCCCCGACGAGTACGTCGTGATGTGGACGTCGGACGGCGGTGGCCGCGTCGACGTCGGTCGCCAGGAGGTCGACTTCGCACCGGGGGCCCCGCGGGTGTTCCCGACGCGGCGTCCCTTCGTGTTCGACCTGCAGGACGTCCGCCAGAGCCTCGTGCAGTTCGACCGCACGTACCTGGAGGGCGTCGCCGCCGAGGTGCACGGCACCCGGCCCGGCCCCCTCGTGTTCGACCACACCGCAGTGCCCCGGCCCGAGGACCTCCGCGCCTGGAACGCCCGGGTGCAGCGCGCCGCGGCGATCGTGCTCGGCCCGGCACCGCTCACCGCACTGGCCCTCGCCGAGACCGTGCGGGAGACTGCGCTGGCGTTCCTCGACACGTTCCCGCACGAGACCATCGCCCCCGACGTCGCGCTGCCACAGGGTGCCACTGGTCGTGTGCGCGAGGCCGTGGAGTTCATGCACGCCTTCGCCCACACGCCCGTCACGACGACGGACGTCGCCGAGCACGTCGGCCTGAGCGTCCGGGGGCTGCAGCAGGCGTTCCAGCGGCAGGTCGGAACGGCGCCCAACGCGTTGCTGCGGGGGATCCGGCTGGACCGCGTGCACGAGGAACTCCGCCGCGCGTCGGCGGGCGACCTGACGGTGGCGAGCGTTGCCTTGCGCTGGGGCTTCGCGCACCTCGGCCGGTTCTCGGCGGCGTACGCGTCCCGCTTCGGGCAGTACCCGCGCGACACGCTGCAGCAGCCCCGGGGCGCGATCCCGCAGCTCTGAACAGGGCAGGGCACCGCGCGTCACACTCCGGAACGGTGCCTCGCTTCTTCGCTACGCTGCCCCGGTGAGCAGACCGCGACCGTGGGTGATCGTCCCCGGCATCTGGAACTCGGACCCGGACCACTGGCAGTCCGTCTGGGAGCGGGAGCAGCAGGACGAGCACGACCAGCGCGGCCAGCACGACCAGCACCAGCAGCGCGCCGCCGTCCGCATCGCCCCCGCCTCGTGGAGCGACCCGGACCCGGATGACTGGCACGCCGCGATCTCCACGGCCGTGGCCTCGTGCCCGGAGCCCCCGGTCCTCATCGCCCACAGCCTCGGTGTCCTGGCCGTCGCCGACTGGCTCGCCACCACGGCGCACGCTCCCGCGCTCGTCGCCGGTGCCTTCCTCGTCGCCCCGCCCGACCCACTCGGCGACACGTTCCCGGACGAGGCCGCGGGCTTCGTGACACCGCGCCCGGTGCCCCCGGCCCAGCGGGTCCCGACGCGCCTCGTCGTGAGCGACGACGACCCGTACTGCAGCGCGGACCGGGCACTCGTGTTCGCCGATGCGATGGGTGCGGACGTCGTCCGTGTCGGCGCTCTCGGGCACGTGAACGTCGCGAGCGGCGTGGGGGACTGGCCCGCGGGCCGGGAACTGCTGCGGGCGTTCGAGGACGGCCTGCGCCCACCTCGGTGACGACGGGCGCGACACGCCGCTCAACTCCGCCGCGATATGGCAGGCGGTGCAGCGACACACCGCGGATGTCCCGCGTTTCGGCCCGCGCGATATTTATCCTTCGGACATGGAGACCCAGTCCGGCGCACGCACCCCGCTCGTGGACCCGTTCGGCCGCGAGCTCGAGGAGTGGCTCCGCGACGCACCGGCGACCCGTGCCCCGTACGTGCCGGACCTCGTCGTCCCGCCCGTCACCGGCCCCGTGCAGCGCCCCGGTCACGCCGCGAGCAGCAGCACCGCCGCCGCAGCGACCGCCGATGCGACGACCGCCGACCAGCTGACCCTCCCGGCGCACGTCGCCACCCCGGCACCGGCCGACGAGACGACCCCGTCGGCACCCGTCGCCGCCCCCGCGTTCCGCCGCGACCGCGCCCGCCACGCCGCCGTCTGCGCCCCGTCGTTCCCGGAGCCGCCGGAGCGTCTGGCCCTGCGCATCGAGGACCTCGCGGTGGAGGTGTCGTCGTCCACGGGCCGCAGCAGCATCGAGCGCATCGTCCTGCTCGAGGACGAGGTCCGCCGCCGTGACGAGGACCTGGCTCGCCTCGCCGCGTGGGAGGCCATCGTCGCCGACTCCGACGACCCCGAGGTGACGGCCGCTCGCGCCTTCGCCCACACCGTCTTCGCCGACCTGCTCACCGACGCCGCCGCCGAGGCGGACCGCCGCGACCGTGCCGCAGCCCGCCGCGCAGCGACCGCGCCGGTGGCGCTCGTCACCCGGCCGGCACCCGTGCCGACCCGCGCAGCACCGAGCGTCCCCGCAGCAGCGCAGGCCGCACCCACCGCGGAAGCCGCGCCGGTGGTGGCACTCGTCACCCCGGAACGCGACGAACCCGTCCGACCGGTGCTGGGCCTCCCGGCCGTGTCCCCGGTGTCCGCGGCCACGCGACCCACCCCGCTCGTCCTGCCCGCCACCGGGCCGACGGTCATCGACCGCGCGGCCTTCGCCGCAGCGCTCACCGCGCACCAGGGCGTCACCGCGAGCACGCCGGTCGTCCTGCCGGACGCCGTCGCCGCGCCCGTCGTCCCGGCCCACGTCGTGGACGCGACGGAAGCCGACACCGACACCGACACCGCGGCAGCGCCGGCCCCGGCCGGCTGGTGGTCGCGACTCGTCGACCGCCTGCTCGGCCTGCTCGGTCGTCGCTGACGACCCGCGGCCGCGGCGCGGTCGGCTGCACCGCTTCCGGTCACAAGGCTTCCGGCTGCACTGCCTGGAGGCCCGGATCACCCCACACGGACCGGCTGCCCCGTCCGGGGCGGTCGCCTCGGTAGACTGACGGGATGCCGACGCTCCGCGAACTCCAGGCCGTGATCGAGGACCTGTGGCCCGCCGCCGGTGCCGAGTCGTGGGACTCCGTCGGCCTCGTCGCGGGCGACCCGGACGCCACCGTCGAGCACGTGCACCTCGCCGTCGACGCGGTCCCCGCCACCGCCCGTGAAGCCGTCGAACTCGGTGCCGGGCTCCTGCTCACGCACCACCCGTTGCTGCTCCGCGGGGTGACGACGATCGCCGAGTCGACCTACAAGGGCAGTGTCCTGGCGACCCTCGTGCGCGGCGGCAGTGCCCTGCTCGCGGCGCACACCAACGCCGACGTCGTGACGACCGGCACCTCGGCTGTCCTCGCCGACCGACTCGGGCTCACCGAGCAGCGACCGCTCGACGCCGGAGCCGACCCCGACACGGGCATCGGTCGCGTCGGCGTGCTGCCCGAGGGGACGACCCTCGGCGCCCTCGCCCGGAAGCTCGTCGACCTGCTGCCGCCCACGGCCACCGGCGTCCGCGTCTCCGGTGAGTTCAACCAGCCCGTCCGCACCGTGGCGCTCTGCGCGGGTGCCGGCGACTCGCTGCTCGGCCACCCCGCCGTGCTCGACGCCGACGTCTACATCACGAGCGACCTGCGGCACCACCCGGCCTCGGAGTTCCGCGAACAGGCGCTCCTCGGCGGCGGGCCGGCGCTCATCGACACCTCGCACTGGGCCACCGAATGGCTCTGGCTCGACGTCGCCGCAGAGCAGCTGCGCACCCGGGCCGGGGTCCGCGTCACCGTGAGCGACCTCCGCACCGACCCGTGGGACTTCGCCGTCCTGCCGGCCGCCGAACCCACCACCCCCACAGAAGGAGCCTGACCATGAAGGCAGCACCCGAGGACCAGGTCATCCTCCTCGACGTCCAGCGTCTCGACAACGACGTCACCCGCATCGCGCACCGCATCACGTCGTTGCAGAAGGGCGACCAGCTGACCGAGCTGAGCAAGCAGGCCGCGGCGCTCCGGAGCGAACTCGTCGCCGCCACCGGCGAGGTCGAGGACGCCGAGCGCGACCTCGCCCGCCTGGAGTCCGACACCGCGGTCGCGCAGGCCCGTGTCGAACGCGACACCACGATGCTGCAGAACGTCGCGAACGCGAAGGACGCCGCCGGACTGCAGAGCGAGCTCGACTCGCTGCAGCGGCGCATCGGCGGCCTCGAGACCGCCGAGCTCGAGATCATGGAGAACCTCGACGGGCTCCGCGCCCGGGTCGGTGACATCGAGGCGAAGCTCGCCGACGTCGAGGCCGCCCGCGGTGGTCTGGTCGCCGAGCGCGACGCCGAGATCGCCCGGCTCACGGCCGACCGCGAGTCCGCCGAGCAGGCCCGCGCCGACGTCGCCGCCAAGGTGCCGGCTGAGTTGCTCGCCCTGTACGACCGGCAGCGTGCGCGCTACGGCTTCGGTGCCTCGCTGCTGCAGGGCGGCGTGTCGACGGCCTCGGGCGTGGCCCTCAACAACTCCGACCTGCAGACCATCCGCCGGGCTGCGCCCGACGACGTGGTGCTGTGCCCCGACAGCGACGCGATCCTGGTGCGGACGGCCGAGTCCGGGCTGTAGACGCGAGCGACGTCCGTGGCGGAGGCGCGGTGCCAGCTGGCACCGCGCCTCCTGTCCGTTCGGGGCTGGTCGCAACGCGTCGGGCGCGTGCCGCCGAGCGGCCACGAACTGTCGGCTGCGGCCGTGCCGGCCGACGGTTGGTGACCGCTCGGCGACCCTGAGCGGGGAGTCGTGACCGTGCGTGCCGCCTGACGGGAGGCTCGTGGCGGCGCCGCACCGCGCCTCCCGTCCGTCGTGGGCTGGTCGCAACGCGTCGGGTGCGTGCCGCCGAGCGGTCGCGAACGGTCGGCTGCGGTCGTGCCGGCCGACGGTTGGTGACCACTCGGCGAACCTGAGCGGGGAGTCGTGACCGCGCGCGCCGCGCGCGACGTCCGCGTGGACCGACGCGGCACGGAGAAGGGGCGAATGGGCCGGCCGTACGCCGGGTTCTGTCCCGCCGCTTGCACGGCGGTGACGGCCATCTCTCTCGGACCGACGTTGCCGTCGGCCTCCAGCGGTCTACCCGAGGACTCGGCGAGCAGCCTCAACGTCCTCTGTCTGACCTTGCTCCGGGCGAGGTTTACCGAGCGGATCCGGTCACCCGGACCCCTGGTGGTCTCTTACACCACCGTTTCACCCTTACCGACGTTGCCGCCGGCGGTCTGCTTTCTGTGGCACTGTCTCGCGGATTGCTCCGGGTGGGTGTTACCCACCGCCCTGCTCTGTGGAGCCCGGACGTTCCTCGGCGCTCCCGGGGGAGCGACGCGACCGTCTCACCGACCCATTCGCTGGAGCGAGTCTACCCGGCTCCGCGGCGCCCGATGCGAGGGGAGCCCCACGCACACGCGTACCTGATGAGAACGGGCGTACCTGGTCGGAAGTTCCGACCAGGTACGCCCGATTCGACCAGGTACGCCCGACCCGGACTAGACGCTGCGCGCCGCCAGGGTCGCGGCACCGATGATGCCGGCGTTGTTGCGGAGCGTCGCGGGGATGATGTCGGCCTGCAGGTCGAGCAGCGGGAGGAACTCCTCGTACTGCTTCGAGACCCCGCCGCCGACGACGAAGAGCTCGGGGGAGAGCAGGGCCTCCAGCGTCGAGTAGTACTTCTGCAGGCGCTTCGCCCAGTGCTTCCACGACAGGTCGTCGCGCTCCTTGGCGGCGAACGAGGCGCGCGACTCGGCGTCGTGCCCCTCGATCTCCAGGTGCCCGAGCTCCGAGTTGACGATGAGCACGCCGTCGTTGATGAGCGCGGTGCCGATGCCGGTGCCGAGCGTCGTCACGATGACCAGGCCGTCCTTGCCCTTGGCCGCACCGAACTGCTGCTCGGCGAACCCGGCGGCGTCGGCGTCGTTGACGAAGTGGATGGAGCGGCCGAGTTCCTTCTCGAACAGCGCCTCGGCCTCGAAGCCGATCCACTTCTTCGACACGTTCGCGGCGGACATCGTCTTGCCGTCCCGCACGATCGCCGGGAAGCAGACCCCGACGGGCACGTCGTCACCGGGGGCGAGCTCACCGATGATCTCCTTGACCACCGCCGTGATGTCCTGGGGCTTCCCGCCCTCGGGCGTGGCCTTCTTGATGCGGTCCGTGGTGAGGGCGCCGGACGCGACGTCGACGATCGCGCCCTTGATGCCCGTACCACCGATGTCGACGCCGACTGCGAGGGAGGTCATGAGGTTGTCGTGCCTTTCGGTTGCCTGCCGGAGGTGTCCGGTCAGGAGACGGTGAGGAGCTCCGCGCCGCGTTCGGTGACGACGAGGGTGTGCTCGAACTGCGCGGTCCACGACTTGTCACGGGTCGAGACCGTCCAGTCGTCGGACCAGATGTCGGCCTCGATGCCGCCGAGCGTGAGCATGGGTTCGATGGTGAACACCATGCCGGGTTCGATCACCGTGTCGTACTGCGGTGCGTCGTAGTGGGGGATGATCAGGCCGGAGTGGAACGCCCGACCGACGCCGTGTCCGGTGTAGTCGCGGACGACGCCGTAGCCGAAGCGCTTCGCGTACGCCTCGATCGCGCGGCCGATCACGTTGACCTGCCGGCCCGGGGCGACGGCCTTGATACCGCGACGCAGTGCCTCTTCGGTCCGGGTCACCAGGTCCGACACCTCAGGTGCTGCCTGCCCGACGACGAACGTGCGGTTCGTGTCGCCGTGCATGCCGTCCTTGTAGGCGGTGATGTCGATGTTGACGAGGTCGCCCTCCTGCAGGACGGTGTCGTCGGGGATGCCGTGGCAGATGACCTCGTTGAGGCTCGAGCAGAGCGACTTCGGGTAGCCGCGGTAGCCGAGGGTGGAGGGGTAGGCACCGTGCGCGACGACGAACTCGTGCCCGATCCGGTCCAGCTCGTCCGTGGTCACACCGGGGCGGATGGCTTCGCCGACGGCGTCGATGGCCTGCGACGCGATGCGCCCGGCGACCCGGATGCGCTCGACCTCGTCCGGCGTGTAGGTGTCACCGAGGCCGTGCTCGTGGGGCTCGACCTTCCCGACGTACTCCGGACGCTCGATGTCCTTCGGGACGGCGCGGTGCGGGGAGATGCGGCCGGCGGTCAGGTGTCCGTGTTCGTCCCGGGGCATGCGGACCACTCTAGCCGCGGCGCGACGCGCCGAGCGCAACCGCCCCGCGGCGCGACGCGCCGAACGCAACCGCCCCACGGTGCGGCCCGACGGGGTGGACGTGAGTGCCTGGAGGCCCGGTGCCGGTCCGCCGGACCGGCACCGGGCCTCCAGGCGGTCACGTGGGTACGGTGGGCGGCATGAGCGAAGAACGCATCGAGTCCCAGTGGTGGTTCAACGACAAGACCGGCCAGGTCGAGCAGGGCCCGCAGTCCCCGCAGCGCGACCGGATCGGCCCGTTCGCGACGCGCGAGGAGGCGCAGCACGCGCTCGACCGCATCGCCGCGAACAACGAGAAGTGGGACGCCGAGGACCGCTGAGCACCGCGGCCGGCGCTCCGCCGGCGCCCCGGTGACGGCGCGTCGCACGGCCCCGCGCACACCGCCGGACCACTAGCCTGGGACGAGGCCCGCCAGCGGCCACCCGATACACGGAAAGGTCGTGCATGGACAAGCAGACGGACTTCGTGCTCCGCACCATCGAGGAGCGCGGCATCAAGTTCATCCGACTCTGGTTCACGGACGTCATCGGGACGCTGAAGTCGGTGGCGATCGCCCCGGCCGAGGTCGAGGGCGCGTTCGCCGAGGGCATCGGGTTCGACGGCTCCGCGATCGAGGGCCTCACCCGTTCGTACGAGGCCGACGTCCTGGCACACCCGGACCCCTCGACCTTCCAGATCCTGCCGTGGCGCGGCGAGATCGACCCCACCGCGCGGATGTTCTGCGACATCACGACGCCGGACGGGCAGCCCGCCGTGGCCGACCCCCGCAACGTGCTGAAGCGCACCCTGGCCCGGGCGAGCGACCGAGGGTTCACGTTCTACACGCACCCCGAGATCGAGTTCTACCTGCTGAAGAGCCGCGAGTGGAAGGGCGGCGGACCGCAGCCCGTCGACCAGGCCGGCTACTTCGACAACGTCCCCGGCGGCAGCGCGCACGACTTCCGCCGCCGGTCCGTCCGGATGCTCGAGGACCTCGGCATCTCGGTCGAGTTCTCGCACCACGAGGCCGGCCCCGGGCAGAACGAGATCGACCTCCGCTACGCCGACGCACTGACGATGGCGGACAACATCATGACCTTCCGCACCGTGGTGAAGGAAGTCGCGATCGAGCAGGGCGTCTACGCGACGTTCATGCCGAAGCCGATCTCCGGCCAGCCCGGTTCCGGCATGCACACCCACGTCTCGCTGTTCGAGGGCGACCAGAACGCCTTCTACGAGGCCGGTGGCCAGTACCAGCTGTCGCAGACCGCCAAGCACTTCATCGCCGGGGTGCTCAAGCACGCGCCGGAGATCACCGCGGTGACGAACCAGTTCGTCAACTCGTACAAGCGGCTCTGGGGCGGCGACGAGGCCCCGTCCTTCGTCACCTGGGGCCACAACAACCGCTCGGCCCTGGTGCGCGTGCCGCTCTACAAGCCGAACAAGGGCCAGTCCTCGCGGATCGAGTACCGCGGCATCGACTCGGCGGCGAACCCGTACCTGGCGTACTCGCTGCTGCTCGCCGCCGGGCTCAAGGGCATCGAGGAGGAGTACGAGCTCCCCGCCGAGGCCGAGGACAACGTGTGGAGCCTCAGCGACTCGGAGCGCCGGGCGCTGGGCTACAGCCAGCTGCCCGCGAGCCTCGACCACGCGCTGAGCCTCATGGAGGACTCCGAGCTGGTGGCCGAGACCCTCGGCGAGCAGGTGTTCAACTTCGTGCTGCTCAACAAGCGGCAGGAGTGGAAGCGCTACCGCGACCAGGTCACCCCGTTCGAGCTCGACACCAACCTCGGCGCGCTCTAGAACCGAGCGCCCTGATCCCTCGGGAGCACGTTCCACATGACCGGTCGGACGACGACGTCACGTTCGGAGCTGGCCCGTCTGGGGTTCGCCGACCTGTCGGAGAGCCTCGAGCGGGCTGCCGACCTGGAGGCCCGGTTCGGCCCCGACGTGCCGCTGCCGGTCGCCGGGTCTGCCGCGCTCTGGGGCGGCACCGCTGATCCGGACGGTGCCCTGCGGATGCTCGAGCGGCTGCTCGAGCGCGCGCCGGACGAGCTCCGCCCCGTCCTGACGGACGACGTGGCGACCGAGCGCCTGATCCGCCTGCTCGGCGCCTCGATCGGTCTCGGGGAGTTCCTGCACCGGCGTCCCGCCGAGCTGGCACTGCTGCTCGAACCGGTCGGCGAACCGTGGTCGCAGGAGCGGTACACGGCGTCGCTGACCGAGGCCGTCGACGGTGCCACGGGTGAGGACGCCCGGATGCGCCTGCGGGTGCGCTACCGCCGGCACCTGGCCCAGATCGCCCTGTTCGACGTGCTGCACGCCGTGCCGACCGATGCCTTCCCGGCCGTCGCGGCGGGACTCGCCGACCTGGCGGGCGCCACCCTCGACGCCGCCGTCGACATCGCCCGGCGCGAGGTGCCGTTCCCGGCGGCCGACGTCGCGGCGACCCCGCTCGCGGTGATCGCGATGGGCAAGGCCGGTGCGCGCGAGCTCAACTACGTCAGCGACGTCGACGTCATCTTCGTCACGGAGCCCACCGACGACGTCTCCACCGACCGGGCCGTCCTCGTCTCCACCCGCATCGCGATCGCCGCCATGCACGCGATCACCGACCTCGCCGCCGAACCCGCCCTGTGGGAGGTCGACGCGAACCTCCGGCCCGAGGGCAAGGACGGTGCACTCGTCCGCACCCTCGACTCGCACGTGGCGTACTACGAGCGCTGGGCGAGGGGGTGGGAGTTCCAGGCGCTGCTCAAGGCCCGCCCGATCGCCGGATCCGCCGATCTGGGTGCCCGGTACGCCGAGGCCGTCGCGTCGTTCGTGTGGAACTCCTCCACCCGGCCGGGATTCGTGGAATCCGTGCAGCGCATGCGTGAGCGGGTGACCGAGCACATCCCCGACGCCGACGTCGACCGGCAGCTCAAGCTCGGCCCCGGTGGCCTGCGGGACGTCGAGTTCACCGTGCAGCTCCTGCAGCTCGTGCACGGCCGTGACGACCCGTCCGTGCGGGTCCGGTCGACGCTCGAGGCGATGGACGCCCTGACCGACGCCGGGTACGTCGGCCGTGCCGAGGCCGCTCGGTTCGGCCCGGACTACGCGCTGCTCCGGGTGCTCGAGCACCGCATCCAGCTCCGGCGCCTGCAGCGGACGCACCTCATGCCCTCCGACGAAGAGGAGCTGCGGGTGCTCGCCCGGTCGAGCGGCGTCGCGGCGTCGGCGCCGGCGCTCGAGGCCCGCTGGCGCGCCGTGAAGCTCGAGGTCCGCGGGCTGCACGAGCGCCTGTTCTACCGGCCGCTGCTGTCCGCGGTGGCTTCGACCGAGGACGAGATCGTCCTGACCAACGACCAGGTCGTCGACCGGCTCGCCGGCGTCGGGTTCGTCGACCCCGCCGGAGCCGTCGGCCACATCCGCGCCCTCACGCAGGGCACGAGCCGGCGCGCGGCGATCCAGCGGAACCTGCTCCCGGTGCTCCTGCGCTGGATGGCCGAGGGGCCGGCGCCGGACCGTGCGCTGCTGGCCTTCCGGCGGTTGAGCGACGGGCTGGGGGAGTCGAGCTGGTTCCTCCGCATGCTGCGCGACTCGTCCGGTGCCGCACACTCGCTCACCACGGTGCTGTCCGAGTCGGCGTTCCTGTCCGGGCTGCTCGAGCGGTTCCCCGAGGCGGTCGCCTGGCTCGACGAACCCGAGGCGCTCCTGCGTCCGCGGCCGATCGAGTCCCTGCTCGCCGAGATGACCGCGACCACCGCCCGGCACGGCAACGACGTCGACGGCTCCGCGGCGCTGCTCCGGTCGGCCCGACGTCGGGAGACCCTGCGGCTCGGCATGGCCGCCGTGCTCGGCTCCCTCGACGTCGACGGGCTCGGCCCGGCCCTGAGCGACGTCACCGAGGCCACCCTCGCCGGCGCCCTCGCGCTCGCCCGCCGGGACGCGCCCGAGGGCTTCGAGTTCGGCATCATCGCGATGGGCCGGTACGGCGGGCGGGAGCTCGGCTTCGGGTCGGACGCCGACGTGCTGTACGTGTACCGGGCCCCCGACCTGGCGCCCGAGGTCGCGTCCCGGACCGCCCAGACCATCGTGCGCGAGCTCAACCGCCTGACCGAGGACACGATCCACCCGCTCGACCTCGACATCGATCTGCGCCCCGAGGGCAAGAACGGGCCGGTCGTGCGCACGCTCGAGTCCTACGGCGCCTACTACGCCCGCTGGTCGCTCACGTGGGAGGCGCAGGCGCTCCTCCGCGCCCGCGGTGCCGTCGGTGACGCACAGCTCCTGCGTGACTTCGAGCACCTCGCCGACCGCACCCGGTACCCGGAGCGGATCGACGACCACCAGGTGCGTGAGGTCCGCCGCATCAAGGCCCGCGTCGAGTCGGAGCGGCTGCCCCGCGGCGCGGACCCGGCCCGGCACCTCAAGCTCGGCCGCGGGTCACTCAGCGACGTCGAGTGGTTCGTGCAGCTCCTGCAGCTGCAGCACGCGCTCGAGATCCCGTCGCTCCGCACCACGTCGACGCTCGAGGCGCTCGACGCCGCGGTCGACGCCGGACTGGTCGGCGCCGAGGACGGCGAGCGGCTCGGGGCCGCCTGGCGCTTCGCGTCGCGCACCCGCAGCGCCCTCGTGTTGTGGTCGGGGAAGACCACCGACGTGCTGCCCGTCGACCGCGTCCAGCTCGAGGGTGTCGCACGGCTGATGGAGTACCCGCCGGGCTCCGCGAGCCGCCTCGAGGACGACTACCTCGGTGTCACGCGGCGCGCCCGACAGGTGTTCGAGCGCGAGTTCTACGGCGCCTGACCCGCCCGCGACACGGCGCCTGACCCGCCGGCGACGCAGCACCTGACCCGCCGCCGACGCAGCGCCGAGCACCCCGCGACACGCCCGAGCGTCTGCGGACGGACCCGACCTGAGCAGCCATCGAAGGTTAATTCTCCGTGTCGCACGACGTCCCCCGACGACACCCCCTTCGTACCCCTGTTCGAAACAGAGCCCGGCTCGTTACCGGGCCGTGACCGAACTCCCACCGGACCGCCAGGGGACCTTTTCCGACGTCCCCCGACACGCCGCGTGACCACCTGCTGACCTGGGCTTTCCGCCGAACCCGACCCGTGCCTCCAGGCCGCACCTGTCGCCCATCGGGGCGACCCTGCGTCGAGGCGTGGTCCGCAGGAGTGCTGTCAGCACCACGGGGGACCACTCCGACCGGCCGAGAGGGGGACCGGTGTGTACCCCGTAACGCGCCCGTAACGCCCCCGGACGGGGGCCGCGTTGCGCGCGCGTTCAGGTTCTGCATCAATTGCATCACCCGAACCGGCCCTGATTCCCCGATGAAGCGGAATCTCCACCTCGAACGTTGAAGCAGGGATCAGTGTTCACCTTCATTCTGCAGATCAGGCAGATGGTCGAAGGCCACCCCGAGTTCTACCTGTTCGCCGTGTACTCCGCGGTGATCTGGTTGCTCTGGTTGCTCAAGGTCGTCATCTCCGCCCGCTACCGCCCCTTCACCGGCACCTTCGTCGGTACCACCAGCGTCGTCGTCCCCGTCGTGGACGAACCGCTCGACCTCTTCCGTGACGTCATCGGCCGCATGGTCGAGCAGCAGCCCGGCGAGATCATCGTCGTCATCAACGGTGCCCGCAACGAGGCCCTCGAGGAGGTCTGCGACGAGTTCGCCCCGCTCGTCCGCTGGACCCACACGCCCATCCCGGGCAAGCGCAACGCCGTCAAGGTCGGCACCGAGATGTCCAACGGCGACATCACCGTGCTGGTCGACTCCGACACCGTCTGGACCCCCGGCGCGCTCGAGGAACTCCTCAAGCCGTTCGCCGACGAGTCCGTCGGTGGCGTGACGACCCGGCAGCGCATCCTCGAACCGGAGCGCAGCTGGATCACCCGCTGGGCCGACTGGCTCGAGAACTCGCGGGCGCTCTACTCGATGCCGGCACAGAGTGTCCTCGGGCAGATCGGCTGCCTGCCCGGGCGCACCATCGCCTTCCGCCGGAGCATCCTCATGCGGGTGATGGACCGGTTCATGCACGAGAAGTTCATGGGCGTGTTCCTCGAGGTCTCCGACGACCGGACGCTGACGAACCTCACGCTCAAGGAGGGGTACCGGACCGTCTACCAGTACACGTCGCTGGTCTACACGGACGCCCCGCTGCAGGTGAAGAAGCTGTTCAAGCAGCAGCTCCGCTGGGCCCGCGGCTCGCAGTACAACACGCTGCGGATGCTGCCGTGGATGCTCGGCCACGCGCCGGTCCTCGCGGCGTTCTTCATCACCGACATCATCCTGCCGTTCATGCTCTTCGGCGTGATCGCAGGCTGGATCTACCGTGCCTTCACCGGCCAGGGCGAGAACCTGTACCAGGGCATCCTGTCGCAGTACGGCTTCTCGACCGGGTTCGTCTACGTCGCGGCGCTCATGGTGATCTCGAGCGTGCTGAGCATGGCGATCCGCCAGATGCGGCACCTGTCCGAGAAGCCGAGCGACTTCTTCCGCCTGCCGATGTTCATCATCGTGTCGACGTTCTTCCTGATGCCGATCCGGCTCATCGGCTTCTTCCGCCTGGCGCACGCGTCCGGCTGGGGGACCCGGGCCGGTGCCTACGCCGGTGGTCCGATGCAGGAGGACCCGGCGGACGCCGTCCAGCCGCTGTCCTCCACGGCGCAGGTCCCGGTCAGCCCGATCGACGCCGAACGTGCCCGGTCGGCCGGGTCCGGGCAGGCGGGTTCGGGCGCTGGTTCGCCCGCTCCGCTCGAGACCGTCGACCAGGTGGCCGTGGACCGTGCGTTCGACGAGCTCTTCGGCGCCGACGCGGCGACCAACTCCACCACCACCGTCCTCGCCACCCGCCGTGAGGCCGCAGCCGCGGTCGCGCAGCAGGAGGCCCAGCGAGCAGCCGCGCCGGCCCCCGCCCGAGCCCGCCGGTACAACCCGTACGCAGCGATCCCGTACGTGATCGGCATCGCGATCTTCGCCCTGGAGGCGTTCCTCATTGTCTGACTTCATCCGTTCCTCGAGTGCTTGGTGGGCGCAGTCCAGCAAGCACGCCCGCCGGACGGCCATCGGCACGACGGCCATCGTGCTGGCGCTCGGCCTCATCACCTGGTCGGTGTGGATCTCACCCTCCGGCCCCGTCTCGACCGCCGTGCACCAGGCGCTCGGCGTCGAGGCGCCGAAGGCCAAGAAGGTGTCCGCCGCCGAGCTGCAGACGCAGCTCGACGCCGCCCAGGAGCGCATCTGGTCGCTCGAGGGCAAGCTCGACTCCCGCACGGCCCAGGCCGGGTCGCGTGGCGACCAGATCTCGGAACTCAAGGCGCAGATCGCGTCGCTGCAGTCCCAGCTCGGTGCCGCGAAGGACTCGGGAGGCTCGTCCAACGTCAACGCCGCGGGTTCCGGCAGCGGTGGCTCGGGTTCCGGCGGGTCCGGTGCCGGTTCGGCCGGTGCGTCCGGGTCCGGCTCGGGCTCGTCCGACAACGGGTCCGGCAGCGGCTCCGGTTCCGGCAACGGATCCGGGTCCGGCTCCGGTTCCGGCAACGGCGGTGGCTCGAAGCCGAACCCCGGTCCCTCGACCGACCCGGGTGCCACCCCGGTCGTCACGCCGACCAAGGCAGAGATCCTCGGTCAGCAGTCGCGCTGGTACGGCCTGTACACCGCGCAGTCCCCGTTCAACTGGGCCGAGTACGACGAGGTCTCCCGCCAGGTCGGCACCGCGTCCAACATGACCGGCTTCTTCCAGGGCTTCGACCAGGAGTTCAACGCCCCCGCGGTGCAGCGCTCCTGGGCCAACGGCCGTGTCCCGCTCATGACGTGGGAGACGGTGCCGGCGCAGACCGGCAACGACCAGAAGTACGTCCCCGGGTACACCAACGACGACATCTCCGGTGGATCCTTCGACGCCTACCTGACGAAGTACGCCAAGGCGCTGGCGGCCAACGGACAGCCGATGGTCATCCGTCTCGACCACGAGATGAACGGCTCCTGGTACAACTGGTCCGAGGGTGACGCCCAGAAGAACCCGGCCGGCTCCTACAAGAAGATGTGGCAGCACGTGCACGACGTCTTCCAGGCGAACGGCGCGAACAAGTACGTCATCTGGGACTGGTCCCCGAGCCGCATCGACAAGCTCGGCAACCCGAAGTACCAGACGCTCGACTACATGCAGCAGTACTACCCGGGTGCGGACTACGTGGACTGGGTCGGCATGAGCGGCTACTACCGCGACGCCACCGAGCAGCCGACGTTCGGCACGACCTTCGGAGCGACGCTCACGCAGCTCCGCCAGATCGCGCCGGGCAAGGGCATCATGCTCAACGAGATCGGGGCGACCGAGACCGGCACGAGTGTCGCGAACCCGCAGAAGACGCAGTGGATCAACTCGCTCTTCGATGCGCTGGCGGACCCCGCCAACAAGGACATCGTCGGCTTCGCGTACTTCAGCGAGACCGCGACCACCATCATCGACGGCAAGCGCACCACGAACGACTGGCGTCTCAACTCCCGCGCAGATTCCCTCAAGGCCTTCGCCGAGGGCATCAAGCGCAACGACATCGACTACGACCTGCAGGAGGTCACGCAATGAGCGAGTCCAAGAAGTCGACCGCATCGGCCGACACCCGCCCCGCACCCGTCATCAGCGTCATCGGCACCGGCTACCTCGGCGCCACCCACGCGGCCGCCATGGCCGAGATGGGCTTCGAGACCATCGGTGTCGACATCGACCCGTCGAAGCTCGCCGCACTGTCCGCCGGTGAGGTCCCGTTCTTCGAGCCCGGTCTGCCCGAGCTCATCACGAAGCACGTCGCCAGCGGCAAGCTCCGCTTCACCTCCGACATCGCCTCGGCCGTCGCGGCTGCGGACGTCCACTTCGTCTGCGTCGGCACCCCGCAGAAGGCCGGGTCGCACGCCGCGAACCTGGCCTACGTCGAGAGCGCCACCCGGGGCGTCGCCGAGAACCTCACCCACCCGGGCCTCATCGTCGGCAAGTCGACGGTCCCGGTCGGCACCGCAGCGCGACTCCGCGGCATCGTCCGCGAGTTCACCCCCGCCGGCATCGACGCCGAGCTCATCTGGAACCCCGAGTTCCTGCGTGAGGGCAAGGCCGTCGAGGACACCCTGCACCCGGACCGTCTGGTCTGGGGCGGAGCCTCCGAGGCCGCCGACGCCGTGATCCGCGAGGTCTACGCCGCACCGATCAGCGAGGGCACCCCGGTCATCACCACCGACCTCGCCACCGCGGAGCTCGTCAAGGTGAGCGCCAACGCGTTCCTCGCCACGAAGATCTCGTTCATCAACGCGATCTCCGAGATGTGCGCCATCACCGGCGCCGACGTCTCCACGCTCGCCGACGCCCTCGGCCACGACGCCCGCATCGGCCGGAAGTTCCTGAACGCCGGCCTCGGCTTCGGCGGCGGCTGCCTGCCGAAGGACATCCGGGCGCTCATGTACCGCGCGAACGAGATCGGCGCGGGCCAGGTCGTCGGCCTCATGCAGCAGGTCGACGAGATCAACATGGGGCAGCGCCAGCGGGTCATCGACATGGCGATCGACTCGGCCGGGGGATCGGTGCTCAACCGTCGCGTGGCCGTCATCGGTGCCGCGTTCAAGCCCCTGACCGACGACGTCCGGGACTCCCCGGCGCTGAACGTCGCCGCTGCGCTGCACCTCCGCGGCGCCCAGGTGACGCTCTGGGACCCGGAGGCGATGGAGCCCGCGAAGCGCTCGTTCCCGACGCTGAGCTACGCCGCGTCGATGACGGACGCGATCGAGGGCGCCGACGTCGTCCTCGTGCTCACCGAGTGGGACGACATCATCACCGCCGACCCGGTCGCCCTCGGTGACCTCGTCGGGCGCCGCGTCGTGATCGACGCGCGCAACTGCCTCCCGGTCCTCGACTGGGTGAAAGCGGGGTGGACCGTCCGTTCCCTGGGACGTCCCACGCCGGTCACGGGTGCACCCGTGAGCGTCGCAGCGGGGACGAACGACGCGTTGGCCACGAGCCGCTAGTCACCGTTCGCGAGACGGGGTCCGTGCCGGGCGGCGCGGGCCCCGTTCCCGTGCGCCCGGGGGCTGGTCTGTTCGCGCGGTTCCGGGCGTCCCTGGTCGAATCGGGCGTACCTGGTC
This sequence comes from Curtobacterium sp. MCLR17_059, assembly GCF_003234665.1. Taxonomy (NCBI): domain Bacteria; kingdom Bacillati; phylum Actinomycetota; class Actinomycetes; order Micrococcales; family Microbacteriaceae; genus Curtobacterium; species Curtobacterium sp. MCLR17_059. Next base: position 41,093 of record NZ_QKSU01000008.1, on the reverse strand, counting down.
GAATCGGGCGTACCGGGTCGAATCGGGCGTACCTGGTCGAATCGGGCGTACCTGGTCGGAAGTTCTGACCAGGTACGCCCGATTCCGCTTTCCAGTCCGGCTGCTATGGGAAGGAACGTGCGCCGCGACCGCCTGGAGGCCCGGCGCCCGCCCGCCGGACCGGCACCGGGCCTCCAGGCGGTCGCGTCAGCACCCCGCGCGCACGGTGGCAGCGTCCTCTCGCGAAAGCGACTGAATCCCGCGGAACGTTCGCGGCGTTCTGTCGCTCTCGCGGGTGCCAGCGCCCTGGCCGACAGCGCACTGTCGCTTTGGCATACACACGAAGGGCCCCGCACCTGACGGTGCGGGGCCCTTCGTGTGGTGTCAGCGAGACTCAGACGCGCATGCGCAGAGCGCGAGTGCGTCAGCGAGACTCAGACGCCGAAGTACAGCTCGTACTCGAACGGGTGCGGGCGCTGGGCCAGCGGGAGGATCTCGTTCTCACGCTTGTAGTCGATCCAGGTCTGGATGAGGTCCTCGGTGAAGACGTTGCCCTTCGTGAGGAACTCGTGGTCCGCCTCGAGCGCGTCGAGCGCCTCGTCGAGGGAGCCGGGGACCTGCGGGATGCCCTTGGCCTCCTCGGGCGGGAGCTCGTAGAGGTCCTTGTCGACCGGCTCGTGCGGCTCGATGCGGTTCTGGATACCGTCGAGGCCCGCCATCAGCTGCGCGGCGAAGGCGAGGTACGGGTTGCCGGAGGCGTCGGGCGCACGGAACTCGATGCGCTTGGCCTTCGGGTTGGTGCCCGTGATCGGGATGCGGATCGCCGCCGAGCGGTTGCCGGCCGAGTAGACCAGGTTGACCGGAGCCTCGAAGCCCTTGACCAGACGGTGGTACGAGTTGATCGACGGGTTGGTGAACGCGAGCAGCGCCGAGGCGTGCTTCAGGATGCCGCCGATGTACCAGCGGGCGAGGTCCGACAGACCGCCGTAGCCGTTCTCGTCGTAGAAGAGCGGCTTGCCGTCCGACCAGAGCGACTGGTGGGTGTGCATGCCCGAGCCGTTGTCGCCGAAGAGCGGCTTCGGCATGAACGTGGCGACCTTGCCCCACTGGTCAGCCGTGTTCTTGACGATGTACTTGAACTTCAGGATGTCGTCCGCGGCGTGGACCATCGTGTCGAACTTGTAGTTGATCTCCTGCTGGCCGCCGGTGCCCACCTCGTGGTGCGAGCGCTCGAGCTCGAAGCCCGCGTCGATCAGCTTGAGGGTGATGTCGTCGCGCAGGTCGGCGGTCTTGTCGACCGGCGACACGGGGAAGTAGCCGCCCTTGTACGGGGTCTTGTTGGCGAGGTTGCCGCCCTCTTCGTCACGACCGGTGTTCCAGGCGCCCTCTTCGGAGTCGACCGCGTAGAAGGACTCGTTCTGCGTGACCGAGTAGCGGACGTCGTCGAAGATGTAGAACTCGGCCTCGGGGGCGAAGAACGCGGTGTCCGCGATGCCCGTCGACGCGAGGTACTTCTCGGCCTTCTTAGCCACCTGGCGCGGGTCGCGGCCGTAGATCTCGCCGTTCCGCGGGTTGTAGATGTCGAAGATCATGATGAGCGTGCGCTCGGCGCGGAACTGGTCGACGTACGCCGTGGTGACATCGGGGATCAGCTGCATGTCGGACTCGTGGATCGACGCGAAGCCGCGGATGGAGGAGCCGTCGAACAGCTGGCCGACCGAGAAGAAGTCCTCGTCGACGGTGGATGCCGGGATGTTGAAGTGCTGCTGCACACCGGGCAGGTCCGTGAAGCGGATGTCGAGGAACTTGACGTCGGTGTCCTTGATGAAGGCCAGGACCTCGGAGGAATCGCTGAACATGGGGCCGATCTCCAATGGGTTGGGTGATGTCGGAGGCACCGGTCAAGGCACCTCCGACGAGGCTATTGACACGGGGTTTCCCGGACATGACTGGTTTGTTTCGGGCGTGTTACGCCCGGGCTGTCGCCTACGCTGGGGACCATGGCCCGCAGCACCCCCAGTCCGTCCGCGCCCTCCGAGCACCCGGACGGATGGCCGGGCAAGGACCTCGGTCTGCCCGAGTCCGGGCCCCGGAGTGTCGGGCGGATCGGGCGGCGGGTCGTCGCGCTCCTCATCGACGGCGCACTTGCTGACCTGGTCGCCTACGTCACCGGGGTCTGGTCGCCGGTGAACGGTTCGGGCGACATCGCGCACTCCTGGGTGCAGATCGCCATCTTCGCCGTGCTGCAGATCGTGTTCATCTGCCTGCTGTCCGGGTCGTTCGGGCACATCTGCGTCGGACTGCGCGTCGTCCCGATGCGCGGGGGCTACGTGGGGGTGTGGCGGCCGATCCTCCGGACGGTGTTGCTCTGCCTGGTGGTCCCGGCGCTCATCATCGACCGCGACAGCCGGGGTGCGCACGACCGCATCGCGGGGACGGTGCTCGTCCGCCGCTGAGCCGGGGCTCGGCTGGTCGGCTGGTGCGGCGCGCGGGCGGTGGCCGTCGGCACCGTGCGAGGTTGCTCGTCGGGTGCGAGGTTGCGTACTCCGTGCGTGCTCCGTCCCTTCGCACCGAGTACGCAACCGCGCACCATGCAGGGCTCAGCCGCTTGCCGTCGCACCGTGCGAGGTTGCGCGACGGGTGTGAGCGTGCCCGTCCCGTGCGCCGTCGGAGTCCCGCACCGAGCTGGCAACCTCGCACGCCCCGTGCGCCGTCGGAGTCTCGCACGGAGCCGACAACCTCGCACGGTTCAGGGCCGGGGCCGCGCCCTCGCACCGTGCGAGGTAGGGCGCCGGGCATGCGCCGCTCGCCCTCGCACCGTGCGGGGTTGCTCATCGGGTGCGAGCAGGCACGCCCCGTGCGCCGTCGAAGTCCCGCACCGAGCTGGCAACCTGGCACGGTCCAGGGCCGGTGCCGCGCCGTCGCACCGTGCGAGGTTGCTCACCGGGTGCGAGTCGGCCCGCCCCGTGCGCGGTCGGAGTCCCGCACCGAGCTGGCAACCTCGCACGGTTCAGCGAAGGTCGCACGGTGCGGGACTCGCGAACACCCCCGCCCCCGCCGGCACTCCACGCACGCACGAGAACGCCCACGACCAGATCTGGTCGGGGGCGTTCTCGTGTGCGGAGGGCTTCGGTCAGCGCGGCCGTCCGGCGCGAGCCCGCATCGGGTCCATGCCCTTCGGGATCGAGGCCGCGGGGCTCTGCGTCAGCGAGTCGAGACGGTTCGCGACCGCCAGGACCTCGTTGCGGTTGAGCGACTTCTTGAGCTTGTTCATGGCACGGGGCAGCTTGTGCAGCGTCAGGCTCTCACCGGTGCCGTCACCCACGTGCAGCACGTGCACGGCGACGTTCGGGACGATGCGCTGCACCTTGCGGCGCTCCTCGTCGACCTGGCGGTTGAGGTTGCCACGCTGGCCCTCGGTGATCAGGACGACGCCCGGGCGACCCACGGCGCGGTAGACCGCTGCCTGCGAGCGACCGTGCACCGCGACCGGCATCTCGCTCGAGCGCCACTGGCGACGGAGCGAGTTCGACAGCACGGCACCGACGGCGCCGGGCTGGCCTTCGATCTGCGAGTATGCGGCGCGTTCGGCCAGACGACCGAGCACGATGAGGAAGAGCAGCACACCGAGCAGCACACCGGCGACGATCCACAGGACGATCGCCAGCCAGTTCTGCCCCGGCAGGAGCAGCGCCAGCAGGACACCGAGGACGACCGGGCCGACGAAGGCGAGGGCGAACCACCAGACCGACGACGGGTCGGCCTTTCGGGTCATCTGGAAGACCTGGAACATCTGCTTGAGACGCCCCGGCTCCTTCGCCTTCTTGTCTGTGGAAGAGCTGCGTGCCATGCGAACAGGATACGGCCTCCGTGCGCCGGGGGAGACCGTCGCGTGTCGGGCTGTGCGCGAACACGTCTTGTCCACAGGTGGTGCGGGAGAGCCTGGAGGCCCGCCGCGCCACCGCCACGCTGGTCACCATGGAGACGAGCACCGAAGACCACCTGGATCGCTGGATCGCGACCGGCAACGAGCACGACGTGCTCAGCTGGGTCGCCGACCGCTCCGCGGCCGCCGAGCGGCACCTCGTCCCGGTGGCCGCGGTCGGTCGGACCCCGACGGGGCATCTCGTGGTCGACCTCGACCGGCCGATCGGCACACCGCTCGTGGCGGCGCTCGACCGGCTCGGCACCCCGACCACCGGCGTCGCGGTGACGCTGACGGTCCCGCTCCTGGAACTCCTGGTGGCGGTGCACGACGGCGCGGTCCTGCTCGGTGCTGCCGGCATCGACGACGTGCTGGTGGACGACTCCGGTGCCGTCGTGCTCTGCGACCGCCCGACGAACGCGACGAGCCCGACGACCCCGATGACCCCGACGAACCCAACCAAAGCGAGGACCCCGACGCGCACCGCACCCCCGACGCGCACCGCGCACTCGACCGACGCGACCCGCACCCTCGTGCTCGCAGCCCGGACGGTGTGGGACCGCGTCGACCCGTCCGATCCCGCTCAGAAACCGGTGCTCGACGCGCTGCAGGACGCCCTCGACGGTGACGGACCGAGCGCACGAACGGCACTCGACGTCGTCCACGGCACCGCCGCGCCCCGGCCGTTCCGCTGGACCCCTGTGCCGAGCGACCTCGTGTTCGCCGATCCGCCGACATCGGACGGGCAGGACGGACTGCTCGGGCGCCTGCGGGACGTGGTCGAGCACGGCGTCCCGCTCGGAGCCGACCGACGGCTCCCGCTCCGCCGCGTGCTCGTAGGGCTCGTCGTCGCCGTCGGGTCGGTGGTCGCCGCCCTGACCCTGCTCGGCGGCGGGTGAAGCCGAACCCGCCCGTGAACGGGAACGGGAACGGCCCCGGCTCCCACGAGGGGAACCGGGGCCGTCGGCCGTGCTGCTGGGATCAGTACCCGAGGTTCGGAGCGAAGTTGCCCTCTTCGAGACGGTTCTTCACCGCGACGAGGTACCGCGAGGCATCCGCACCGTCGATGATCCGGTGGTCGTACGACAGCGCCAGGTAGACGAACGAGCGGATGGCGATGGCCTCCTGGCCGTCGACCTTCACGACCGCCGGACGCTTCGTGACGATGCCGGTGCCGAGGATCGCCGACTGCGGCAGGAACACCACGGGGGTGTCGAACAGCGCGCCACGCGAACCGGTGTTGGTCAGCGTGAACGTACCGCCGGCCAACTCGTCGGGCTTGAGCTGGTTGTTCCGGGTGCGCTCGGCGAGGTCGGCGATGGACTTCGAGAACTGCGCCAGGTCCAGCGAGGCCGCGTCCTTGATGACCGGGGTCAGCAGGCCGCGTTCGGTGTCCACCGCGATGGAGACGTTCTCGGACTCCGGGTAGACGATCTCGTCGCCCTCGACCGTGGAGTTGATCTTCGGGTGGGCCTTCAGCGCCTCGGACGCCGCGAGGGCGAAGAAGGGCATGAAGGAGAGCTTCGAGCCGGTCTTCTCGAGGAACTCCGCCTTGTGCGCGTCGCGGAACTGCGCCACCTTCGTGACGTCGACCTCGACGACGCTCGTGAGCTGTGCGGTCGAGGTCATCGACTGCACGGCACGCTCGGCGACGACCTTGCGCAGGCGGGTCATCTTCTCGCGGGTTCCGCGCAGCGGCGAGACCTCGGCGACGAACGGGCCGGACGCGGCGGCGGGTGCTGCTGCTGCCGAGGCGGCCGGGGCCTTCGCGGCGGCGGCGAGGACGTCCTCCTTGCGGATGCGCCCCCCGACACCGGAGCCGGTGACCGTGGACAGGTCCACACCCTGCTCGTTGGCGAGCTTGCGCACCAGCGGGGTGACGTAGCCCGAGGCTGCGCCGTCCTGCGTGGGGTTCGGCACCGCTGCGGCGGCCGTGGTGCTCGGCGCGGACGCCGGAGCCGGAGCTGCCTGGGCCGGCACGGCTGCCGGCGGAGCGGCTGCGGGCGGCGGGACCGGTGCGGCGGCCGGGACCGGCGCTGCCGCGGGCGGGGCGGACGGTGCCTGCGGGGCGGCGGGCTGAGTCTGTCCGGCGGGGGCCGGCTCGGGCTCGGTGGGCTCGGGCGCGGGGGTCTCGGCCTCCTGCTCCGTGCTCGGAGCGGCCTCGGGCTCCTCGGCGTCGGCAGCGGCGGCGTTCGCGTCGTCGGCGCCGGAGTCGGACGAGTCCGAACCGCCGTCGGACGAGCCGGAGCCGTCACCGATCTTCACGAGGGCGGTGCCGACCTCGACGGTCTCGTCCTCGGGAACGAGGATCTCCTCGACGACGCCGGCGATCGGCGACGGGATCTCGGTGTCGACCTTGTCGGTCGAGACCTCGAGCAGCGGCTCGTCGACCTCGACCCGGTCACCGACGTTCTTCAGCCATCGGGTCACCGTGCCCTCGGTGACGCTCTCGCCGAGCGCCGGGAGGTTGACGGATTCGCTCATCGGGTGGACTCCTCTTCGCGGGGGATTGCAGTGGTTGTTGATGTCATTGTCACAGTGCGGCCGGTGCCGGTCACAGCGCGTGCAGCGGCTTGCCCGCGAGGTGCAGGAACGCCTCGCCGAGGGCTTCGTTCTGGGTCGGGTGACCGTGCACCAGGGGAGCGATGTCCTCCGGGTAGGCCTCCCAGTTCACGGCGAGCTGGGCTTCGCCGATGAGCTCGCCGACGCGGGCACCGATCATGCTGACGCCGACGACGGGGCCGTCCACGACGCGCACGACCTTGACGGAGCCGGAGGTCCCGATGATGTGGCTCTTGCCGTTGCCGGCCAGGTTGTACTCGTACGAGTCGACCTTGTCGGCGCCGTACTGCTCCTCGGCCTTGGCCTGCGAGAGCCCGACCGACGCGACCTCGGGGTCGGAGTAGGTGATCTTCGGGATGTTCTTGTCCTCGATGACCACCGGGTTGAGGCCGGCGATCTCCTCGGCGACGAAGATGCCCTGCTGGAAGCCGCGGTGCGCGAGCTGCAGACCGGGGACGATGTCGCCGACGGCGTAGACGTTCGGGATGTTCGTGGCGAGACGCTCGTTCGTGGTGACGAACCCGCGGTCCATCGCCACGCCGACCTCGTCGTAGCCGACGTTCTGCGTGACCGGGCCACGGCCGACGGCGACGAGCAGGACGTCACCGTCGAAGGTCTTGCCGTCCTCCAGCGTGACGACGACGCCGTTCTCGTGCTGCTCGACGCCCTGGAACCGGACACCGAGCGAGAACTCGATGCCGCGCTTGCGGAACGCACGCTCGAGCTGCTTCGACATCGACTCGTCCTCGGCGGGGACCAGGTGCGGCAGGCCCTCGACGATGGTGACCTCGGCCCCGAAGGACTTCCAGACGCTGGCGAACTCGACGCCGATGACGCCGCCGCCCAGGATGACGACCTTGTTCGGGACGTAGTCCATGCGGAGCGCGGTCTCGCTGGTGATCACGCGGCCGCCGATCTCGAGCCCGGGCAGGGACTTCGAGTAGGAGCCGGTGGCGAGCACGATGTTCTTGCCGGTGACGGTCTGGTCGCCGACCTGCACGGTGTTCTGCGAGGTCAGACGGCCCCAGCCCTCGACCACGGTGATGCCGCGGGCCTTGATCAGACCCTGCAGGCCCTTGTACTTGGAGTTGATGATGCCCTGCTGGTAGTCGATGACCTTGGGCACGTCGACACCGGCGAACTCCGCGACCACGCCGTACTTCTCGGCGTCGCGCGTCGCGTCGGCGACCTCGGCCGCGTGCAGCAGTGCCTTCGTCGGGATGCAGCCGCGGTGCAGGCACGTCCCTCCGAGCTTGTCGCCCTCGATGAGCGCGACGCTCATGCCGAGTTCGGCGGCCCGGAGCGCAGCGGCGTACCCACCACTCCCGCCACCGAGGACAACGACGTCGTAAGTCTGTTCCGTCACCTGGTGCAACTCCCTCGTGCGTGTCGGGCCGATCGGGCCCTACGTGGACACCGCGGAGGGCGGCGTCCGACGGTCGGACCGCGTGGTTCCGGTCCCGTCCCGTGCAGTACCGGTGGGAGGCGCGTCGGTGCGCCGTTCCCACCGGTACCAAACCTACTACTCGGACTGGAGGTCTTCTGCGAGAGCGATGAGCGTCCGGACCATCACGCCCGTCGCACCCTTGCCCAACCAGGCGTACCCGCCGCCCTTGTTCTCCGACGGACCCGCGATGTCGAGGTGCGCCCAGGGGACACCGTCGCCGGCGAAGCGCTCGAGGAACTTGCCCGCGAGCAGCATGCCACCGGCCGGGTTGCCGACCGTGGCGTTGACGATGTCGGCGACGTCGCTGGACAGCCGGGCCTCGAGCTCCTCGGGCAGCGGCATCGGCCAGATCGGCTCCGAGACGCCCTCGGCGACGGCGCGGACCTTCGCGACGAGGTCGTCGCTGCCCATCAGGCCGGTGGTGCGGTCGCCGAGCGCGACGACCTGGGCGCCGGTCAGCGTGGCGACGTCGACGAGCGCGTCGGGCTGCTCGAGCGACGCGGCGGCCATCCCGTCGCCCAGCACCAGGCGGCCCTCGGCGTCGGTGTTCGTGACCTCGACCGTGGTGCCGTTCTTCAGCGTCAGGACGTCGCCCGGGCGGGTCGCGGTGCCGGAGGGCATGTTCTCGGCGAGGGCGAGCCACGCGGTCACGCGCACGTTCAGCCCCAGGCGGGCGGCGGCGACGGTCGCGGCGAGCACCGTGGCGGCACCGGTCATGTCGGTCTTCATGCCGAGCATCGACGCCGCGGGCTTGAGCGAGAGGCCGCCCGAGTCGAAGGTGATGCCCTTGCCCACGAGGGCGAGGTGCTTCGTGGCGGACTCCGGCGCGTACCGGACGACGACCAGGCGCGGGGGACGCGCCGAACCGCGGCCGACACCGAGGATGCCGCCGAAGCCCTGCTCCTCGAGCGCCTGCTCGTCGAGGACCTCGACGGTGAGCGGCAGGTCCGAGGCGAACCCGGTCGCGACGTCGGCGACGTCCTGCGGCCCGAGGTCGCCCGCGGCGGTGTTCACGAGGTCCCGCACGAGCGACGCGGCGTCGGCGACGATCGCGGGGCGCACGGCGGCGTCGGCTGCGACCTCGGCCGGGGCGACGACCTCGATGTGCTGGTCACCGCGGGCCGGGGCCTTGGTGCCGGTGCCCTTGTGCCGGGTGAAGGCGTACGCGCCGAGCGCCGCGCCCTCGAGGGCGGCGTCGACGAGCTCGGCCGAGTCGGTGGGCAGGGCGAGCGTGATCGAGTCGACGCGGGGGAGCTGTCGCACGGCGCTGCCGGCCGCAGCGCGGATCGCCGCGACACCCGTGGCGGAGCCGAGCCCGATCAGCGCGACCGACTTCGCACCGACGCCGCTGGCGGGCAGGCGGACGAGCTGGTCCTTCGCGCCGGTGACCCCGATCGCGGCGAGGTCGAGGCCGGCGAGGGCATCGAGCGTGCCGAGGGCGGTGGGAGCGAGCACGGCGGTGCTGTCGGCCTCGCCGGACGAGCCCGGGCGGACCCCGACGACGAGCACGTCGGCGGTGGTGGTCTCGGGGGGTGAACTGGTGGTGGAGAGCGTCGGTCGGACCATGTTCCAACCCTACCGACGGCCTGTTCGCTGTTGGCGTGGTCGTCGCGCACCGGGGACGTCGGAGGCCCCGCCTAGCATGGGGACGGTGAACCACCCCGAGGAGCTCTACACGTTCGACGCGGACGCCCCGACCGTGCCAGCAGGGTTGCACCTGATCGCCGGGCTGACCGGCTTCGCCGATGCCGGATCGGCCGTCGCGCAGGTGACGAACTCGATCCTCGAGGACCTCGACACCGAACTCGTCGCCGAGTTCGACCCGGACGTGCTGCTCGACTGGCGGGCCCGTCGCCCGGTCATCACCTTCGAGCACGACCACATCAGCGCCGTCGAGCCGCCCCGTCTGGCCCTGCACCTGGTGCGCGACGAGATCGGCCAGCCGTTCCTGTTCCTGTCGGGCTACGAGCCGGACTTCCAGTGGAACCGCTTCGTCCGCGCCGTCACCGGGCTCGCCGCCGACCTGCAGGTCGCCGACACCACGTGGGTGCAGTCCATCCCGATGCCGGTCCCGCACACCCGTCCGATCAGCCTGACCGTCTCCGGCACCCGGGCCGACCTCGTCGAGCAGATGAGCGTCTGGAAGCCCGAGACCCAGGCGCCGGCGAACGTCCTGCACCTGGTCGAGCACCGCCTCGCCGAGACCGGCGCGCAGGTCACCGGGCTCGTGCTGCTCGTGCCGCACTACCTGTCCGACACCGAGTTCCCCGACGCCGCCGTCGCGGCGCTGTCCGGCATCGCCGCCGCGACCGGGCTCATCTTCCCGACGGACGCCCTGCGCGAGTCGGGTCGCGAGTTCCTCACCCGCGTCGAGGAGCAGGTGGCCGGCAACCCCGAGCTGCAGCGCCTGGTCTCCGTGCTCGAGGAGCGGCACGACACGTACATGGAGGGCAACCCCGTCGCGTCGCCGCTCACCGGCGTGGACGGCGAGGTGCCGACCGCCGACGCGATCGCGGCCGAGCTCGAGCGCTTCCTCGCCGACCGGCGCACCCAGGGCGACGCGACCGATTGACCGTCGCGGGATCCGGACGTCCCCACAGGGCGGCCTGGAGGCCCGTGGCGGCCCCGCACCGCGCCTCCAGGCCGTCCTCCGGTCACCCGCACGACGTGACGCGCGTCGACGACGCTCGTCCCGCATCGACGCTGGGACGCGTCGGTAGCCTGGACCGGTGAACTCCCGTCGTGCCTTCCTGATCTGGGGCGTCGCGGTCCTCGCGTACGTCCTCGCCGTGGTGCAGCGGTCCTCGCTCGGGGTCTCCGGTGTCGACGCGCAGGACCGGTTCGCCGTCTCCGCCGCGGTCCTGTCCACCCTCGCCGTGGTGCAGATCGCCGTCTACGCGGGGCTGCAGATCCCGGTGGGGATCGCGCTCGACCGTGTGGGCCCGCGGCGGCTGGTGCTCCTCGGCGCCGCGCTGCTGGTCGTCGGACAGGCGATCGTCGCGGTGTCCCCGTCGATCGGGCCGGCCATCGCGGGGCGGGTGCTCGTCGGCGCCGGTGATGCCATGACCTTCATCTCGGTGATCCGCCTGGTGCCGATGTGGTTCAGCGGCCGGATCCTGCCGCAGATCTCGCAGTGGACGGGCAACCTCGGGCAGATCGGCCAGATCCTTTCGGCGTTCCCGTTCGCCGTGCTCCTGCACACGGTGGGCTGGACCCCGGCGTTCGGTGTGGCGGCCGCGGCCAGCGCGGTCGGCCTGGTGCTCGCCGCGGTCTTCGTGCGGAACGGTCCCGTGCCGGTGCGGACGGACACCATCCCGCTGCCGCACTCGTGGGGTGCTGCCTTCAGCACCTTCGGGCATGCGCTCCGGCGCCCGGGCACACAGCTCGGGTTCTGGTCGCACTACGTCACGCAGTCGTCGGGCACGGTGTTCTCGCTGCTGTGGGGCGTGCCGATGCTCCGAGGGCTCGGGTACTCCCCGGGTGAGGCTGCCGGGTTCCTCACGATCATCGTGGTCGTCGGGTTCGTCGCCGGTCCGGTGCTCGGCGTGCTCTGTGCGCGGTTCCCGATGCGCCGGTCGAACCTGGTGCTCGGCGTGGTCGTCCTGCTCGCGGTGCTCTGGACGGCGATCCTGCTCTGGCCCGGGCACCCGCCGACGTGGTTGCTCGTGCTGCTCGTCGTCGCGATGGGGATCGGTGGGCCCGGTTCCCTGATCGGCTTCGACTTCGCCCGGACCTTCAACCCCGTCGGATCGCTCGGTTCGGCGAACGGCGTCGTGAACGTCGGCGGCTTCCTGGCGGCCTTCGTGATGATGTACCTGATCGGCGTCGTCCTCGACGTCGCTGCGCGGGCTTCGGGCACCGAGGTGTTCGCCTGGGAGAACTTCCGGATCGCCCTCACCGTGCAGTACGTCGTGGTCGGTTTCGGCGTCGGGATGCTCCTGCACGCCCGCCGTCGGACCCGCCGGGTGCTGCACTCGGAAGAGGGAATACGCGTCGGACCACTCTGGGTTGCACTCGTTGCACGCCTGCGGAAGCGGCACGTGCAATAATGATCACGGACCCGTTCGGGACCCCTGTCTGTCGGAGCACTTCGGTGCGCCGGTGAACTCGGGGGACTTGACATGGGTCCTAGTGCTGCCCGGAACGGTAGGACTCGTACGACGCGGGGGACTGCGGCGCGGGACCTGGGCGGCGAGGGAGGCCACGACCCCACGAACGTGGCACGACGAGAGAGGTGATCGCATGGCTGCCCGGAGCACGACGATCGATCCCACGAAGGACACCGAGCCCGAGGGCGCTGTGGCAGAGGACGCCACGGACACCGAGGGCACCGCAGCGCCGAAGAAGCGCGCCACGAAGGCCCCCGCCAAGAAGGCGCCCGCCAAGAAGGCGGCGCCCAAGGCGAAGAAGACCGACGCCGTCGACGAGGCGATCGCCTCCGACGAGCCCGTCGAGGAGCCGACCGACGAGGCCGACGACACCGACGACAAGACGGCCAAGCCGGACGCCGCTGCCGCGGTCGCCGCCGGTGCGCTCGTCATCTCGCAGACCGACGACGACGAGGCGCCGGTCTACTCGACGACCATCACGGGTGCCACCGCCGACCCGGTGAAGGACTACCTGAAGCAGATCGGCAAGGTCGCCCTGCTCAACGCCGAGCAGGAGGTCGAGCTCGCGATGCGCATCGAGGCCGGCCTGTTCGCCGAGGACAAGCTGCAGCACGCGACGGGGCTCTCGAAGCCCGCCGAGCGTGAACTGCGCTGGGTCGCCCGTGACGGTCAGCGTGCGAAGTCGCACCTGCTCGGTGCGAACCTCCGCCTGGTCGTCTCGCTCGCGAAGCGCTACACCGGTCGTGGCATGCAGTTCCTGGACCTCATCCAGGAGGGCAACCTGGGCCTGATCCGTGCGGTCGAGAAGTTCGACTACACCAAGGGCTTCAAGTTCTCGACCTACGCGACGTGGTGGATCCGTCAGGCCATCACCCGCGCCATGGCCGACCAGGCCCGGACCATCCGCATCCCGGTGCACATGGTCGAGGTCATCAACAAGCTCGCCCGCGTCCAGCGGCAGATGCTGCAGGACCTCGGTCGCGAACCCACTCCGGAAGAGCTCGCCCGCGAGCTCGACATGACCCCGGAGAAGGTCGTCGAGGTCCAGAAGTACGGCCGCGAGCCGATCTCGCTGCACACGCCCCTGGGCGAGGACGGCGACTCGGAGTTCGGTGACCTCATCGAGGACACCGAGGCGGTCGTGCCGGCCGACGCGGTGGGCTTCACGATGCTGCAGAAGCAGCTCGAGAGCCTGCTCGACTCCCTGTCCGAGCGCGAGGCGGGCGTGATCCGCATGCGCTTCGGCCTCGGTGACGGCCAGCCGAAGACCCTCGACCAGATCGGTGACACGTTCGGCGTGACGCGTGAGCGCATCCGTCAGATCGAGTCCAAGACGATGGCGAAGCTCCGCCACCCGTCGCGGTCGCAGTCGCTGCGCGACTACCTCGAATAAGCCGGCATGCGCTTCTTCATCCCGATCCTGATCGGGCGGATCCTCCGTGCCCTCGCTCGTGCGCGGGGCGGCGGGTCCGCCTACCCGGGGTTCATCGTCCTGAAGCTCGTGCCGGACTTCCTGCAGCACGTCACGAAGCAGTTCCCGAACGGCGTCGTCTTCGTGCTCGGCTCGAACGGCAAGTCGACGACCACGCACATGATCTCCGACATCGTGCGGGCCCACGGGCTGCGGGTCTTCACGAACCCGTCCGGCGCGAACCTGCCGCAGGGCATCGCGTCGGCCCTGCTGTCCGAGGTCTCGCTGACCGGTCGCCTGAAGGCGGACATCGGCATCCTCGAGGTCGACGAGGCCTTCGCGGTCGAGCTCGCCGGCATCCTGTCGCCCTCGACGGTGACGATGCTCAACGTGCAGGTCGACCAGCTGTACCGGTTCTTCGAGACCGAGCGCGTGGCGACGATGATGCTCGACACCGCCGCACTGTCGACGGCGAACGTCATCACGAACCACGACGACCAGTTCCTCGACGGCTACTCCGGTACCCCCGGGCAGCGCGTCCTGCGGTTCGGCGCGAGCGACGAGGTCGTCGCCGCAGCGCCGAACGGTCTGCAGAACGCCGACTCGTTCGACGCCGGTGACCGTGCCCAGCACACCGCCGACGCGGAGGTCGTGGCCCACACGGGCGACGGCGCGACGATCCGCTTCGACGGTGCCGAGATCCCGGTCCGGCTGCCCGCCCGCGGCCTGCACTACGCGGTCGACGCCGCTGCGGCCACCGCGACGGCGAGTGCGGCCCTCGGCGCGCAGTTCCGCGCCGACGCCGTGACCAAGGCCTTCGGCACGATGAAGCCCGCGTACGGCCGCGGCGAGCGACTGCCGATCGCGGGCGAGTCCGCCGAGTTCACGATGTTCAAGAACGCCGCGAGCCTGCAGCTCAACCTCGACGCCCTTCCGGACCAGCCCGAGCAGGTCCTCATGGCGATCGACGAGGGCACGCCCGACATCTCCTGGATCTACGACATCGACTTCTCGAAGCTCGACCACGTGGACGTCGTCTCCGGTGACAAGGCGTGGCAGATCGCGATCGCGCTCGAGCACGCCGGTGTCCGCATCGGCCGGGTCGAGCCCGACGTCGAAGCGGCCATCAAGCACATGGAGCAGCTCGGCTCGACGACCCGCGGGACGAAGAACTTCATCGTCAACTACGAGATCATGATGATCGCCCGCAAGGCCCTCGGCCACCCGGACATGGAGAAGACCGCATGACGGCCGATCGGCTGACGATCCTGCACGTCTACCCCCGGCAGATGGGCGTCTCGGGCGACCGTGGCAACGTCGCGGCGCTGGTCCGCCGTGCGGCCGCCGCGGACATCAAGACCCAGGTCCTCGAGTACGCGCCCGGTGACGACCTGCCGACCACGGCGGACGTCGTCGTCATCGGCAACGGTCCGCTCAGCGCGATGCGTTCCCTGGGCGACGACGTCACACGCATCGGTGGCGCTCTCCGCGCGTTCGCGACCGATGGTGTGCCGGTGCTCGCCGTCGGCGGCGGGTTCGACCTCGCGACGAACGAGGTCGTGCCGACCGAGGGTGCGCCGGTCGCCGGCTTCGGCGTGTTCGACGCCCGTGCCGTCCGCGGTGCTGAGCGCCGCGTGAACTACTTCGTCCTCGAGACCCGGTACCCGCTGCTCCCCGGAGCACCGAAGCGTCTCGCCGGCTTCGAGGACCACGCAACCCGCATCGAGCTCGCAGCCGGGGTCACCCCCTTCGCCGACGTCGTCTCCGGCGGCGGCAACCAGGCCGGCTCCCCGGTCGAGGGCGCGATCGTCGGGAACTCCTTCGGCACGCACACCCAGGGTCCGGTCCTGCCGCTCAACCCGCAGCTGACCGACGGTGTCCTCGCCGCGGCCACCGCACGGCTGGGCCGCGAGTACGCGCCGGACGCGGAGCAGACGGCGACCATCGACCGCTACGCACGTGAAGCGCGCGCCACGGTCGACCGTTACGTTGACAAGGCGTTCAAGCGCATCGCCTGACGCACGAAGCAGAAGGCCGGGTCCCGAGGGGGCCCGGCCTTCGTCGTCTCTGATGAGTGGCAACAATTGCCAAGTCGGTCCGCTCGTGTGCGAGATGTGAAATGTTGGAAGCCGACAAAGGAGGCTTCATGCTCACCAACAAATCCGTCCTCGCCCTGGTCGGCGCACTCGTCGTGGCGATCACCACTGCCGCTGCCGTCGTCCAGACAGCTCCGGCTGAGGCCGCGACGCCCCGCATCAGTTCGGCCTGCAGTTCGGTGCCGACGACCACGACCGAGTCGGACGGCGTCCCGGGGCCGATCTTCTACAAGCGGCTGCAGTGCCTCGGCAGCATGGCGGGGTACTACGGCTACAAGGGACCGATCGACGGGATCATGGGTCCGAACTCCTGGACGGGTGTCTCCGAGCAGCTCGCGAAGGGCGGGTACTTCCGTGCAGGCGACCTCCACAACTGGCAGAGCCCCGACATCATCCGGGCACTGCAGCGATGGGCGGCCGCCCACGGCAGGTACAGCGGGCCGATCGACGGCATCTGGGGGCCGAACAGCTACCGCGGGGTGGCCTGGTCGCTGAACCGCGAGTTCTGAACCGGGCTGCAGACAGACAGGAGGCGCGGTGCCAGCTGGCACCGCGCCTCCTGTCTTTGTGTCGGTTGCGACTACTTCGACTCGTAGAGTCGGCTGCTCTCGTCGTGCCACTCGATGGCGGTCGCCGCGAGCTTGTCCTTGAACTCGGCGCCGTGGTGGGCGCAGAAGTAGAGCTCGCCGCTCGACATGGTGGCTCGAATGTAGGCCTGCGCCCCGCAGCTGTCGCAACGGTCGGCGGCGGTCAGCTGGTGGTTGCTGACTTCGTCGATGGAGGGGTCCTGCACGGTCTGGGTCATTGCTGTGCTCCTCACGGATCGCAGGTGGTGCCGGGTGGTTGCACCATTTCAACACGTGATGCCTGAGAGCGACGCATTGTCGGGGCCTGTTTCGCTCAGCGCGGATCGCTTGGCCCCAGTGCGAGTGTCCCCACGGTGCTGTCGGTGCCGCTCGGTAAACTCGGACGGTGAGCTCCGACTACTCCGCACGCCATCTCTCCGTCCTCGAAGGGCTCGAGGCGGTCCGGAAGCGGCCGGGCATGTACATCGGCTCGACGGACTCCCGGGGCCTCATGCACTGCCTGTGGGAGATCATCGACAACTCGGTCGACGAAGCCCTCGCGGGACACGGTGACGAGATCGGTGTCGTGCTGCACGCCGACGGCTCGGTCGAGGTCCGGGACACCGCCCGGGGCATCCCCGTCGACGTCGAACCGAAGACCGGCCTGACCGGGGTCGAGGTCGTGTTCACCAAGCTGCACGCCGGCGGCAAGTTCGGCTCGGGGTCCTACGCGGCCTCGGGTGGCCTGCACGGGGTCGGCGCCTCGGTCGTGAACGCGCTGTCGGAGCGCCTCGATGTCGAGGTCGACCGTGGCGGCAAGACCTACGCCATGTCGTTCCACCGCGGCGAGCCCGGCATCTTCGACGACAGCAAGGGCATCGGCCCGGACGCCCCGTTCGCGCCCTTCACCTCGGGCAGCGAACTGCGTGTGGTGGGCAAGGTCAAGAAGGGTGTCACCGGCTCCCGGATCCGGTACTGGGCGGACCGCCAGATATTCACCGCCGACGCCCGGTTCAGCACCGACGACCTGGTCACGCGGGCACGCCAGACCGCGTTCCTCGTGCCCGGGCTCGGCATCACCATCACCGACGAGCGCGCGGCGTCCATCGACGCCGCTGCCGCCCGGGCCGAGGCGACGGGCACCACCGTGGCCGCCGGGCCGGTGGTGGAGCGCTTCCGGTACGAGGGCGGCATCGGTGAGTTCGTCGAGCACCTCGCCGTCGACAGCCCCCTCACCGACGTCTGGCGCGTGCAGGGGACCGGCACCTTCACCGAGACCGTGCCGATGCTCGACGACAAGGGCCACATGGTCTCCACCTCGGTCGAGCGCGAGTGCGAGGTCGACCTGGCGCTCCGCTGGGGCAGTGGCTACGAGACGGTGTTCCGCAGCTTCGTCAACATCATCGCGACGCCGAAGGGAGGCACGCACCAGGCCGGGTTCGAGTCCGGCGTCGTCAAGGCCGTCCGTGCCCAGGTCGAGGCGAACGCCCGCAAGCTCAAGGTCGGGCAGGACAAGCTCGACAAGGACGACGTGCTCGCCGGCATGACCGCCGTGCTGACCGTGCGCCTGCCCGAGCCGCAGTTCGAGGGGCAGACGAAGGAGATCCTCGGCACCCCCGCGGTCCGCAAGATCGTCGACCAGGTCGTGTCGAAGCGCATCACCGAGATCCTCACCTCGACGCAGCGCACCGAGAAGGCACAGTCGGCCGCCCTGCTCGAGAAGGTCGTGTCCGAGATGAAGACCCGCATCTCGGCGCGGGCACACAAGGAGACGCAGCGCCGCAAGAACGCGCTCGAGAACTCCTCGCTGCCGACGAAGCTCGCCGACTGCCGCTCGCAGGAGACCGAGGGCACGGAGCTCTTCATCGTCGAGGGCGACTCGGCGCTCGGCACCGCGAAGCTCGCCCGCAACAGCGAGTACCAGGCGCTGCTGCCGATCCGCGGCAAGATCCTCAACGTGCAGAAGGCGTCCGTGTCGGACATGCTCTCGAACGTCGAGTGCGCGTCGATCATCCAGGTCATCGGCGCCGGTTCGGGCCGCACGTTCGACATCGACCAGGCCCGCTACGGCAAGATCATCATCATGTCCGACGCCGACGTCGACGGCGCCCACATCCGCACGCTGCTGCTGACGCTGTTCTTCCGGTACATGCGGCCGATGATCGAGCAGGGCCGGGTCTTCGCCGCCGTGCCACCGCTGCACCGGGTCGTCGTGGTGAACCGCGGCAAGCCGAACGACACGCTGTACACGTACTCCGAACAGGAGCTGCAGACGGTGCTGAAGAAGCTCGAGAAGACGGGCAAGAAGTACCAGGAGCCGATCCAGCGGTACAAGGGCCTCGGTGAGATGGACGCCGACCAGCTCGCGGAGACCACGATGGACCGCGCGCACCGCACCCTGCGCCGGGTGAACGTGACCCATGCCGAAGGGGCCGCGAAGGTCTTCGAGCTGCTCATGGGCAACGACGTCGCGCCGCGCAAGGAGTTCATCCTGGCCGGCGAGGGCCTGGACCGCGACCGCATCGACGCGTAGCGCGTCGCGAAAGCGACACCGCTCGGCCGACGCCCGCGGTCAATCCCGCGGAAGCGACAGAACCCCGTCGACAGTCGGCGGGGTTCTGTCGCTTCCGCGGTGGCGGACTGGAGGCCCGTGGCGGCCTCGCCCCGCGCCTCCAGGCCGGTGCGCCCTGCGTTCTCACGCGCTGGGCGACACCTCATGGGTCTCGCAGGCCGTGAGGTGTCGCCAGGCGCGAAACGAGGCGGACACTGCCGCGCGCCTACGCCTCGCCGGCGGTGCCGTCGAGCGTCGCGGCGCTGCCGCCGATCGAGCCGATGACCGCCTCGAGCGGTGCACCCGACCCGTCACGCTTCGACAGCCAGTCGGGCAGGGTCCGCGCGGCGCCGTCCGTGCCGACGGCGTGCGGCGGCGCGATGCCCGCCCAGCCCACGGTGAGCCCGTCTTCGCCCTTCAGGAACGCGTGTGCCCGGACGCCCTGGGTGGCACGGCCCTTCGCCGGGAACTCCGACAGGGCGGAGACCTTGGCGCGGCCGGCGTCGGTGCCGGGCAGCGCGGTCGAGGTGGTGGACACCGTGGCGACCACGGCGTCGTCGGAGCGTGCGACCGAGCCGAACCAGATCACCGAGGCGCCGTCGGCGAGTGCCATGCCGGCCACTCCACCGGCGGGCAGCCCCTGCGCCCGGACGACGGACGCCGGGAACCGCAGCAGCTGCGCGTTCGAGCTGATGAACACGAGGTCGTCGGACTCCGGGGCCTGGGCAGCACCGACCACGTGGTCGCCGGGCTTGAGGCCGATGGCGACGAACTCGGGCTTGTCTGGCCAGGCACCGGGGACGACGCGCTTGACCACGCCGTGTGCGGTGCCGATCGCCAGCGAGTCCGACGACGCGCCGGACAGGTCGACGATCGCCACGACCGTCTCGCCCTTGGTGAGCGCCAGGAAGTCGGTGACCCGGACGCCGGCGTCGAGCCGGACCGCGGCTGGCGGTACGGCGGGGACGTCGACGGGGGAGAGCCGGAGGACCCGCCCGGTCGAGGTGATCGCGCCGATCTGCCCCCGCACCGTGCTCACCACGGCGGAGCGGACGGCGTCGTGCTTCGAGCGCTTCGGCACGCGGACGATGCCGAGCTCCGACGTCGGGATGTCGACGCGGATGAGCCGTCCGGTGGTCGAGAGCAGCACGCGGCAGGGGGAGTCGGCGATCTGCAGCGACTCCGGGTCGACCGCGGCCTTCCGACCGCCCTTCACCGGGGCGTCGGCCTCGGTGAGCAGCGTGCGCCGCGGGGTCGCGAACTTGTCGGACACCTCGGTCAGCTCGAGGGCGACCTGCGCGCGGAGCCGTTCGTCGGACGCCAGGAGTTCTTCGAGGGCGGCGATGTCGGCGAGCAGCTGGTCGCGCTCGGCCTCGAGCTCCATCCGCGAGAACTTCGTCAGCCGGCGCAGGCGCAGCTCGAGGATGTACTCGGCCTGCACCTCGGACAGGTCGAAGACGTCGCGCAGGCGGTTGCGCGCCGCCTCGGAGTCGTCGGAGGTGCGGATGACCTGGATGACCTCGTCGATGTCGAGGATCGCGATGAGCAGGCCCTCGACCAGGTGCAGCCGTTCCTTGCGTCGTGCCAGCCGGTACTGCGACCGGCGCGTGACGACGTCGAGCCGGTGCTGCACGTAGACGTCGAGCAACTCACGGAGCCCGAGGGTGCGCGGCGACCCGCCGACCAGGGCGACGTTGTTGATGCCGAAGCCGTCCTCGAGCGGGGTGTGCTTGTAGAGCTGCTCGAGCACGGCGGTGGGGTTGAAGCCGCTCTTGATGCCGATGACGAGCCGGAGCCCGTGGTTGCGGTCGGTCAGGTCGTTGACGTCCGAGATGCCGACGAGCTTCTTGGACTGGACGCCGTCCTTGATCTTCTCGATGACGCGTTCGGGGCCGACCAGGTACGGCAGCTCGGTGACGACGAGTCCCACCTTGCGCGGGGTGAGGTTCTCGACGCTCACCTTGGCGCGGGTGCGGAACGAACCACGGCCGGTGGCGTAGGCGTCGCGGACCCCGGAGAGCCCGACGATGGTGCCGCCGGACGGCAGGTCGGGGCCGGGCACGAACTCCATGAGCTCTTCGAGGCTGGCCTGCGGGTTCATGAGCAGGTGCTTCGCGGCCTCGACCACTTCGCCCAGGTTGTGCGGCGCCATGTTGGTCGCCATGCCGACCGCGATGCCGGAGGCGCCGTTGACGAGCAGGTTCGGGAACGCCGCCGGCAGCACGCCCGGCTGCATGATCTGGTTGTCGTAGTTCGGGACGAAGTCGACGACGTCCTCGCCCAGGCCCTCGGTCATCGCCATCGACGGTTCGGCGAGCCGCGCCTCGGTGTACCGGGCGGCAGCAGGGCCGTCGTCGAGGGAGCCGAAGTTGCCGTGACCGTCGACGAGCGGCACGCGCATCGTGAACGGCTGGGCCATCCGGACCAGCGCGTCGTAGATCGCGCCGTCGCCGTGCGGGTGCAGCTTCCCCATCACCTCGCCGGTGACGCGGGCGCTCTTGACGTGTCCGCGGTCGGGCCGCAGCCCCATCTCCGCCATCTGGTACAGGATGCGACGCTGTACCGGCTTCAGGCCGTCGCGGGCGTCGGGCAGCGCCCGCGAGTAGATGACGGAGTACGCGTACTCGAGGAAGGAGCCCTGCATCTCCTCGGAGACGTCGACGTCCTCGATGCGCTCACCGTCGGGCAGGCCGACTACGTCCGTGCGTGCCATGGCACCTTTCTGGAGAACCGGAGTCGTCTGGGAGACTCGTGGGATGGGAACAAGCGTACCGACGGCCCCCGACGCCGTCGCGAACCTCGCCGACGTCTTCCCGAGTTGCCTCGTGGCGCTCGGCGCTGCGGACGACGCGTGGTTGCGGAACGACGGCCTGGAGGCCCGGATCGCCCTCCGCCCCGCCCGCTCGGCGATCGTCGTGCTGGTCGACGGCCTCGGTTCCGCCGCGCTGGCAGCGCGCGCCGGGCACGCCCGTTGGTTGACCGGCGCGAAGGGCACCGGCACCGCGAAGAAGCTGCGGAGCGGGTTCCCGACGACGACCGCGGCCGCACTGAGCACCCTGACCACCGGCCGCTCGCCCGGCAGCCACGGCGTCGTCGGGTACAGCGGCTGGAACCCGGACACCGGTGCCGTGATGAACCTGCTGGGCGGCTGGGACACCGAGGTGCCCGCCGACTGGTTCCTGACGCAGACCCTGTTCACCCGGGCCGCGGAGCTCGGACTCGACCCGGTCGTCGTCGGGCCGGACCGGTACCGCTCGTCCGGGATGACCGCGAACGTGCTCGGCGGCGCCCGGTACGTGTCGGCGGACACCATCCCGCAGCGTGTCGACGCCGCACTGGCCGAGACCGCCACCGGCCGCTCGCTCGTCTACCTGTACGTTCCGGAGCTCGACTCGATCGGGCACAAGTACGGCTGGCAGTCCGACCGGTGGACGGCCGCCCTCGAGCTGCTCGACGGGGAACTCGCCCGCCTCGATGCGCGGACTGCGGACGACGTGGGGGTCCTGGTGACGGCGGACCACGGTGTGCTCGACGTGCCGGACCACGCGAACATCGCCATCGACCCGCTGCTGCTCACCGACGTCGTCGGCGTCGCGGGTGACCCGCGCTGCCGACAGCTCACCGTCGCACCCGGCACCGACGTCCGCGCCCTGGTCGGTGCGTTCCGGGCGCGCTACGGCAAGAAGGCGTACGTCGCCAGCCGTGCCGAGGCGATCGAGGCCGGGTGGTTCGGGCAGGTGTCCGACCAGGTGGTGCCGCGCATCGGCGACGTGCTCGTCGTGGCGCGCGGCTCGTGGGCGTTCAACGACGACCGTGCCCTGCGCGAGCACGAGACGCCGAAGCGCATGATCGGCCAGCACGGGGCGATGACCGACGAGGAGACGATCGTGCCGCTCCGGCTCGCCGGCGCCTTCGCTCACTGAGGGCGTCAGTGCTCACGAGGGGCAGCGCCGACGGCCGGTGAGCATGCCGATCAGGCGGGGTCGTCGTCCGGGCGGGTGCCGAAGACGATCTCGTCCCAGCTCGGCATCGAGCGGCGGTTGCGCTTCTTGCGTTCGCCACGGCTCTCGGGCTCGGGCGCCGAGGCCGGACGGGCATCGGTCGACTGCGGTGCGGTGTCGTGCGCGCCGCCGTCCTCGAAGCCCTGAAGCGGGATGTCGACGACGCTGATGGACGTGCCGCGGGCGGACTCGTCGCGCTGTTCGCCGAAGGACGCGGCTTCGCGCTCACCGCGGCGGCGGCGGAGCGCCTCGAGCAGGTCGGCGGTCTCGTTGCCGGGAGCGCGCTCTTCCACGGCGGCCTGGCCGATGCGGGGCAGCGGTGCACGGAGCGGCGCGTGCTGGGACGGCTCGGGCTCGTCGGCCGGCTGCTCCGGCTCGTCGACGCGGAAGGCGCCGGAGTCGAAGCGGGTGCCGTCGTCGTCCTGCTGCTCGAACTCGACCGCACGCAGACGCGGGGCGATGCCCTCGTCGTCGGTGTGCGACAGCCGGTGCGCGTCACCGTTGTCCGGCACGAGGGTCGAGGTCTTGGGGTCGAAGTGCCACTGGGCGTCGTGCTCGACCTCGCCCGCTGTGTAGCGGACGCGGACCTGCCAGCCGCTCTCCGGGTGCTTCCAGGAGCCCCAGGTGATCGCGGTGGCCTCGCCGGCCTCGAGCTTCGCGGTGATCGCGGGGCCGAAGGTGTCGGGGGCCTCGTCGTCGACCGGGGTGACCGGCACGCGGTGTGAGGCGTCGAGGATGAAGGCCCGCTCGGCGAGGACCGGGCCCTCGAAGCGGCGGACGTACTCGACGTCGACGTCGAGCGCGGCGGCCACGTCGGCGGCGTCGGCGCCACCACGGATGCGCGCCTGGACGTCCTTGGGGGAGACCCGCTTCTGCGGACCGGCGTCGGGGTTCGCCTGGCGCACCTGGCCTGCCAGCGACGACGTGACGGGCAACCGGAACTCGGTGCCGCCGTCGGTCGCCAGGAGGAGTGCGCCGGACTCGACTCCGATGACTCTCACGTCTTGCATGGTTCCGCCTTCCCAGCGTCGCGTACGGTCCTGCTGTCGTACCCCGTGAGTATGCAGGGACGACGGGCGGTTTCCGGGGAGGCGCACGGGCGTGCCGCGGACATCCGCACGGCCGATCCCGAGCGCGCGGCGCTCCGGCAACGGGTGTCGGGAATGTCCGGTTCCGGTCATGGGTTGCACAGCCAGCACGACCCGCCGCAGCACTCGGTTTGCGCTCTGGCGGGGCGTGGTGCAAACTGTCGCCGCCGATCACCCGGCGACGACCTCTCGATACGAGAAATGGATGGGCATGGCCACCGATTACGACGCCCCCCGGAAGACCGACGACAACTCTGACTCAGAGTCGATCGAGGCCCTCAAGGAGCGCGTTCCCGACAAGATGTCGGGGGTCGTCGACGATGATTCCGACAACCCCGGCAGCTTCGAACTCGCCGGGCAGGACCTCAGCGACGTCGACCTCGACGTCGTGGTGCTGCCCCCGCAGGTCGATGAGTTCACCTGCGTCGAGTGCTTCCTCGTGAAGCACCGCTCCCAGCTCGACCACGAGTCGAAGCTCGGACCGGTCTGCGCGGAGTGCGCTTCGCTCTAGCGAGCACAGCCGCGTCGCTCTCGACGCAACGATCAGCGAAGGCCCCGCATCCTCCAGGGATGCGGGGCCTTCGTCGTGTGCTGCGAGGCGGGGCCGAGCCGCGCCTCCAGGCCGTGGACCGTGGTCCGTCAGGACCGCAGCGCCTCGACGACCTTGCCCGGGTGCCGGACGCTGACCAGCCAGTAGGGCGTCGGGTCCGCGTCGTCGCGCACCTCGACCTTGACGACCCCGCGGACGTAGCCGCGGAAGAGGGTCCAGGCGCGGGCGTCGAGTGCCGGCCCGCGCTGCTCGGTGGCCGCTGCGCCCTCGAACGCCTCGGTCGTGCCGACGAGCGTGCGGGGGAGGTGTGCCTTGCCCGCGCGGAACTCGGTGTCGGTGACCTCGATGGTGGGTGCGAGTGCCCACAGGAGGACCAGGACCCCGAGCTCCATCCCGATCGCCACGAGGACGCCGGCCAGGACGCTGATGGGGAGGAAGACGAGCAGGGTGGCGGGGATGACGAGCGCCGTCGCCAGGTAGAGGGCGGGCGGGGCCCAGAGTCGTTCGCGGTACAGGGTCACGGGTCCATTCGATCACGAGCGAGCGAGGTCACGGAACGGTCACGGCTGCACTACCCTCGTCACGTGACCGAACCAGTCGACGTCCTCTGGACCGGGGAGCACGCTCCCGGCCACGCCCACCCCGGCGACGCGGGTGCCGATCTCGTCTCCACCGAGGCCTTCGTGCTGCAGCCGGGGGAGCGACACCTGGCCGCAACGGGCCTGCGCATCGCGCTGCCCGAGGGGTACGCCGCGTTCGTGGTCCCGCGGAGCGGTCTGGCGGCGAAGCACGGCATCACGATCGTGAACAGCCCCGGCACCGTCGACTCCGGCTACCGCGGGGAGATCAAGGTCGCCCTGCTCAACACCGACCAGACGGAACCGTACGAGGTGCACGTCGGCGACCGCATCGCCCAGTTGATCGTGATGCCGGTGCCGCAGGTGACCTACACCCGGGTCGACGACCTGCCGGACAGCGTCCGCGGACAGGGCGGGTTCGGCTCGTCGGGCTACGGTGACCGGAGCGACGCCGTGACCGGTGCCGCCGCAGACGCTCAGGAAGGAACGCGCGCATGAAGTTCGGCCGACGCAAGCGGGACGAGGTCGAGGTGGCGGACGCCGTCGCCGACGACATCGAGGTCGCAGACACGTCCCCCGAGGTCGACATCGCGACGGATGCCGACGCGGACCTCGACGAGGTCGACGCGGTCGCCCCGACGGACAAGTCCGCTCCGGAGGACCGGGCCGAGAACGGCCCCCACGACGAGACCGAGGCGAACCTGGTCCGCCCCTACGTCGACCTGGGCGGGGTGAAGGTGCTCCCGCGCGAGGGCCTGCACCTGCGCCTCGAGGTCGAGGAGGGCTCGCAGCGCGTCGTCGCGGTCGGGCTCGACTACGACGAGTCCACGCTGCAGGTCCAGCCGTTCGCAGCACCCCGGTCCACCGGCCTGTGGCACGAGATCCGCGCGCAGATCGCCGAGCAGATCGAGCGCCAGGGCGGTGTCGTGACCGAGGTCGACGGCCCGTTCGGCCCCGAGCTGCGCGCGTCCGTCCCGGTCGCCGTGGACGGCGACGGTGGCACCGCCGGCTCCCGCCCGGCCCGGTTCGTCGGCGTCGACGGCCCGCGCTGGTTCCTGCGCGGCGTGATCGCCGGCAAGGCCGCCGAGCAGCCCGACGACGCGAGCGAGATCGAGGAGCTGTTCCGCAGCGTCGTCGTCGTGCGCGGCACGACGCCGATGCCGCCGCGCGACCTCATCCCGCTGCACATGCCCAAGTCGACGCAGACCGCGATCTGACCGACTGACGACCAACCCCGCCTGGAGGCACGGTGCCGGACCACGACGACACCCCACGACCCGAGACGGCTGGCTCCGACCCCGCTGCACCGGCTGCTGAGCCCTCGGTGGCGCCGTCGTTCTCCGCGCAGTTCCGTGACGCCGTGCAGAACGCCGGCATCGCCCGCGTGGCACCCGGTGAGGCGCCGTCCGGCCGGGCGCTGCTCGGCGCGGTCGGCGGGGTGCGCGGGCTCGCCGAGTCGGTGCTGCCCGGGTTCGCGTTCCTGGTCGTCTACGCGATCACGAAGGAGCTCGTGCCGAGCGTCGTGATCCCGGTTGCGGTCGGCCTGGTGTTCGTGGTGCTCCGGCTGCTGCAGCGGCAGTCGGTGACGATGTCGTTCGCGGGCATCCTCGGCGTCGCGGTCTCGGCCGGCCTGGCGCTCATCACCGGCCGCGCGGAGAGCAACTTCATCCCCGGGATCGTCATCAACGCGGTCTGGCTCGTCGGACTGCTGATCACGCTGGCGATCCGCTGGCCGCTCATCGGGCTCGTCGTCGGGTTCCTGCTGCCCGCGAACGAGGACGGCTCGCACGTCGACTGGCGCGCCGACCCCGTCAAGCGCCGCGTGCTGACGGTCGCCACCTGGATCTGGGTCGGGCTGTTCGCGGTCCGGCTCGCGGTGGAGGTCCCGCTGTACCTGACGGCGCAGGTCGAACTGCTCGCCGGGCTGAAGCTCATCCTCGGCGTGCCGCTGTACGCGGCGGTGCTCTGGGTGACCTGGCTGCTGGTCCGCACCGTGTTCGTCCGACGCGACGACGTCGCCCCGGTGTAGAGTTCTCTCGACATCAAGATAGTTCTCGCAGGGCGCGCACGCGTCCTCGGGATTAGGTTTGCCTTGCTGGTGGGACGGTCCACGGCCCGCGAGGATGAGGGCAAACCGATCAGTAGGGAGGCGGCACGGTGGCTGCAGTCAATAGCTTCGGCTCGAAGGACACACTGTCGGTTGGGGGTGTCGACTACGCGATCCACCGGATCGACTCGGTTCCCGGGCACGAGAAGTTGCCCTACAGCCTGAAGGTGCTGCTCGAGAACCTCCTCCGCACCGAGGACGGCAAGAACGTCACCGAGGGACAGATCCGGGCGCTCGGCTCCTGGCGTCCCGACGCGGAACCCGACACCGAGATCCAGTTCTCGCCGGCGCGCGTCGTCATGCAGGACTTCACGGGTGTGCCGTGCATCGTCGACCTCGCCACCATGCGCGAGGCCATGGCGGACATCGGCGGCGACCCGAACAAGATCAACCCGCTGTCCCCGGCCGAGATGGTCATCGACCACTCCGTCATCGCCGACCTGTTCGGCAGCACGGACGCCTTGCAGCGCAACACGGACCTGGAGTACGAGCGGAACGGTGAGCGCTACCAGTTCCTCCGCTGGGGCCAGACCGCGTTCGAGGACTTCAAGGTCGTCCCGCCGGGCACCGGCATCGTCCACCAGGTGAACATCGAGTACCTGGCGAAGGTCACCTACACGCGTGACTTCGACGGCGAGACCTACGCGTACCCGGACACCCTGGTCGGTACCGACTCGCACACCACGATGGTGAACGGCCTCGGCGTGCTCGGCTGGGGCGTCGGTGGCATCGAGGCCGAGGCCGCGATGCTCGGCCAGCCCGTGTCGATGCTCATCCCGAAGGTCGTCGGCTTCAAGCTCTCCGGTGAGATCCCGGCCGGCGTGACCGCGACCGACGTGGTGCTCACCATCACCCAGGAGCTCCGCAAGCACGGCGTCGTCGGCAAGTTCGTCGAGTTCTACGGCGAGGGCGTCGGCGCCGTCCCGCTCGCCAACCGCGCCACCATCGGCAACATGTCGCCCGAGTTCGGTTCGACGGCGGCGATCTTCCCGGTCGACGACGTCACCCTGGACTACCTGCGGCTGACCGGTCGCGACGAGGCGCAGATCGCCCTGGTCGAGGCGTACTCCAAGGCCCAGGGCCTGTGGCACGACGCGTCGGTCGAGCCGAACTACTCCGAGTACATGGAGCTCGACCTCTCCACCGTCGTGCCCTCCATCTCGGGCCCGAAGCGTCCGCAGGACCGCATCGAGCTGACGAACGCGAAGAGCCAGTTCGAGCTCGACCTGAACAACTACACGACGCCGTCCGAGCAGACCGACCTCGACGACGCGGTCGAGGAGACGTTCCCGGCCTCCGACCCGATCGCCGCCGGCTCGACCAACGAGGACACGTCACTGCACGAGCACGTGCACGTGTCGAGCGCCCCGTCGACCGCCTCGGCGCCGACGAAGGTCGCGATGGACGGGGCCGACCCGTTCACGATCGACCACGGTGCCGTCGCGATCGCCGCGATCACCTCGTGCACGAACACGTCGAACCCGTCGGTCATGATGGCCGCCGGCATCCTCGCCCGGAACGCCGCGAAGAAGGGCCTCACCGCGAAGCCCTGGGTGAAGACCACCCTCGCGCCCGGGTCGAAGGTCGTCACCGACTACTACGAGAAGGCCGGTCTCACCACCTACCTCGAGCAGCTCGGCTTCTACACGGTCGGCTACGGCTGCACCACCTGCATCGGCAACTCGGGCCCGCTGCCCGAGGAGATCTCGCAGGCCGTGCAGGACAACGACCTCGCCGTCACTGCGGTGCTCTCGGGCAACCGCAACTTCGAGGGCCGGATCAACCCCGACGTCAAGATGAACTACCTGGCGTCCCCGCCGCTGGTCATCGCCTACGCCCTCGCCGGGTCGATGCACTTCGACTTCGACAAGGACGCCCTCGGCACCGACCAGGACGGCAACGACGTCTACCTGACCGACATCTGGCCCGACGCGGCCGAGGTGCAGCAGGTCATCGACGAGTCGATCGACACCGAGATGTTCACCCACGAGTACGGCTCCGTGTTCGAGGGCGACGACCGCTGGAAGAACCTGCCGACCCCGACCGGCGACACCTTCGAGTGGGACCAGGAGTCGACCTACGTCCGGAAGCCCCCGTACTTCGAGGGCATGACGATGCAGCCCGACGCGGTGTCGGACATCTCCGGCGCCCGGGTGCTCGCGAAGCTCGGCGACTCGGTCACGACCGACCACATCTCGCCGGCCGGTTCGATCAAGGCCGACAGCCCCGCCGGCCAGTACCTCGCCGAGCACGGCGTCGACCGCAAGGACTTCAACTCCTACGGCTCGCGTCGCGGCAACCACGAGGTCATGATCCGCGGCACGTTCGCGAACATCCGTCTGCGCAACCAACTGCTCGACGGCGTGGAGGGCGGGTACACCCGTGACTTCACGACGCCGGACGGTGCGCAGTCGTTCATCTACGACGCCTCGCAGCACTACCAGGAGCAGGGCATCCCGCTCGTCATCTTCGGTGGCAAGGAGTACGGCTCCGGCTCGTCCCGTGACTGGGCTGCCAAGGGCACGAACCTGCTCGGTGTCCGTGCGGTCATCACCGAGAGCTTCGAGCGGATCCACCGCTCGAACCTCATCGGCATGGGCGTCGTCCCGCTGCAGTTCCCGGCGGGCGAGACGGTCGAGTCCCTCGGGCTCGACGGCACCGAGGTCGTCTCGATCTCCGGGCTGACCGAGCTGAACGAGGGCCGCACCCCGAAGACGGTGCACGTCACCGCGACGCCGAGCGAGCACTCGCCGGCCGGCAAGCAGCCGATCGAGTTCGACGCGGTCGTCCGCATCGACACCCCCGGCGAGGCCGACTACTACCGCAACGGCGGCATCCTGCAGTACGTGCTCCGCTCGCTCGTCTGAGTCCGTTGAACGACAGGAGCGACGTACGCACGGGTCGCTGACGCGACCACAGGACGGACGGGAGGCCCGTGGCGACACCGCCACGGGCCTCCCGTCCGTTGTCGGGTCCCGAGAATAGAGTGGGCCGACAGCCCCACGAAAGGAGCGCCCGTGAGCCTGCTCGCCAGCATCACGTCGCCGCGCGACCTGAAGCGTCTCTCCGACGCGCAGATGACCGACCTCGCCGCCGAGATCCGGCGCTTCCTGGTCGCCGAGGTCGCGAAGACCGGCGGGCACCTCGGGCCGAACCTGGGCGTCGTGGAGCTGACGCTCGCGATGCACCGCGTGTTCGACTCGCCGAACGACCCGTTCGTCTTCGACACCGGGCACCAGTCGTACGTGCACAAGCTCGTCACCGGGCGCCAGGACTTCTCCAAGCTGCGCGAACGCGGCGGCATCGCCGGCTACCCGCAGCGGAGCGAGTCCGAGCACGACATCGTCGAGTCCTCGCACGCGTCGTCGTCGCTGTCGTGGGCCGACGGCATCTCCCGCGCGTTCGGGCAGACCGGGCAGACCGACCGCACCGTCGTCGCGGTGGTCGGGGACGGTGCCCTCACCGGCGGGATGACGTGGGAGGCGCTCAACAACATCTCCGACGACAACGACCGGCGCCTGGTCATCGTCGTCAACGACAACGGCCGCTCCTACGCCCCGACGATCGGTGGCATGGCGCGGTTCCTCAGCTCCGTGCGCACGCGGCGCGAGTACCGGGCCCTGTACGAGGGCACGCAGGCCGTGGCGGCGCGGTTCGGCGCTCCGGGTCGTGCGGTGTACCGGGGCATGCGCGGGGGCCTGCACGGCTTCCTGTCGCGGCTGACGAACAACGAGGCGCTGTACTCGAACCTCGACATCAAGTACATCGGCCCGGTGAACGGGCACGACCAGCAGGCGATGGAGGCAGCGCTCCGGCAGGCGAAGGAGTACGGCGCTCCCGTGATCGTGCACGCGATCACCGAGAAGGGCCACGGCTTCGAGCCCGCCCTGCGCGACCAGGCCGACCAGTTCCACGCCGTCGGGCACATCGACCCGGAGACGGGGGAGTCGCTCGACGCCGCATCGGGTCCGTCGTGGACCTCGGTGTTCGCGTCCTCCCTGGCCGATGCCGGCGCCTCGGATCCCCGGATCGTCGCGATCACGGCGGCGATGCTCCGGCCGACCGGGCTGCACCTGTTCCAGGAGCAGCACCCCGACCGCGTGTACGACGTCGGCATCGCCGAGCAGCACGCCGTGACGACCGCCGCGGGTCTGGCCTACGGGGGACTCCACCCCGTGGTGGCGCTCTACGCGACGTTCCTGAACCGTGCGTTCGACCAGGTGCTGATGGACGTCGCCCTGCACAAGGCCGGCGTGACGTTCGTGCTCGACCGTGCCGGCATCACCGGCCCGGACGGCCCCTCGCACCACGGCATGTGGGACGTCGCGCTGCTGCAGGTCGTGCCGGGGATCCGGATCGCCGCGCCCCGCGATGCTGCGACCCTGCGCGAGGAGTTCCGCGAGGCGATCGCCGTCGACGACGCCCCCACCGTGCTGCGGTGGTCGAAGGGGCAGGTCGGGCCGGACATCCCCGCGGTCCGTCGTCTCCCGGATGGTGTGGACGTCCTGCACGCCGCCGCGGACGACGTCGAGGACGTGCTCTTCGTCGCCGTCGGGTCGATGGTGCCGGTGGCGCTCGAGGCCGCGGCGCTGCTCGAGGCGCAGGGCATCGGCGTCACCGTCGTGGACCCGCGTTGGGTGGTGCCGATCCCCGCGTCGCTGATCGAGCTCTCGCGCTCACACCGGCTCGTCATCACCATCGAGGACGGCGTGCGGGTCGGGGGCGTCGGGACCCGGCTGCGGCAGGATCTCCGTGCCGCCGGGGTCGACACCGGGGTCAACGAGCTCGGGCTGCCCGACGCGTTCATCGACCACGCGACCCGGTCGCAGATCCTCGCCGACGCAGGGCTGACGGCGCAGGCCATCGCCCGCGACGTCATCGACCAGGTCGTCGGGACGAAGTTGCCGCAGGCGAAGCCCGCGCGCTCCCGCGAGTCGGCGGCGTCCGACCGCTGACGCCTGACGGCTGACCGCTCGGAACCAGGTTCCGGACACGGCACCACGTTCCTCCGCGGTGCTGTGTCCGGAACCTGGTTCGGTGGGGGGCCGCCTTGCCGCCGTGCTGCCATGCCGCGAGGGGCATGTGCCACGGGGACGTCTGGCAGGATCGCCACATGCGACGGGGGCTCAGGACGGTGACGGTGGGGCTCTGCCTCGCCGTGTTGGCGCTGACTTCGGGGTGTTCGGCGATGAACGACGGTTCGGTCGCGCCGGAGCTCGGTGCTGATGCCCGGGTCGGTGCCAGACAGACGATGCACCGCGTGATCGACTGGGATGGCGGGGAAGCGGTCCACCGGGTCGATGCCACCTGGACCGACTCCTGCGGGCACGCGAGCAACTCCGGCTTCTTCCAGCCCGCTGCAGGAACCACGTGCCGGATCGACGCCGGAGCGGTCTACACGATCGACGGTGCGACCACACCGGTCGACGCGGTGCGCATCGTCGGCCCAGCGCTTCGTGCAGGCGGCCTGACCGACGAGGACCTCGTGGCGCAGGCGATCCGGCCGGACGGATCGACACCGTCCTTGATCGATGTCGGTGGGCGGCAGTCGATCGCACTCGGCAGCGATGTCGGCCAGGACCGGTTCGCCGTCGTCCGGGTCCGTGGTTGGGACCAGTCACTCGGACTGTGGCAACCAGACGGATCGTCCGTCGTGCAGTCCGCGCCGGGACTCGGTGTCGACCGACGAGACGACGCCGTGCGGGCGAGCGGGGCGGACTACGTGCTCGTCGTGACGCACAGCGGTGCCTACTTCACGTCGTACGACAACGAGCCGCCCGATCCGCCGGCGCCCCGGTCGTCGGTGCCACCGTGCTTCAGCGGCAGCAACGACTGCGTGGGCGGCTGACGTCCGGGCTGCTGTCGATGGCGGCGGTTCGCGATCGTCCGGCACAACCGGAGTCACCCCGAACCACGGCGATCCGCGGTTCGGGGTGACTCTGGTTGTGCGGCGGTGCCGCCTTCGAGACCGAGTCGGCTCTAGCGGGAAGCGGGGCCGACGATCCGGGGCTCGTGGAACGTGCCGCTGAAGACCCGCTCGGACGCACCGGAGCGGTCGAGGTACGGGCTGATGCCACCGGCCTGGAACGGGTACCCCGCACCGAGGATGAGCCCGAGGTCGATCTCCTCGACGTGCTCGACGACCCGGTCCTCGAGCATGCGGTGCAGCTCGTCGGCCAGGGCGTCCTCGAACCGGCGTTGCATCTCGGCGGCGTCGACGGGCTTCGCGTCCTTCTTGGACGGCGCGACGAGCTTCACGGCGGCGGGGTCGTACCCGGTCGCGTTGCCCTTCTTGTCGCGGGTCAGGATCGTCCCGTGCTCGGCGATCTTCTTCAGCCCGTCACCGGGGTAGAAGCGCTCCGGCCAGGCCGCGTGGTGCGAGTCGAGCACGTGCGCGCCGACCGGAAGCCCGACGAGCTCGAGCAGCTCGAACGGCGACATCGGCAGGCCGAGGGGCGCGGCACCCTGGGCGACGGTGTCGAACGAGGTCCCTTCCTCGACGCCACGCATCGCCTCGCCGAGCACCCGCGCGAGCACCCTGTTGACGACGAAGCCCGGCTGGTCCGCGGTGATGATCGCGGTCTTCTTCAGGGTCTTCGCGACGGCGAGAGCGGTGACGAGGGCCTCGTCCGAGGTCTTCGCCGCGCGCACCACCTCGAGCAGCGGCATGACCGCGACCGGGTTGAAGAAGTGGAAGCCGACGAGCCGCTCCGGGTTGGTGAGCACCGACGCCATCTCGTCGACGGAGAGCGACGACGTGTTCGTGGCGAGGATGGCGTCCGGCGCGATGACCTGCTCGATCTTCCGGAGGACCTCCTGCTTGACGGTCATCTCCTCGAAGACGGCCTCGATCACCCAGTCGGCGTCGGCGAAGGCGTCGTAGGACACCGAGCCGCTGACGAGTGCGGTGATGCGGTTCGCGTCGTCGGGGGAGATCCGGCCCTTGTCGAGCAGCTTCGCGACCTCGCCGCGGATCCGCTCGACGCCGGCGTCCACACGGGACTGGTCGACGTCGGTGATGACGACGGGGACGCCCAGACGTCGGGCGAACAGCAGCGCGAACTGCGACGCCATCAGCCCGGCGCCGAGGACGCCGACCTTCGTGATCTTCTTCGGCTCGACGCCCTCGGGAGCGCCGACGGGCTTCTTCGCACGCTTCTGCACGAGGTCGAAGGCGTACATCGACGCGGCGAACTGGTCGCCCGAGATGAGGTCGGCGAGGGCCTCGTCCTCGTCGGCGAACCGTTCGTCGAGCGAGCCCGACTTGGCGGCGGCCACGAGGTCGAGCGCCCGGAACGGCGACTTCGGCACGGTGCCGATCTTCGAGGCGACCTGTCCGCGGGCGACCTTGACGACGGTGCCCCAGGCAGCCTTCTCGAGCATGCCTGGTTCGTTCTTCCGCACCACCTTGGTCGTGCCGGTGATGACGCCGTCCGCCCAGGCCACGGCCGAGGGCAGGAACGTGACGGACGGGACGAGCACGTCGCCGATGCCGATCTCGACCGCGGCCGGGCCGTCCATCAGACGGTTGTTCTTGAGCGGGTTCTCGACGATGACGCGGAGCGCGCGCTCCGGACCGATCAGGCGGGGGAGCAGCGTCGCGCCGCCCCAGCCGGGGATGATGCCGAGGAACACCTCGGGCAGGCCGATGCCCTGCGCCGCGGACGAGAACGCCCGGTAGGTGCAGTGCAGGGCGATCTCGAGCCCACCGCCGAGCGCCAGGGTGTTCACGAACGCGAACGACGGCACCCCGAGGTCGGCGAACTTGCGGAGCGTGGCGTGCCCGAGGGCGGCCAGGTCGTGGGCGGCCTCGCGCGACGGGACCGCCGCTGCCTGCGACAGGTCGGCGCCGGCGGCGAAGCAGTACTCCTTGCCGGTGATCGCGACGCCATGGATCGTGCCCGCGGCGGCCTCGGTCTTCAGGGTGTCGAGCACGCCGGACAGCTCACGGAGCGTGCGGGGCCCGAGGGTGTTCGGCCGCTTGTAGTCCTTGCCGTTGTCGAGCGTGATGAGCGCCAGCGTGCCACCCGAGGGCATCGTGACGTGCTTGACGAACGAGTGCGTGACGACCTCGTCCTCGCTGAGTTCGGCCAGTCGGTCGTTGTCGACGATGGTCATGGTCACGCCCCCTTCCGAGCCGAACGCTCGGCCGACTTGCTGTGGTTCGGGTTCTCCCAGATGACGGTGCCGCCCTGGCCGAGCCCGATGCACATCGTGGTGATGCCGTACTTGACGTCCGGTCGCTCGGCGAACTGTGCGGCGAGCTGGTTCATCAGCCGGACACCACTCGACGCGAGCGGGTGGCCGACGGCGATCGCGCCGCCCCAGGCGTTCACGTTCGGGGAGTCCTGGGCGATGCCGTAGTTGTCGAGGAACGCGAGCACCTGGACGGCGAACGCCTCGTTGATCTCGAACAGGCCGATGTCGTCGATCGACAGCCCGGCCTTCGCCAGGGCCTTGTCGGTCGCGGGGACCGGCCCGACGCCCATGACCTCGGGCTCGACGCCGGCGAAGGCGAACGAGACCATGCGCATCTTCGTCGACAGCCCGTGCTGCTTCGCGCCGTCCTCGGACGCGAGCAGGCTCATGGTGGCACCGTCGTTCAGACCGGCGGCGTTGCCGGCGGTGACCCGTCCGTGGGGCCGGAACGGCGTCTTCAACGCGGCCAGCGCCTCCAGGGTGGTCCCCGGCCGCGGCGGCTCGTCGGTGCTGACGACGTCCCAGCCGTCGCCCTTGTTGACCTCGACCGGGATGACGTCCGGCTGGAGCTTGCCGTTCGCCCAGGCGGCGGCGTAGCGCTGCTGGGACTGGACGGCGTAGGCGTCCGTGCGGTCCTTCGTGATCGCGGGGAAGCGGTCGTGCAGGCGCTCGGCGGTGGCGCCCATGACGAGGGCGTCGCTCGAGACCATGCGCTCCGCGACGAAGCGCGGGTTCGGGTCGGCGTTGAAGCCCATCGGGTGCCGGCCCATGTGCTCGACACCACCGGCGATCGCGATGTCGGCGGCGCCGAAGGCGATGGCGCCGGCGAGCGTCGTGACGCTCGTCATGGCACCGGCGCACATGCGGTCGATCGCGTAGCCGGGCACCGACTTCGGCAGACCAGCGAGCATGCCGACGGTGCGCCCGAGCGTCAGCCCCTGGTCACCCTGCTGCGTGGTGGCCGCGACGGCGACGTCGTCCACCGCTGCGGTGTCGAAGGCGTTCCGGTCGAGCAGTCCGCGCATCGCGTGCACCGCGAGGTCGTCGGACCGGGTCTTCCAGAACACCCCCTTCTCGCCGGCTCGTCCGAACGGTGTGCGAACGCCGTCCACGAACACGACGTCTGATGCCTTTGGCAATCCGGGCCTCCCAGATCCTCATCGATCGGGCCGGAACGCAGGTCGCTCCGGCCTGGCCGGGCCTCGCCCGGCGACCCTCCCGACGCTATGCCCCCAGCCTGGGCGGCCGCATGCCGGTTGGGCAGTTCCTACGACTCGTCGTCGTCCGTCGCCGCGGGCCGCTGTGCAGCAGCCACAAAGGCCGAGGCGATGATCGACGCGAGTTCCTCGACCTGCCACGGGCGGGCGTCGTGCTCGGCGAGGGCGGCGCCGACCAGTTCGGTCGACGGCGGCGACGGCGGGGCCCACGACACGAGCCGGAGCGTCTCCGGCGTGAGCAGGTTCTCGAGCGGGATGTCGAGTTCCTCGGCACGCTTCGTCACCGCGGCGCGCGCGGCCTTGTACCGGCGGTCGGCGGCCGGGTTGCGGTCCGCCCAGGCGCGGGGCGGGGGCAGCGTCGCCTCGCCGCCACCGCGCAGACGGGGGAGGTCCTCGGTGGTGCGGCCTTCCTCGACGGCGGCCCACCAGCGGTCGAGCTCGGAACGGCTGGCGCGGCCCGTGAACGTCTTCAGCGCACCGAGTTCGGCGCGGGACTCGGGTGCAGCGGCCGCGGCGGCGACGATCGCCGAGTCGGGGATCGTGCGCCCGGGGGCGATGTCCGCCTGTCGGGCGTACTCGTCGCGAGCGAGCCAGAGCGACCGGGCGATCGCCAGTGCTCGCGCACCACGGAGCGCGTGCATGCCGGACAGGCGACGCCAGGGCTCGGCACGGGCGGGCTTCGGCGCACGGTGCAGGACCGCGTCGAACTCCTCCTGGGCGATCCGGGTCTTGCCGGCCTCGTCGAGCTTCTCGGCGAGGGCGTCGCGGAGGTCGGGCAGCAGCTCGACGTCGAGCGACGCGTAGACGAGCCACGACTGCGGCAGGGGACGGGTCGACCAGTCGGCGGCCGAGTGCGCCTTGGCCAGGGTGATGCCGAGCAGCTGCTCGACGACGGCGCCGAGGCCGACGCGGGGGAACCCGGCGATGCGGGCGCCGAGCTCGGTGTCGAAGATGCGCGTCGGGACGAGGCCGACCTCCTGCAGGCACGGCAGGTCCTGCGAGGCGGCGTGGAACAGCCACTCCTCGTCGACGATGGCGGTCTGCAGCTCCGAGAAGTCGCCGATCGGGATCGGGTCGAACAGGAACGCACCGGAACCGCGGCGGAAGACCTGGATCAGGTAGGCGCGCTGCGAGTAGCGGTAGCCGCTGGCGCGCTCGGCGTCGACCGCGACGGGGCCGTGGCCGGCGGCGATGGCGGCGACCGCCTCGAGGTAGTCCTCGCGCGTGTCGATGACCTTGACGGCGTCGTGCGATGCCTCGAAGGCAGGGCTGGCAGCGGCGGCGGCAGTCGGGCCGGCAGCGGCAGCGGCAGCGGCAGCAGTCGATCCGGCAGCCGTGGCTGCGGACGCAGCCGGGCCGGTCGATCCAGCGGCGTCCTGGGGAGCGGGGTCGGTCACTTGGCGAGCCTCCTCGGGGCCAGCAGGGTCACGCCGTCCGATGCGGGAGGCAGACCGGCGAGCATGGCGACGATGTCCTGCCAGGCCCGGACGTGTGCGGTGAGGTCGTCGCCGCGTGGTGTCCACGACGCGCGGAGTTCCAGCTGGGCGCCGTCGCCCTGTGCGGCGAGGTCGCCGTACCCGCGCGAGATGATCTTGGTGGCCGTGCCCGAGGCGTGGTCGTACGTCGCGCCGTGCGACTCGAGCGCGTCGACGAGCCAGCTCCACGTGACGTCGGCGACGAACTCGTCGACGCCGATCTCCGGCTCGAGCGGCGCCTGCGCGAACGAGACGACACGGAACGCGCCGCCCCAGCCCTCGGGTTCTTCCGGGTCGTACAGGGCGATGAACCGGCCGGTTCCCAGGTCCGACTCGACGCCGTGCGCGGTGCCGGACACGTCCGCCGCCAGGGCGATCGAGAACGGTGCGATCCGGGTCGGCGAGGGGATCTCGGTGACGGTGGTCTCGGCACGGCCGCTGCCGCCGGACACGAACGCGCGGAGCCGCGCGAAGGCGTCGGGCTCTCGGGTTTCGGACACACATGCAGACTAGGCTCCGGGCCATGTCTCGATCCGCGCGACCCGCCGAGGACGTCGTCCAGGAGACCGCTCGATCGGCCGGGTTCATCGCACTCGGCGCCGGTCTGGCAGCTGCCGCGGTGGGGACGGCCGTCATCGGTGGCTTCGTCGCCGCCGTCGCCCGTGCGGTCGTCACCCCCGACCGCAAGCGCAACGAACGCGTCCCGATCCACGCCGTCGACCCGGTCCGGAAGACCGTCACGATCGAGCGCACGGCCGACACCGAGCTGCAGGGCCGCTACTCGCTCTGGTTCGGCGGCGGCACCGGCCACATGCGCGTCGGCGAGGTCCTCGGCACGACCGACACCACCGTCACGCGCCGCATCATCGCGATCGACGCCGGCGACCCCACCGCCGCCCGTCGCGGTCGCTGGGGCGGCTGGTTCTACCTGACCCCGGGCGAGCTCGACGTGCCCGTCGAGGACGTCGACATCCCCACCCCGAACGGCCCTGCCCCCGCCTGGGTCGTCCGCGCCGACGACCCGGCAGCGCCCTGGGCCGTCCTCGTGCACGGCCGTGGCGTCACGCGTGCCGAGACGATCCGCGCCGTCCCCGTCTTCCGCGCCGCCGGGTACTCGGTCGTGCTCGCCTCGTGGCGGAACGACGGCGTCGCCCCACCGAGCGTCGACGGCCGCTACGGCCTCGGCAGCACCGAGTGGGAGGACATCGACTCCGTCCTCCGCTGGCTCACCGCGCAGGACGCCCAGAGCGTCGTGCTCATGGGCTGGTCGATGGGCGGCGCCGTCGTGCTGCAGACCCTGCTCCGCTCGCGCTTCGCCGGCCTGGTCGACGGGGTGGTGCTCGAGTCCCCGGTCGTCGACTGGCACGCGGTGCTGAAGTCGCAGAGCCAGCTCCTGCGTCTGCCACGTCCAGTCCGCAAGGTCGCGCAGCGGCTGCTCCGCACGCCGGTGCTGCACCGGCTCGCCGGGCTCCAGGCTCCTGTGGACCTGCGCGAGCTCGACATGGTCACGCGCTCCGACGAGCTCACGGTGCCGATCCTGCTGCTGCACAGCGACGACGACGGGTTCGTTCCGTCCTCGGCCTCGCACGACCTGGCCCGCGCGCGGCCCGACCTGGTGCGGCTCGAGATCCAGACCACGGCCCGGCACACCAAACTCTGGAACCACGACGCCGACTGGTTCGACGCCCGGATCCTCGCCTGGCTCACCGAGGTGGTCCAGCGGCGCGGGGCGGCCAGCGCGCGGTAGTCGCAACCGGAGGACGGACGGGAGGCGCGGTGCCAGCTGGCACCGCGCCTCCCGTCCGTCAGTGGGTCGCGTCTACGCGACCGCCGCCTGCACCTGCCGCTGCACGCGTCCGAGCATGCCCACCATGCCGCGGATACGCAGCGGGCTGACCGCCTCGGACAGGCCGATGGTCAACGGGTAGTCCGTCGGGACGGCGAGCACCTGCTCGACGGTCAGGCCGGACAGGCCCTGCGCCAGGATCGAGGCGAAGCCGCGGGTGGTCGGCGCCTCGCGCGGGGCGGTGGCGTGCATCCGGACCACGTCCGGGGCGTCGCCGTCCTCGCCCACCGTCACGGTGATGAAGACGGGGGACTGGCACTCCTCGACGCGTTCGAGCTCGTCCTCGTGCCCCTGTAGGCGTTCGGGTAGCGCTGGCAGCTCGTTCGAGAACTCGAGCAGGAGCTGCAGGCGGTCCTTCTGGCCCAGGGCGAGGAAGTCGTCGCGGATCTCGGCGAGGGTGGCGGGGAGTGGTGCGTCGGTGCTGGCGTTCATCGGTTCGGAACAGTACCCGGCTCGGATCCCTGCACGATGGGGACGCGGACGGCGCTGCCCCACTCGGTCCACGAGCCGTCGTAGTTGCGGACGTTGTCGTAGCCGAGCAGGTGCTGCAGGACGAACCAGGTGTGGCTCGAGCGCTCACCGATGCGGCAGTAGGCGATGACCTCGTCGGCGTCACCGATGCCGGCGCCGTCACGGTAGACGGCGTCGAGCTCGTCGCGCGACTTGAAGGTGCCGTCGGGGGCGGCGGCCGTCGCCCAGGGGATGTTCACGGCGGTGGGGACGTGGCCGCCGCGCAGCGCGCCCTCCTCCGGGTAGTCGGGCGCGGTCGTGCGCTCCCCGCTGTACTCCGGGGCGCTGCGGACGTCGATGAGCGGCTTGCCGAGGTGCGCGAGGACGTCGTCCTTGAAGGCGCGGACGGGCTCGTCGTGGCGCTCGACGACGGGGTACTCGACGGGCGTGACCAGGGTCTCGTCGGTGGTCAGGGCGCGGTCCTCGGCGATCCACTTGCCGCGACCACCGTCGAGCAGGCGGACGTCCTCGTGGCCGAACAGGGTGAACACCCAGAGGGCGTAGGCCGCCCACCAGTTGTTCTTGTCGCCGTAGATCACGACGGTGGTGTCGCGGCCGATGCCCTTGCCGCCGAGGAGCTCGGCGAAGGCGGCGCCGTCGATGTAGTCGCGCTGCACCGGGTCGTTGAGGTCGGTGTGCCAGTCGACCTTCACAGCACCCGGGATGTGCCCCGTCTCGTAGAGCAGGACGTCCTCATCGGACTCGACGACCACCAGGTCGGGCGCGCCGGCCCCGGCGTCGAGTTGCTCCTGCAGCCACTCGGTGGAGACGAGGCGCTCCGGGTGCGCGTAGGCGGCGAACTTCTCGGACGGGTCGACCGGTGCGGTCATCGGGGGTACCTCCAGGGGTGCGGGGGAGCGTGGTGCGGGGCGAGCG